>SMDP01000410.1 GCA_012911965.1 Geitlerinema sp. P-1104
GGGTCGCAGGTAGTCTATGCCGCTGGCGGTGCGGCTATTGCGCTGGACTTCTTGCAGGTAGTCGTCGAGTTCTTGGATTTTAAGCAGGTCGAGGACACGCTGGGCTTCGAGGATGCGGTTTTGTTGCAGGAGGAGGTCGGCGAGGAGGCGGTAGCTGTCGGCAACGGTGTCGGTGAAGGATTGTTCCAGGTCGGTGTCGAGTCCGCGCAGGTTGCCGCGTATGGCTTCGCGCACCTCGACGCTGGCTTTGAGGAAGATGATGGCGAGTTCGGGTTGGCCTTGGTTGTTGAGGAGGGTGCCGATGTTGCTGAGGAAGAGAGCTTCTTCGGTGCGCGCACCGAGTTCGTTGAACAGGGCAACGGCTTGACCGTATTGCTCTAGGGCGCGGTCAGATTGGCCCAGGCTGTTGTAAGCATTGCCCAAATTTCCCAGGGCGTTACCTTCCCCTAAGCGATTGCTGATTTCGCGGGCGATCGCTAGGGCTTGTTCATGGAAGTTAATGGCGCGCTCGTACTGGCCCAAGCTGTCGTAAGCATTGCCCAAATTTCCCAGGGTCAAACCTTCCTCAGCGCGAGCGATGATCTCGCGGAAGATCACTAGGGCCTGTTCATGGAAGTCAATGGCTCGTTCATACTGACCCAGTTTGCGGTAAGCATTACCCAAATTGCCTAGGGCGTTGCCTTCCCCGGCGCGATCAGGTAGAGCGCGGAAGAGTACCAGGATTCGTTGATAGAAATCAATGGCGCGCTCGTACTGGCCCAGGCTGTTGTAAGCATTGCCCAAATTGCCCAGGACACGGCCTTCCCCAGGGCGATCGCCCACGGCTCGATAGAGTTCTAAAGCCCGTTCCCAAGAGTCCAGTGCTTCTCGAAACTGACTGCGGTTGAATTGCTGAATTCCCTGCTGTAGTAGTTGGTCAGCTTCAGCCCTCGCACTTGCACGCTCCTGTCCCCGTTGATAGTCTTCAGGGCTAATGACTGCCACCGTCAGCCGATAGCGTCCCCGCCCCGAAGCGTCATGGGCATTAGCAATCACCGAATAGCGACCTGTTTGGGGAAGTTGAATAGAGATTAGAGAATTTAACCCTTCACCACCATCATCATCTTCTGCAACCTGCTCACCATCAGGACTAAACAGAATCAGATAGGCATCAAAGTCGTCACTATTGAGGCGAATTTCAAGGAACTGTCCCGCTTGACCCTCAAAGGTGTGCAGATCGTACAAACTGCCATCCTGTAAGACCTCATCGCCATCCTCTAGTTGCCATTCGACCTCTAGTAGGGCCGCTGTTTCGGAGGGGGCAACGAGTTCGTTGAACAGAACGACGGCTTGACCGTATTGCTCTAGGGTGCGGTCGTACTGGCCCAGGTTGCGGTAAGCAACGCCCAAATTGTTCAGGGCGCGGACTTCACCAGCGCTATCGCTGATCTCGTGGGCAATGGCTCGCTGTTGTTGATAGAAGTCAATGGCACGCTCGTACTGCCCTAGACTGCTGTAAACATTACCCAAATTTTCTAGGGCGTGGACTTCACCAGGGCGATCACCCACGGCTCGGTAGAGTTCTAAAGCCCGTTCCCAAGAGGCGATCGCTGCCTGAAACTGACTGCGATTAAATTTCTCAAGCCCCAAGTCGAGCAGGCGATTGGCTTCGCTAAGGCGGAGATCGGCTTGGGCGAGGGTCGGTTGAGGGGGGTACTTCTCCATCTCCAGAGATGACGCCCTTGAGTTTCGGTCCAAGTCCGAGAGAGGCCACAGTTCCCCCGAGATGCCCTGATTCGGGAGAGGGATTTGCCGTCGTCCGGCGGCCATGACCCCCTCTACTGCTGACAGCCACAGGGCCGTCAGCACCATCACCCTCAATAACTTGCCCCCATTAGCCATCGTTGCCCCTCCCTCGAATCACTTAGTGAATGTACTGACACCGTTATCCTTCATCGCCAAAACAGCCCAATCCTCATCTGAAGCCCATCGAAGGTGTCCCATCATCAGAGGACAGGAGTTCCGATATTCTCCGGTGTGCCCTGTCGTCGTTGGAGGCGGGCTAAGGAGAATTCAATCGCCGTTAATAGCACTGGGTCTTCCTGGGCACTAGCCAAATCGCGGGCGGTGTTTAGAGAGGTCAGTGCCTCCTCGTACTGTTCCATCTCCATGAAGGTCGCCCCGGCTTGATAGTGAATTTGGGGATCGCTGGGGGCGATATATTGAGCCTCCCGATGATTCAGGGCAGCTTGGTCA
>SMDP01000411.1 GCA_012911965.1 Geitlerinema sp. P-1104
CTAGTCAAAATGTTATCGGGATTGAGATTCTTCAGGCTTCCCAACGGATTGATAATCCACAGGCTATTGAATATATGATTGCTCAAAGAAAACCTTAGTGTATGCCACAGATGGCCGTAGGGGCAATCCCTTGTGGTTGCCCTCCTCCAGCGTTCATGTATAGCCCTCATCATGCTAACCTCAAGCTGGAAGAAGCCGAGTAAATAAGGATTCGAGTTCCCGCTGTCTCTCGACATCAACCCGTTGCCACTCTCGGATGGTATTCAAATCTCGATTGACCTGGGCTAATTCTAATAACTCTGAGTCAACTTTATAGTGTTTTTCTTGAACTAACCAAGTCAAAATATCCGACAAATGCCAAATTGAGGGAGTTCCGTTGTAAACGGGATTGGGGGAGTTTGCTCCGCCTGTCATCAAGAGATTGCGGATATTTTGCCGCGTGCATCCGAGGCGCTTGGCTACATCTGTTATGCTAGTTAAATCGGGGCTAACTTCTATCAATTTGGCTTCAGGAATGGCTTGTTTAACATCTGCGATCGCACTATATACTGCTTCAGTCGCTGAAGACGCATCACGGGTAAAGTTCAAGGCAATTTTTCCGAGTCTTCCCACACCGACTAAAGCATCATCACACCCATTCACGTGCAAAATATCAACGTAATGGCTCGGATGCGGTTCGCTGTCGGGGAGGTTAAAGGTTACTGTAAAATCATAGTTGGGCATTTTAGTTTAGGGATGGGTTGGGGTTGACGAAGACGGCTTTGCGTCGGATGTCAGATGCTGGAGGGGGTTCCTGAGTTGTTAGGGTGGACACAGTCGCTGTAAATCTCTGATGCTCCCTCACTCACCGCCAGACTGGAATTGCCATGACATCGAAATGATAATCATACGTCCAGACAGGATGCTGTAACCGTTGGGCGATCGCTCCAGTCAAAGCGTCAAATAAGGTAATCTTTTGATCGGGATACAGACGAACTCGTGCGATCGCTGTTTGATGATCCCCAGAGGTAGGATGGACAAATTCTGCCCCCAATTCCAAACTATCCATGAATTGCAAAGCCAAAGGTGTTCCTAACCGTTGCATAACCAAGCTGTAAGACTCCCATACAACCGAGTAAGGAATCAACACGTTCAGGTTCTGTTGTTCTAACTGTTGTAGTTCACTCTGGGCACGATCATGATACTGGTCACTGGGATCAAAGGCGGCATAAAGGGGGCCTGTATCTGCAATGACGGCTTTCACTGGCTTTCCCCTGCGGTGTCAGCGAAAATCTTGTCATGGTTAACTGATGTATCAGAATATCCACTCCCGGTTTTGGCTGGCTGAATTCGTAAAACGCGAGAGGTTCGACCACTGGGGTTCTCTTTTTGTTGGAGAATTTCTTCGATTAGGTCGGAGACACTTTCATCAGGATGCTCTTGTAAATAGTGCTCAAGTCGGTTGGCAAGTGTGTCTGAAAGGATAATAGAGCGTTCCATAGGAGGCTGTTCTTAAACGACACTTAATTTTAGTCCATGAGGGTCTAGCTGATGACTCCCACATTGTCGAGTGACAATCAACCGGATGATGGGTGGGGCCTCTCAATCCAGTATCACTCCCCTGAGGATGAATTGAGGCTTTGTGGAGAGGTGATGGGTTCCCGAAACCGGGTACGCGACTCTAGGGAGGAGGTCAGGAGGATGACAATTAGGACGATGACCCAAAGGCCGATTAAACCATCCATCACGGTCAGGGGAATCTCCGGTCGCGTCTTTTGACCGCAGAAGGAACAGTAAACCCAACCACCCCGGCTTTCTCGGGTGCAGGGGAGGCTATGGAGTTGGGTCATATCTTTATAAGGACAAATCATCATCATGAGTTTTGGTTAGGGTAGATTTGTTGTGTTTGTTGGATTTCAAGAGAGCAAACCCACCCAGTTCAACGAGGTGGGTTTTGCCACGATTGACCGCTATTCACAGGGAATAATCAGCATCGTGTTGTTGCTGAGGATTTCCAGGGCGATCGCACTCTCTCCCAGGTCTTTTCCCATGCGATAAGACCCCCGCAGCATCGCATTAAGCTGTCGTTGCAACACCTCAGCCGTCAGATCGGATTTCACCAAAACAATCGGCTCCTCGACCCAAGTTTTAGTGGCAGGATTCCACCAATTGCCCTCAGAAAAAGTGGTATTGTAGCCCCCAGCTTGTTGGGTTAAGCCCGTGAGAA
>SMDP01000412.1 GCA_012911965.1 Geitlerinema sp. P-1104
TTGAAAGGTCTTTGCGAACCTCTGCCCCGCAATCCGGACACTCTTGAGACGTGCCTCGCGCATCAACTTTGCCGTAAAACACATCACGCTTCCAACACACCCAGGGAAGGATTTGGTTTGTGAACTGTCCCAGCCCGGCATCGAGGGTGTGTTTGCCCAACATCCCTTTAGCCATGATGCGGAAGTCAAGGTCTTCGACAAAAATCATCCCCGCATTATCGCAAAGGTGATGAGCTAATTTGAAATGCCAGTCTTTTCGCGTATCGGCAATCCGTTGATGGACTCTGGCAATCTTCTTCTGGAGCTTCAGCCAGTTATGACTTCCCTTCTGCTTTTTCTTCAATCGGCGTTGCAGCCATCTCAGCTTGCGGTGCAGATTATTGAAGAAGCGAGGTCGCTTAACCTCTTCTCCATCAGACGTTGAGAGAAAATACTCCAGACCGACATCAATCCCGACCGGATGCCCATGAGGGGCTACAGCCGGAATCTCGACATCAGCCTGAAGGCTAAGCATGACAAAGTACCCGGATGCTTTGCGCACAATTCGAGCTTGTTTGACCTGGAACACCTTTGGTATTTCCCGTGACCAGCGCACCCGAACCCAGCCCAGTTGCGGCAGCTTTATACCCTCATCAGACACACAGTTTTTGAGCATCTGGGGGAAGACAAAGCTTCGCATCCGCTTGGGCTTTTTGAACCGTGGAAGGCCTGAGCGCTTTAACCGCCACGACTCCCAGGATGTTTCCAATTTTCGGAGAACCTGCTGAAGAACCTGAGCGTTGACCGTCTTGAGCCGAGGAAATTCCATCTTGGCAGCGGTCAAACGCTTAGCCTGAACGTGGTAGTTAGGAAATGGTGTATCGGCTGGCAAGATGAACTCCTGCCGGAGCGAACAAGCATTCACCCGAGACTTGCGAGAATCTAGCCAGTCTTTACGTTCGCGCAGCGCAAAATTCCAGACATTGCGGCATACATCCAGAATGTATTCAATCTCTGAAACCTTCTCCGCAGTTGGCTCTAGCTTAAATTCCCACGTCATGTTTAGCATATCTAAATTGTAGCAGATATTTTGTAAGTTGCTTTCCTCGATCGCGCTTCGCTACACCACCAGCCAAGCTTTTAGCTAGGGCTTTGTACTGCGAAGAATCTGGATAGATTGCTCACATCCCGATACCCCGTCAATCCTGGGAGCAACATCGAGGCGATCGCATCGAGGAAAGCGTCTCAATCAGCAATCCCCGCCTCCATCCCGACCCGAGGGCAACAGTCCTGATAAAATAAAGGACTAACCCATCAACGCCCATCTTGACCTGGTATGACTAGCGCCTTCCTCGAACGCCTCCATAGTCCTAACCGTCCCGTCCTCGTCTTCGACGGTGCTATGGGAACCAACCTACAAGTGCAAAACCTGACCGCCGAGGACTTCGGTGGGCCAGAGTACGAAGGGTGCAACGAATACCTGGTCAAAACCAAACCCGACGCCGTCGCTACCGTCCATCGCGGCTTCCTCGACGCGGGGGCCGATGTCATTGAAACCGATACCTTCGGCGGAACTCCCCTGGTGTTAGCCGAATATGACCTGGCGGACCAAGCCTACGACCTCAACAAAGCCGCCGCCGAACTGGCCAAACGCATCACCGCCGACTACTCAACCCCCGAGAAACCCCGCTTCGTCGCCGGTTCCATGGGGCCGGGAACCAAACTCCCCACCCTGGGACATATCGACTTCGATAGTCTCCATCAGGCCTATATCACCCAAGTTGAAGGACTCTACGATGGCGGCGTTGACCTGTTTCTGATTGAAACCTGTCAGGATGTCCTGCAAATTAAAGCCGCACTCAACGCCGTGGAAACGGTCTTTGAACAACGGGGCCAACGTCGTCCGATTATGGTGTCCGTGACCATGGAACAGTTCGGAACCATGCTGGTGGGGTCTGAGATTGGCGCTGCTTTGGCAATTCTCGAACCCTATAACATCGATATTCTGGGTCTCAACTGCGCCACGGGTCCCGATCTGATGAAAGACCATATCCGCTATCTGTCGGACCATTCCCCCTTCGTTGTTTCCTGTATCCCCAACGCTGGACTCCCGGAAAACGTCGGCGGCCAAGCACATTACAAACTGACTCCCCTGGAACTGCGGATGGCCTTGATGCACTTCATCGAGGACTTAGGGGTGCAGGTGATTGGCGGCTG
>SMDP01000413.1 GCA_012911965.1 Geitlerinema sp. P-1104
CTCCTAGTTATCTGTCGCTCCCTCGTGTCATGGCTCTAGCCGTGACACGCACCCCCGGAGGCTCTGCCTCCCGAACTCCCAAAATTTCAAAGTCCTAACCGTAATAGAGTTGCTGCCAATTGCTCAAGATCTACCCAAATGTCTTGGCAGTTGTTGCGGAAATATTGTGGTTGAGGGAGTCTCTGTTGTCGGTAGTAGTCCCGAGGTGGTTTACCGATGCAATAGTGATAGTCCAACCCTAAGGCAGCACTGATAAGCCAGTAACAATCCACCACATAATCAGGGGCAAACAGTTCGATGACAGGGATACTTGGATGACAGTACGTGAGGTTAGTGTTACCGGCACCGTGGGGAGCGACAATGGCTTCAGCGGCAGCGAAGGTGGCAATTTGCTCCCCGAAGGATAGGGTTTCTGGGGTAATGATTTCAAAGTTGTGGCTTTTGAGGAGTTCAATCACCGCTGCTTGGTTAAGCACTCGCCGGTAATTTGCCCCATTGCGACAAATGTAGAGTCGTCGCTGAGGAGAAGGATAGGGGTGGGGAAGGAACTTCTCCCGCAGGAATTGAACCATCCAAGGGGTGGGAATGGTGTTAGTATCCCCCAAAAGGGTGGGAATCAGTAGTTCTTCGGCAGTAATGTGACAGTTTCCACTGGTGAAGCATTGTTCAGGAGTGATATTCAGTTGGGTAAGACTTTCCCGTTGGAAAGGCAAGTTTAAGTCATTGATAACAATACGATCGCTCGGTTGAATCTCAAATCCCGCTTGTTCTATGAGAGCTAGTCGGGGTAAGGTATCAAAAGTCCAATGGTAATAGTTACTGCTCAGACGCTGGGGAATAAAGATAGCGCGATCGCCTAAATGCTTTAGTGGGGGAAGTTTTTCTGGATGGGCGATCGCACCCGTACAGGAGAGTGCTGGAATTACTTTATTATCGGCTGTTGCTACACTAATATCGGTACGATAATAGGCTCGTCCTCGAACCACCTGAGCAACAAAGGTTTCTGGACTATAGCGACGATATAGGCGGAAGCTTGGATGCAGATGGCTGTTAACAGTTTTCGGAGCGAAAATAGTCCAAACTTGGGGAGGGTGTTGGTGATAAATCTGGAGCGGCTTACCCGAGCCAAACTGCCACATGGTTTTGTTTTTTTCTGCCAATCGTTTGTCAATATTTGTGGGAAGATTTCCCAATAAAATCTGTTTTTCCAAGAGGGAATCGCCTTTTTGCTTGAAACAGTCAGCCATTATTTGATATAGGCTGAATTTACCTTGAAAATGGAGTAAGGCTTCAATCATGGACTCAACAGCCTCGTCAAATAGCCTTAACTTCCAGTAAATATGACTACAGGATTCATAGGCTTCAACTCGTCTGGGATACAGTTTAATCGATATTTTATAATGCTCAAGGGCTTTTTCGAAGTTGCCCAATTCGTAATAGACATTTGCCAAACCGAAATGAGTCCGGCTCAAATTAGGGTCGAGTACTAGGGACTTTTGGTAATACTCTAGAGCTTTATCAAGCTGTTTCAGATGACGATAAGCAATGGCAATATTATTTGCTATATCTGTATTTTTATCTTGTTTAAATCCCGACAAGAATGCCTCGACTCCGAGTTTATAATTCCCCATTTCTACAACCTCAATTCCTAATCTTAGATAAAAGTTGAGGCTGGCGGTTTTAGGATAATGAATTTGGAGCGTATTGTGCAGTAATAGGGCTTCTTTATATTGTCGTCTTTTAAGATAGATAAATGACAAATTATAGAGGGCATCAGCGTACAATGGATGCCGTTGAAGACAATGTCGATAATATTCTTCTGCTTGAGAGAATTGTTCCTGAAACTGGCAGACAATCGCTGCCATACATAAGATTTTAGGGTGTTGACTGCCATAGTGTAGGGCAAGGCTCACTGCTTTATAGGCAGCCTGATACTGCTCCTGAGCCTCTAAGTCTCTGGCTAAGGCTTCGTACCCTTCCGGGGCCTCGGGATTCTCAAAAATGGCGGTTAGATGCGATTCATTAAAAAGGCTCATTATTAATAGCAGAAGGGGGTAGATAAAGAACTGAGCAGCCAAATGTAAGGTACTTAGCGAGTTGAGACGAAGGTTTCCAAGGTAGCTCGTAATTTCTCCAAATCAACCCAAATATCGTGACAATGCCTGCCAAAATAGTTGCGTTTATCCTGG
>SMDP01000414.1 GCA_012911965.1 Geitlerinema sp. P-1104
GGCGCAAGATAGTGAGAATTGCCCTCTACCTTTAGTTAGAAGAAATTGTGTTGTTTTATGAAGTTTGGGGGGCGATCGGGTTGGGTTTCAAGGATTAGGAGTCCAGGCTGTCGAACCATCCATCGAGGTCGTTGAGACTCTGGAATTGGAACAGTTGACGCGCCAGAGCATCCAGTTGACTTGAGGAGAGTTCGTCTAAGCGAGACAGCCTCTGAGCATCCAGGGAACCCAGACGCTCACTCAACAGTTGACCTACTAATTCAATCTTGCCTCGCCGAACTCCCTGTTCAATGCCTTCCTGTCTAGCACGACGTTCAAAGCTGGTCATATACTGCATACGTTGTTCCTCCTGGCTAAGTTATCTTTCTAGGGTCTTCAAGATTTGAACTAATCAGCCAAGTCAATATAAACTTGAAACTCTTTCGGTAGGGGCAATCTCTTGTGTATCCATCCCTTTAATTAAAGGGATTTTTTTAGTTGTTTTATAATCTCAACATCTCGTATCATTCCTATATTTTTAAAATGAGATGATGCTTGAGATAAATAAGTTTTGGACTGAGATGTATCACCTTTCTCTTTCTCTAATTTAGCCAGAGAAACCAGGCAATAAGCAACTCTTCTTTTGTCTCCATGAAATTCAACTTCTCGATATACTTCTGCCAGCAAAGTTTCCGCTAAAGTTAGTTCTTTTTCTTCAATTGCGATATCTGCCAATATTTTTTTTGCATAGTTGCCATTACGTAATCCATACCCTTGATCAATTTGACTAGATTTTTCTATCACAGACTTGCACACTTCTTTTGATAGTTTGTACCTTTTCTCATGGAATAACACCTCAGCACGCTCTCGATCAATATAAATTTGATAACGGAGCCTTTCCGAATCTGTTAAGTCATCTTGTTCGTTTAAAACCTTTTGCTCTCGATCAAGCCATTGATGACATTCCTTGTAATTGTCTAATCGCAAATAAAGTCCAGCTAAATGATTTAATACATAATCCTTATCAGAAAAATCAGCATGACTAGATAAAGACCAGGCATTCAGCAATAACTCTTCAGCTTTTTGGAGCTGCTCCGGTTGTCCCATCAAGAGCAGTATTCGTCCTTGACGGGACATGGTATTCACGGCTGTCCCATAATCTCCCTTAGCAATAGACACATCAGTTAGATGATTCAACCAGGATAACCTATCTTTCCAATATCCTCTTAAATTCGTATAATTATTCAAGTAAGACCAGAGTTCTTTGAGCTGCTCATAACGATTTTCATCTTTACAAAAATGTAAAACACTGACCAGATTTTCCCATTCTTCTTCTATGTTTTTATAGCCAAGCGTGAATCTTTCGAGGCGATCGCGATTATGTTCTCTTTTCGCGAAATCAATATACCACTCTACCCAACGGTTTAAAGCTTGATCCTTAAAATCTTGATGTTTTTGTAGTTCTGCTAAAGCATACTCTCGGGTTAACGGCAACATTCGATAACGTCCATTATGATATCGGACTAGAGAAAGTCGTTGTAGAGTTTCGATTTCTCGACGGATTCGACCCTCGGGTTGTGTCCCTAACCCGGCAACAAAAATAACGCTTTCCCAATTCGGTGCTTGCTTAAAGATACTCAAGGTCATCAGCAGGTGATAAGCTAGAGTATCTTGGATATCACGAAGTGAGGTTTTAAAACTAAATTCAGCGATTTCTCCATCAGGATCCGTCAAGTCAAATTTAATTGTTTCCAGAGAACTCCCCTGTGCTAAACGTCCAATACTCCAAATAATCACCATTGGAATCCCTCCGGTAATTTTATAAATATCATCTTTTTCATCTTCTGTCACATCAAGACATTTCTCTGTTAATTGTTGTTCGATTAAAAGTTTGCTTTCTTTCTCAGGAAGAGAATCAAGACGTATAGGGCAAAATCCGCTCTGCTCGCGAGTAGTAATAATAGATTTTATCGGCAATTCAAATAAGAAAGACAGGGTGCATCTCAGTTAGGAGACTGAGTAAATATACTCAGGATAAATGTACCGGGAGTGATTAAGCCACCAAGTCCCCATTCAGGTACGCACAGCGATGCCTCAACACCTTCGGCACATTCTCCCCTCGCCATTGTGCCCCCGGCAATTTCACCCTGAGTCCAATTTGTTTGACCAAGGACTCGACCCGACCCGAACCAATCGAATGTCC
>SMDP01000415.1 GCA_012911965.1 Geitlerinema sp. P-1104
GGCGATCGCACCCTTAAAGATAAGGAGGTGGATACGGCCCATCAGAAGGTGCGCGATGCGATCGTCAAGAAGTTCAAGGTAGAACTACGGAGTTAGTCTCGGTCTGGACTGAGGGGTTAAACCCCCTACCGTCGATGCTTAGAGCGATTTTCCTGTCTTGACAATCTAAAATCTCAGGTCATAATAGTCAGTAAAACTACGTAGAGTTGGGGTGCGTTCAATGGCTCAACTTGCACGACCTGAGAGTTTAGGGGGGCTGTTCAATGTCTATGAGTTCTGACGTGGCGCTAATGTTCGACAAGCGGACGGACAAAAAATCATCAGTAGCCCCCTCAGACAAAATAACTGAAAACCGCTTCGTTATCACGCTGACCCGTGAACGCAACGAAGGGGGAGTCGTCTCCACTCCAGACCCGTTTTTCGACAGTAATCAATGGCCTAATCCCTGGACAGACAGGGGAATTGGGGAACGAACTAATCTAAGAAATCTACCCGGTGTGACATGGGGGGAACGGACAGTTGTTAGCCTGGGGAACCGCGAAATCCCAGCCGGTTCCTATCGAATTGTCTGGCGGGGTGATGGGGGGTATTTCGCTCAAGCTGAGATTAGTTATCCCGATATCTCTGGAGAATCTCGGATTGGTGAGAGTCAGCTAGACAACTTCAATCTTGTCATCTATACCCCTGATGGACAAGTCTTGACGAGTGTTCAGCTAGATCCAGAAATAGGAGAGAGTGCAGATTTAGGGTTCCAGCTGTCTGCGGCTAGTAAGTTGAGAACTCTAACGCTCAATACTCCTGAAGGTATAACCTTCAGGTTTCACACGCCTCTGGACGCTGAAGCTGGCACAGCGCGTCTGATTAGTCTGGAACAGGATTTGCCGGAGAATGGCCCCATAAGACTCGATGAGGGGGGCAGTTTGGTCTTAATCAAGCGAGATCCCCTGACGGGAATGGAACTCGAGGAGTTCTTTGATGCAGACTTCTATCTGGCCAGTAACCCTGATGTGGCTGATGAGATAGCGAACGGAGAGGTTCCTGATCCCCTCACCCATTTTCAACGCCATGGGCAATATGAGGGTCGTAATCCTAACGCCCTCTTTGATACCGCCTTCTACCTGGCGAGTAACCCGGATGTGGCGGCGGGAGTGGCCGAAGGTTCGGTTGAATCGGCGGCGACGCATTTTATTAATTATGGGCAATTTGACTGGCGATCGCCCAATCCAGCCTACAGTGATCTCGCCTATCTGGTTCGCAATCCTGAAGCCTTAGATGCCTTGGCCTCCGGGGAGTTTACCACCCCTGTCGCTCATTTCTTAGAGGTGGGCCAGGATCAGGGATTCTCAGCGGTTCCTTTGGCCTAATTTCTCGCCGAGGCCTCGCCACAGCCTGAGCGATTTTCCTGTCTTGACAATCTAAAATCTCAGGTCATAATAGTCAGTAAAACTACGTAGAGTTGGGGTGCGTTCAATGGCTCAACTTGCATTACCTGAAATTTTAGGGGGGCGGTTCGATGTCTGTAGATCCTGAAGTAATAGAAGCGGCGAAAACGCCCAAAGACCAAGAATCATCAATCGGTAACTCCGGTATTAACCGATCTCCCGATCCAGATTTCGGAAGACCGATTACAGACCCAACACCCATTGAAAGAAGAGTTGAGATCACGATACGCGGGGGATCCTATCGAATTATCTGGCGGGGCGATGAGGGTTATTTTGTCCAAGGTGAGGTCAGTTATCCTCCTATTACCGAGTCATTTACCGTTAGAGAGTATCCACAAGATGACTTCAACGACTTTACGGGCATTCCGAGATACCATATCAATCGGGGTAGCGTACGTGAACTAGAGGACACGGACTTAGACGAGATACACTCATACCCTGTCACCACAGACCGCCTCGATCGCTTAAACCTTTTCATCTATAACTCTGAGGGAACCGTCTTAAGTGGTGTTCAGCCGGACAAAGAGACCTGGGAGAGTCTGGGGATAGAGGTACTACTATCTGAACCAGGAAATTTGACAACTCTAATGATTAAGACTCCTGAGGGCTATACCTTCAGGGTTCAGACCGATCCAGATGCTGAAGCTGAGCCATCCCGCCTAGTTAGTCTGGAACAGGATTTGCCGGAGAATGGCCCCATAAGACTCGATGAGGGGGGAACTTTAGCTTTAATCAAGCGA
>SMDP01000416.1 GCA_012911965.1 Geitlerinema sp. P-1104
ACAGTAAAATAGCTTTCTTCAAGAACTGAGAGCAAGTCATTGGGAAAGTCAATATCTGCCTTGTCAATTTCATCAATCAAGAGAATCGGCCGCCGTTCCTGATGTTGTAACGCTCGTCCCATTGCCCCCCATTCCAGATAGCCTTCGGGGTCAGAAAGACGTTGAATCAGTTGTTGTCGTTGTTCATCCTTCAAGAAGCGGTCTAAGGCAGGAGTTCCGATAAGTTGAGCGTCCCGTAATTTACCCAAGGCATCATAAATATAGCAGCCTTGTTTGGCGGTGGAGGTTGATTTAATGTTCCAGCGGAAGTAGGGCCAAGTTTGTCCCTTTTCAAGATAGCGTTGTGCAAATTCATAAGCGATGGCAGGAGCCAGTAGAGTCTTGCCACAACCGGGTTCTCCTTGGAGAAAGAGAGGACGTTCTAGGGCGATCGCCAGATTAACGGCTTGGACTAAATCAAGATTAGGAAGATAGGGAAAAATTCGTTTTTGGCGATTGGGTTGAGGTTGGTACTGGGGTTGTCCAAGATATTCGAGAGGTGGAGTCGTCATTTTTTTAAGTGAGTATATTAACCAGCAAGAAACTGACGCGCAATATCTGAATACCAATCCAGGCCAAAGTGATCACAGAGTTCCGTGAAAACTTCTTCAGGTTTTGTATTGGGTTTTTGATTATAGTCAATCATATCTTTTTTAATGGCTTCAAGTGATCCATTTTTCAAGAAAGGATATAATTCAGTTTCGTGGTCGGTTAACCAGCGAAAATCTCGGGCTTGAAACCTCTGAGTCACTAATTCCACAAACTGCTCAGGATGTTCAGGGTCATAATCTGAGGAATGATTAAGTAGACAGGGGCGATCGCCCTTTTTTCCTAAGTCCACCATAAACAAAAGTAAAGGATTATCTAATGAATGATTTTGGTAAGTTTTTTGAGCGGCATTGACCAAAGGATTCCAAAAGGTATCAATTAGTTCTTCCAAGGTTTCATCGTCCAAACATTCCACCTGATACAAGACAAGAGCAACGGTTTCTCCAGTTTTACAGTTTTCCAAAATTCTCTCAATCAAGGCTTCTGGAGTTGCTTCAACCTCTAGCCATCTTGCCAATTTTTCTAAAATCCGTTCAGTATCTTGCCGTGTCGTCATCGTCAGCGTCTTTTTAATCGCTTTGGTAGAGTTGGGAACGTTTTGAACCCAAAGTTGTGAAAGTAACCATTTTTGTGCGCTATCCCGTTCGCCTCTAAGCCAAAATGCCCCAATTCTAGGATTGGCATCGTCTAAAAAAACTTGAAATTTCCGTTTTTGTTGTGCATAATTCAACCGACCTAGGATGTTGATAAAGTTATTTTTACTTCTCGGATTAACAGGAAAATTATTGACGATATCGATCGCTGCGCCTTGAGAGGATGAGTCTGCTGCTTCTTGACCTGTTCCTCTTAGGGCAAGTCCCACTTCGTGAACTAATCCCGCAAACGTTAAAACTTTGGCTTTAGCATAATACTCATTCATTGCCGTCAAGATTGCTTCAGTGAATAAACCATGGCCACTCACATCAGATTCGTAGGCTAATTGAGTCCGACGACAGGACGCTAAAATCCCAAAATTTGGGTACTGAGATGGGAGAGTCATAATCATCTGAAGACTCTGTCTCTCTATGGTTCCTTCAACCACAGATCCCGCATAACAACAGTCCAATAGAACGACTAATTTTGTGGTTGAACGTCGTAACCGCTCAACCAGCAAACAATTAAAATCATCTAGAGGTATGGCATTTTGTCCTTTATCATCACTATTGGATGCCGCTAGATAACCGACTGTTTGTCCACTCAAAATTCTAGACGCTAAAAATCCATGCCCCCCAAAATAAATCAATAGTTCATAACTCGAATCTGTATTTATCAGAAAATCACGAATTTCCTGCACTAAATTCTCAAATTCACAATCACGATCAACAACCTGATAAAATCCTGGCTCACCACTACCTGGGCGAATATATTGACTAGGAACCCTGGTGACCTCGTACCCTCCATATTTTTCCAGATATTGGGCGACTTTCTCAGCATCACGGCAAGCATTTACTAAATTTCGCCAATAGGTCTGTCGATACTGTGAAATTCCGATAACGAGGGCATGGCGTTGGGGCATATCACGTTGCAGTCAGTCCATTGCAGGCAG
>SMDP01000417.1 GCA_012911965.1 Geitlerinema sp. P-1104
GACTGTGAACTGGCCTTTTTTGAAGCGGCTTGGGCAAGCTTCCGGTGAACTCGGATATCAACTTGATTTGATGGATACGTAACATAATGATAATTTCCGGTTTATACGTCTCTCTGTTCGGGCAACGACCATCGCATTTTTACTCAAGCATCGGTGGATAGGTGAATAGCCATAAATAGATTACTTGGGGTTGAATCCACGCAAAAAAGATATCTTGCCTCAGTCAAAGAGACGATTTTAAGTAAAACCACTGAAATTAGATAACCCAAGTGTGAGTTTGCATGAGAACTTATATAACACATACTTATACCCTCTAGCCAAAATCAGTAAAAACACGTATAAAGGAGGTCATCCTTTTCAGTTTTAGGGAGCATCCCATCTCATGTTCGAAGATAGTTGGGTATCAGGGGCTAGTGATGCAAATGACGTCGTTACAGCAACGCTGTTAGGAGTATCTCCATCGGAAGTGGGTGAGTCAACCCTGGCAGTTTTGAACTCCTACGGAAGGCGTCGAGCAACGGGCGGTCGAGGCGTTGATATACCAGGTCGGGGCGAGTTTATTGTCGGAACAGACTTTAATGATCGGATTACTGGGACTCGCGGCGATGACACAATTTTGGGTTTGGGAGGCAATGATGTGCTCCGGGGTGGAGCCGGGAATGATGTTCTCGTTGGGGGAGAAGGGCGAGATACTCTCACCGGCGGTGGAGGGGCCAATCACTTTGTTCTGGCCCGCTCACCTCGCGATCGCGATATCATCACTGACTTTAATCCCGACCAAGATAAGATTCGTCTAGACCAGGGAGTCTCTTTATTCAGTTTGACGGTAACACCTCAGTCTGACCGAACCATCATTCACCAAAATGGTCGCCCCTTATCCATCCTCTTAAATACCGACACCGATCTAGCTCGGGATGACTTTCTCACCCCTGCCGATGTGCAACGCTATGAACGACAAATTGCGACGAGTCGGCGACGGATTGAAACCTCCTTTTGGGCTAATCCTCATGACTATCATCAATGGGGTGAAGCCCTAGCTGGCTTGGGATATCATGAGGAGGCGATCAGTAAGTACAACACCGCCATTCGCTTAAAGGGCTGGAATGATCCTAAGTATCAGCTAAGTCTCGGGGATTCTCACCTGGCCTTAGGTAATACCTGGGATGCTATCCGCAGTTATAACCAGGCACTCAGTGGTGTCAGGACTTGGGGAGGTGGTTCGATCGCGATCGATGCCAATATGGGCTTGGGACTGGCCTACGCCTCACGGGGAAATCACTCCAGGGCAATTGACCACTACAACCGAGTCATTCAATCTCAATGGAATAATGACGAAGCCTACTATCAACGGGGCCTATCTCATCTAGCCCGACGACGCTATGACTGGGCAATTAATGATCTCACCCAGGCGAGCATCTTGAAGCCCAATGAGGTGTCTTACCACATGAAACTTGGTGAGATTCATGACCGCCTAGGACAACCTCAGTTCTCAGAATGGAGTTATAGCCGGGCTATTAGTCTCGATAACTTCTCAGCAGATGCATATTACAAACGGGGTCTAGCTCGCCGACAAATGGGTCGCTTTGATGCACGATTTGATTTCCAAGAAGCAGCTCGGTTGTATGGGGCACAAGAAAATTGGTCAGCGCGATCGCGGGCCTCACGAGAGCAGTTCCGTGCCACGCCAACCATGCGTCCTACACGGCCTTATGACCCGTTCTACAATCCTTACCGCAACCCAGCTGCCGGGCAACGTTTCTTCTTACCCTACGATCCTCCCTTCTATCCCGCTCCCCCTCGCACCTCTTGGACAACCCCTTGGTCAACCTACTATAATTTCAATACTCCAACACCTCACCGTAACCCTTGGCGTTGAGACACCCTAATCTAGGGGACTTCTAACCGAAGGTAAACGTCAACTAGAACTGATCTCCTTACTGCTAAGCTCCCCAGTCCCTCTCAGACACTGGGGAGCTAGTTTTGTTTAAGAGGCCCCCACAGCTACGGCTGGTTCCGGTGACGGAAGCCAGGGTTCAACCTGTTGCAACAATGTTTCAACCGAGGCATTGGAATCGAGAAAGGAAAAGAGATGTTTATACCGCAGTTTTCCCGCTTCATCCAGGACAAACTGGGCCGGGAG
>SMDP01000418.1 GCA_012911965.1 Geitlerinema sp. P-1104
GATTGCCCCTAGGGAGGGCAACCACAAGGGATTGCCCCTACGCATCCTCAACCGGATGACGTTCCTTAATCAAGCGAATCGCGCGACTGACACTCTCCGGTAGAATCACCACCAAACTATCCTTCGGGGCCTCATCCAGAGCAATGTTAATCGCCTTCTCCTCACTGAGAATCGACTCATAACGAGCATCGGGGTTAACTTCCTCAATCCCCTTACAAATCCAATCCGCCGCATCCCCCCGAGGTCGTCCCCGAGTATCATCATCCTCCTTAACAATGATTTGGTCGAAAATCTCCGCCGAGAGACGGCCCAACTCCAGGAAATCCTCATCGCGACGATCGCCCGGGCCACCAATCACCCCAATACAGGACCCCGGCCAATTGCGGACAAACCCGCCCAACGCCTCATAACTGGCCGCATTGTGAGCATAATCCACCAAGGCATGGAAATCCCCCAAATCAAAGAGATTCATCCGTCCCGGCGTTTGATCCACCGACGCCTTAAAGGTGGCCAACCCCGCGCGAATCGCCTCCAACTCAACCCCTTGCACATAAGTAGCAATACAAGCGGCCAAAGCATTCGCAATCATAAACGGCGCCATCCCCTTCAGCGTTAGCGGCACCTCCTCCGCCTTAGCAATCCGTACCATGGAACCGCCATCGAGAACCACCAGATAGCCATCCTGATACACCGCCGCCTTACCGCCATTCTCCACATGACCCCGCACAATCTCGTTATCCGGGTTCATCGAGAAATAGGCGATATGCGATCGCAGCTTCTTGGCCATCCCCGCCACCAACTCATCATCAGCATTGAGAACCGCATAGCCATCGGGGTGAACCGCCTCAGCCACCACAGCCTTAACACTGGCCATCTGTTCAATCGTATCAATATCACCAATGCCCAAATGGTCAGCGGCCACATTCAACACCACCCCCACATTGGCCTCCTCAAAGGCCAAGCCAGAGCGTAAAATCCCCCCACGAGCGGTTTCCAACACCGCCATCTCCACCGTAGGATCGCCCAAAATCAGGCCCGCACTTTGGGGACCCGTATTATCGCCAGCCTCAGCTAAAAAGTCACCAATATAGGTGCCATCGGTCGTGGTATAGCCCACCACTTGGCCCGTTTGCTTACAAATATGAGCAATCAAACGAGTGGTCGTCGTCTTACCATTGGTTCCCGTAATCGAGATAATCGGCACACTATGGGGCGTTCCCGGCGGAAACAGCATATCCAACACCGGTTTCGCCACATTGCGGGATTTGCCCTCACTCGGACTCACGTGCATCCGGAACCCAGGGGCCGCGTTCACTTCCACAATCACCCCATCCGTCTCCCGTAGGGGCCGGGAAATATCTGACGTGACAATATCCATGCCGATAATATCCAAACCAATAATCTTGGCCACCCGTTCAGCAATCCAGCGGTTTTCCGGGTGAATCTCATCAGTGCGATCGATGGCAATTCCCCCGGTACTCAGGTTCGCCGTTGCCCGCAAATAACAGACCTCGCCCTCATCGGGGATACTATGGGCATCGAGACCTTGGCGGTCCAGCCATTGCAAACTGGTATTGTCCAGTTTCAGCCGGGTCAGGATATTGTCATGACCATCCCCTCGCCGGGGATCTTGGTTCACATCATCAACTAACTCGGCAATGGTCGATTTACCATCCCCCACCACATGGGCCGGGGTTCGTTCCGCTACCGCCACCAATTTGCCATTAATCACCAGCACTCGGTGGTCTTGGCCTTCGTAGTAGCGTTCGACAATTACAGAACGAGTTTTCGACTCCTCACTAGCCGCATCATAGGAGGCTTCCGCTTCCTGCCAACTGCGGACATTAATGGCAATGCCCCGGCCATGGTTACCATCGAGGGGTTTAATCACCACCGGATAGCCCCCCACATCGGCGATCGCATCTTCGAGTTCATCGAGATAATGAATCACCGTTCCCCTAGGAACCGGAATCCCGGCATCGGCCAAAATGGTTTTGGTTCCTTCCTTATCACAGGCCAGTTCCACCCCGAGAATGCCACTGTTATCGGTGAGAGTGGCTTGAACCCGTTTCTGATGAATGCCCGTCCCAAAGCGGATCATAGCCCGCGCACTCAACTGAGTCCAGGGAAT
>SMDP01000419.1 GCA_012911965.1 Geitlerinema sp. P-1104
GCTTGGATGGCTCCGACTGACCAACCCCACCAAAACTTTGAGTTCCCCGAGGAAGTTCTACCTCGCGGTAACGCACTCTAAGTTTGGTCTCAGTAAATTTGGCCATCTTTCCCTAGGGTCAACCCCTTTGACCCTTGACCCCTGCAAGCATCCTTGCAGGGGTTTTTTCTAGCCGCGATCGCAGCAGAGCCATCTAGGAAAATTGCCCAGGATTCCATCTCAATCATTAATTCTCCCCCATCTTTGAAAACCTGTGTTATCCTAACACCAGAGAGAACCCTGTGTTCTCAAGTTGTTTCGCGATTTGGAGGTGATGTCCATGCAAGATAGTAGTAGTTGCAAGGGTCTCCAAATTGGACTTTGCCGGCTGTGTGCCGGGGCTGTTCTCTAAGCAATCGTTTGCCCTTTGGGCGCTGTATTGTGATTTGGAAGACAAACGAACTTAGAGTTCCTTCCGGCAGTCAGGTTCCAATTTGAAGATCCGCTAGACCGCTCTTACTGTTTAGTGCGTACGTCGTACTCACAAGTAGGAGCGGATAGTTTTTTGGGGGGCTAGGGAAGCCCCGAGTTCAGCATCACTCAAACACAAAATCTTCAGGGCCAATCAGATCAAAAGGCGTGCTTTGCAAGACAGCCAACGTAATATCAGTGTTGGCAATGCGAATCAGGCTATTGTCACCGCTGGGTTGAACAATAATATCTGAGGCATCAAAGCCGCCCAAAATCACCAACTTATCACCCCGGTCAGGACTGAAGTTAAGAATCAGATCCACCGAACCATCGTCAGGAACTTCTAAGACAAAGGAGTCCGCGCCACTACCACTGACGAGAACATCATTCCCCAAATCTCCCTTGAGGCGGTTATTGCCCGCACTTCCGTAGATGGTGTCATTCCCCTGTCCGCCATAGATGGTGTCATCACCACGACCCCCATCGAGAAGATCATCCCCTTGATTACCAAAGATGAGGTCATTCCCATCACCCCCTTGGATAATGTCATTTCCTCCCCCTCCAACCAGCACATCATTGCCAAAATTACCGGTGATGATGTCTGAATCCACCCCACCAATCACCGTATCATTGCCACGACCGCCATCAATGCGGTTAACACCGGAATCCCCGAAGATGAGCTGATTTCCCGGTCCTCCCTGAATCACATCGTTGCCACGATTGCCATAAATCGTATCCTGTCCCGGTCCGCCTTCAATATAGTCATCTCCTGCACCACCGAAGATGAGGTTATTCCCTCCTCCAGCGCGAATAAAATCATTGCCCTGGTTGCCGAAGAGGGTATCATCTCCACTTCCCCCATAGATATTATCGTTCCCCTCAAAGCCGGCAATAGCATTATTCACCCCATCTAAGGCGATGAGGGTGTTAGGGTTGGCATCCCCGAATAGCAGGAATCCTTCCGTTTCCGGGGTGACTTCCCGGCTATCGACAGTAGGATTAGGATTGCCAGTGGCAATGGGAGCAATTTGAATGGTACTTCCGAGATTCCCAAAGGGGTTATCAGGTTCACGACGGCGTGCTTCCTCTTCTTCTGGAGTCACGACACTGGGGGAGACTAATACCTCCACCATGGCACTGGAGCGGTTCCCATCAATGTCTTCGATGGTGTACTCAAAATAGTCAAAGCCTTCAAAACCGGGTTTGGCGACATAGACGAGTTGATCCCCATCGCGAGTAATGGAGCCTTCATTCAGGCCTTCGGTGTCAAAAGCAACAATGGAAACGTTGCTAAAGACTTCATCATTCTCCAGTACCGGAATCCGTAGAACCTCATCAGGACGGGTACGAAACGCATCGTCTTGCGCTCTGGGGGGGTTGATAACAACGGTAGCGGTAGCGGTTGCACCGAGACTATCTTCGATGGTGTATTGGAAACGGTTTGGCCCGTTGTAACCGTCGGGAGCGGTGTAGAGAATTTCTCCCGTACTGAGGATGCTGAGGCGACCTCCCCGGCGGGGTAGTTCATCGGTGCTTTTAACGCTGATGGTATCCCCAAAAGGTTCGTCGGGGTCGCTATCATTTTCTAGGACAGGAATGCGAATCGGTTGTGCTGCTGATTCACTAAAGGCGGTGACATTGGAGGCGTTAGGAGGCGTGTTGACGGTAATACTGAC
>SMDP01000042.1 GCA_012911965.1 Geitlerinema sp. P-1104
AACGGGCGGAACGGATTGAGTCGCAGTTGTTGCAAGCGAATCAACGGACGGAACGAGCGAAGAAGTGGGCTCAGCGGCTGGCGGAACAGTTGCGCGCGTTGGGGGTTGATCCGGATACGGTGTAGGGGGAGATCCTGAGGAGGATTGGGAGAGATTGAAGATAGCGGATGTTGATGGGGTTAGATCGATGTCTGTGGTGAAGCCTCGGGCGAGTGTGATTATTCCGGTTTACAATGGTGGGCGCTTTCTGGGGGAGGCGATCGCTAGTGTTTTGGCGCAAACCTATACGGACTGGGAGTTGATTGTGGTGGATGATGGCTCGACGGAGGCGATCGAGCCGGTGATTGCGCCCTATGGCTCGCGGCTGCGCTATATTCGCCAGGAGAATCAGGGGGTGGCGGTGGCGCGGAATCGGGGCCTGGAGGTGGCGCGAGGGGAGTTTATCGCCTTTTTGGATCAGGATGATTGGTTTGAGCCGGATAAGTTCGAGGTTCAGGTGGCGGCGTTGCAGGAGTCGCCCCATCTAGGGCTGGTTCATAGTGGTTGGTTTGTGGTGGATGCGGCGGGAGAGCGGTTGTCGACGGTGAATCCGAGGGAGGGGATTCCTGAGTTAGATTTGGCGGCGTGGCTGTTGTGGAAGCCGGTGTTTTTGGGGGCGATGCTGTTTCGGCGATCGTGTTTTGAGGGAGTGGGGGGGTTTGATGCTGCTTTTGAGCAGGCTCCCGATGTAGATTTGGTGTTGCGTCTAGCTCTGACGGGGTACGAGTCGGCTTGGGTTCCTCAGATGACGGTTCACTATCGTCAACATGAGGAGAATGCGTCTCGGGCGGCTCAACGTCAAGTTCATGAATGTGAACGGGTGTTAGACCGGATATTTCATCAGCCTCAATACGCCGCTGAGATTGGTCACCTGGAGTTTCAGGCTCGTTACAACAACTTGGTCTGGGGAGCTTGGCGACTGTACCGAGTCGGTCAACTGGCTGCGATGAGGGAGTTTTTGTTGCGATCGCTCCAGTATCGTTCTCAGTCTAAAACTGAAGTAATTTTGAACTGGATTCACTGCTTTGAACGCTATGAACGAGAGTATGGAATTGAGTTAAATATTCAATATTTGATGAAGGCTTTGAACTGGCAAGATCTAATGATTTAAGGGTTAAATTCTACTCTTATGATGAATCAAATTACTATTTTTTCTGTTCCCAAAGCATTTCAGGGCTTAGTTGGGATGATTCAGCGAAATGCTATTCAAAGCTGGAAAAAGCTACGGCCCCAAGTTGATATTATCCTATTTGGAGATGATTTGGGAATAGCAGCAGTGGCAGCAGAGTTTCAGGTTCAACATCTACCCAACGTGGCTAAAACTTCAGAAGGGACACCACTGGTTAGTGATGTATTTGCCCAGGTTCATCGCGTTGCCGATTCGCCAATTCTAACGTATATCAATGCAGATATTATTCTGACTCAAGACTTTTTAAACAATATTCAAAGAGTTACAGAAGTCTACGATGATTTTTTGGTATTAGGAAGACGCTGGAATTTGGATGTTGAAACTGAACTTGATTTCTCGCAGCCAACCTGGGAACAAGAATTACGTCAACGACTAGATAAAGAGGGAGTATTGAGTGGTGTTGGGGCTTTGGACTATTTTGTCTTTCCTAAACCATTATTCCAAACCTTACCGGACTTTGCGGTGGGTCGTCCAGGGTGGGATAACTGGATGGTGGGCGAGGCCTTGCGAAACCAGGTGACGGTGATTAATGGGAGTCGGGTCATTACCGCCATTCACCAGAATCATGATTATAGTCATGTCTCAGGACATCGGACGGCGGTGTTTCAGGGTACAGAAGCTCGGCTGAATAAAGGACTACTTCAAGGACATTTGGTGGGTAACAGTGCTGATGCTCATAATGTGTTAAGACCTGTTGGCTGGCGAGGGAAGCCACAGGTGAGCGTTGTTTTGACTACATATGATCATGCCTCAACAGTAGAAGAGAGCATCGCCCAGTTACTAGAACAGGAGGAGCAGAGTCTATCTTTGGACGTGATTGTGGTGGATGGGGGGTCTAGGGATGGAACGAGGGAGATTCTACAACAACAGCCGGATGCGTCTCGACTGCGGATTGTTCCACAAGCCTATCCCGGACTGGTGGCAGCTCGCAATCAGGGATTGGCTTTGGCTCGGGGAGAGCAAGTACTGTTCCTGAATGGAGACAGTCGGCTTTTAGCGGGGGGATTGTCGGCGTTGCGGGACTGTTTTGAGCAACATCCTGGAGCCTTGGAGTTGGCGATCGCCGGTTTTCAATATCCTAAGCCTTCGGGACAATGGCAGGTGGTTAATCCTGAGTCGGTGCTGGCTCCGATTTTTAAGGGTCGTGAGGGACTCCATGGCTTACATATTTGGATGCTTCCCAGCCTCTGGCAGTTAATTCAAACGGAGGCTGTTTTGTTCGATCGCCATGAATTGCAACGTCGGGGCGGTTTTGCCCCTGACTTGTCCTCGGCTGCATCTACTCTCGATGCCTTGTTAGATTTATCGTCTCGGGGTGCGGCGGGTTTGGCTGTTTCTGAGGTGGTAGTGTCTTGCCCCCCACCCGACTGGGATGATCCAGGCAATCTCTCGGGTTTAATTCATGAGAGTGAACAACTGCTAGAGCGTTACTTTGCCGGCCCTCGCTTACGGGATTGGATGCGGGTGTTGGAACCCCTGGCTTATCTGGAAACGCGGGTTTGGCTGGGGAGTTGTGCGTATGCTCAGGAGGTGTGGGATGTTGTGGTGCAACAGTTTAAGCAATCCTTGGTTGAGAGCGGGGAGGAACCGCAGCGGGTGATGGCTCGCTGGCGGTTTGGCTTTGACTGTTTTTTGGGAGATGGGCAGGATGTAGAACAGGGTCTTAGGGATTTACAGGGGCTGTTGAGGTCTTCGCAGCGTTAACCGGAGGGCGGGACTCAGCGGCGAGCAAGGCTTCCCCTAGATTGCGGTAAAACCAGAGGTGGGTGGGGGGTTGGCGATAGTCAAGACAATGACGGTAATGGGCGATCGCGGCCTCTGGCTGACCCCGTTGACAAAGCCAATGGCCGAGTTCTTCTTGCAGCCAGGTGAAATGGGGGAAGCGTTCTAGAACGGTTTGGTAGTGATGGATGAGGTCGTCGATTTGTCCAAGCTGAGCTAGGACTTGTCCGAGGTGGCGATGGCCAGTCTGAAAGCCGGGGTTGAGGCTGACGCTGTGGCGATAGGCGGCGATCGCCCCTTGGAGATTACCGGTTTGTTCGAGTCCCTCTCCTAATCCATCCCAGGCCTGCCAATGCTGGGGATTGAGTTGCAGGACTTGCTCATAGGCGGCGATCGCCTCTTGGGGTTGTTGGGATTGGGCGAGAGCTTGGGCGAGATAGTAGGCGGATTGGGGGCGGTGTGGGTTCAGGGCAAGGGCGGTTTGACAGGTGGCGATCGCCTCAGAAAGCTGATGGTTGTGAAGTTGGGCTGCTGCTAAGTTTTCCTGAAACTCGGAACTCTTGGGATCAAGCTGCGTCGCTTGTTGATAGGCGCGGATGGCTTCTATCCAAGCGCCTTGTTGCCCTAAGGCTTGACCTAGACCGTTGTAAGACCAAGGATCTTCAGGATTTAGGGTTAGGGCTTGTTGGTAGGCGGCGATCGCCCCAGACCAATCCCCTTGTTTGGCTAAGGCTTCTCCAAGATTATGATGGACGCTAGCTAGCTCAGGGAATGCATCGATGGCGCTTCGGTAGGCGGCAACGGCTTGGGGAAGTTCTCCTGAACGCAGATAGCGATTGCCACGACGGAATGCCGTTAAACTGCGTTGCCTGGCAGGGGAGATGACATTTTTGTGAAAGATTTCTGACATCAGGGGTTTGACTCTGTAGGATGCTGGCTAGTTTTAGAATCTCAGCGAGATGGTTAATGTTATGGAAACTCAGCTTTATGATGCTGCTTTATCCTGTTCAGCCCCGATGGAGGTGAATCAGCGTTATTCCCTGGCTGAGAGAGCAAGGCGCTTGGAACGCTCTCATCAGTGGTTACAGGGGCTTCGAGAGGTGGCGGATTATCCTCAGGGGAGGGAACAAGCGTTTAAGTCTGTTCTCTTTTATCGAAATTTTGAGCGATTTAGTGGGGGGCATCTGAAGGTTTGGCACTACTTTAACCACGTGCAAGCCTGCGCGGGTTACCATCCCTACATTTATTTTTATACTCGCGAGAGTGTTTGGGACTTCACCAATCCCTGGCGACGGACTGCTCCTCATCGAATTCTTAGTCAACCGTTAAGTCAGCCCGATTTGATTTTTTTGGATGGACTAGATTGGCGGGCGATCGCGCCTCGGGAACGGGAGAATTCCCCGGTTCCGATCATTAATTTGATTCAACATGTCCGTCATGGGGATTCACAGAATTCTCGCTATGAGTTCCTGACTCATAAAGCCATTCGCATTTGTGTTAGTGAAGCTGTGGCGATCGCCCTACGGGAGTCGGGACGAGTCAATGGTCCTCTATTCGTGATTCCCAACGGGTTGGATGTTCAAGAACTCCCCAGTCCCTTAGATGAGTCCCAACGGGACGAGGCCATTTTGATTGCAGCATTAAAAGAGCCGGAGTTGGGAAAACAGCTTAAGACAGAATTGGACGGGTGGGGCTGTCAAGTACGTTTGTTGTGCGATCGTCTGCCTCGTCCCGATTATCTCCAAGAACTTCGTCGGGCGAAATTGGCCGTGTTTTTGCCTAATCGGCTAGAAGGAGAAGGCTTTTATCTGCCAGCTTTAGAGGCAATGGCATTGCGAACCCTCGTCATTTGCCCTGATTGTCTGGGCAATCGAGATTTTTGTCTACCCAATGAAACCTGTTTTCGTCCCGACTATCAATTTTCAAAGATTTTGGCTGCTATCAAAACAGCATTAAACCTCAATAATTCACAACGAAATCCAGTCTTAGATCAGGCTAAAAAACAGGTTGAAGCACATCAGTTAAGGCGGGAGAAACATCGATTTTACAAAATCCTCGAAAATCTTGCGGATATCTGGTGAAATACCCTGAAGATATGAAGAAGGAGACTCAGTTACTTCAAATAAAAATATGAACAACACTTCTATTTTAGTGATTACCGGAATGCACCGCTCTGGAACATCTTTGACAGCAGCCCTGTTAAAAAGTGCCGGATTACACATTGGAGAAAAACTTTTAGGGAGAACGGATAGCAACCGAAGAGGGCATTTTGAAAACTTAGACTTTCTAAACTTTCATAAATCCATTTTAAAGGCCCACAATCTGAGCGAAAAAGGTTGGACAGTTTTTGACCCTATCCCCGTTCACCCCGAACAATTTAAGGAAGCACAGGTCATCATTGAGCGGAACAATACGGCTCCCATTTGGGGATGGAAAGACCCTCGAACCACATTATTTTTAGAGTTTTGGGCCATTCAGTTACCGACTGCTCACTTTTTACTGGTGTATCGTTCCCCTTGGGAAGTTGTGAGTTCCTTGTATCAACGGTTAGAAGACCCAGAGTTTGAAACCAAGCCGGAGCTTGCTTTTCAACTGTGGTATCACTACAACATGAAATTACTAAATTTTTATCGAAGGTTTCCTGACCGATCCCTGTTGATAAGCTTGAATACTCTGCTTGACTTCCCTGGAGAATCTGTCCAGGCAGTTAATGACCAATTTTCACTTAATTTAAATTATCCATCATCTACGGTGGTTGACAAATCACTCTTGAAACAAAAGTATCTTGATGTGGATTCTGTGCAATGGACACAACAGACTTTTCCAGAAGCTATCGATTTATACCAGACCTTAGAAGTCAATTCTTGGCGACCTCAGACGAAACCCAATCAGGATTGGGTGCAACAGCTTGAAGCCAATAAAATAGACCCATTGAAAACTTGGTATCAACTGAAACATCAAGAAGCTAAATTAGAGCAACTACAAGACAAACTACAACAAACAGAACAGTTGCTTGAACGATCTCATTTCCAACTGAATCAAACAGAACTTGAGCTGGAAAAGCGTTTTTCTCAACTCCATCAAACCCAAGAGGTTTTGGAGGAATACCACTTTTTATTAAAAGACCAAAAAGCTGCCTTTTCTAAACTCAAATTTGAACAGTCCATTGCTGGTCAACCCGATGAACGGTATCAAAGTTTAGTTTGGGATGCTTGTCATGCCTACTGTCAGGGTAACTTTTCTGTAATGACTCAGTGTTTAAAGCAATCCATGACCCATAATATTGTGCCCAAAACTCAGCTTGTTATGGATTGGTTAAAGACATTTGATCACTATCACCAAGTTAACGACTTGCCTTTTGATTCAGGATATTTAACAGAATTAGAGGATTGGAAACAACTGGTTCGTTCGATGGTTGTGGGTCATGGTATTTCTTAATCCAACATAAATCCGGAAGACTAAGACTTAAACTCAAACGGTAAAACGGGTTCGAGTTGGGTTGCCTGATGATAGAGAGGCATTGCCTGCTTTTCGACTTCTATAAGGTATTTTTCAGATAACCCACTGTTACCCAAGGTTCCTTGGCGAAAAAAGTTTTGGTAACCACCGTCTTCCCAAAATCCTAGCTTTTCAGGATCTTCCTGTTTAGAGAGAGATTTCAGGTTATTAAATTTTTGATGCCGGACTGCTTTTTTACAAACAGACTTACATCGTTCCCACCCCAATAGTTTCATTATTGCTTGCAGGGATTCTAAGGGATTAAGACTTAATTTTTCGTAAGACAAGAAAATAACTTGCTGAGGAGCTTTGTCTTTGAGGCGTAGATAAGATTCTACGTGACGACACCACTGTGACACCCGTTCTAAACAAAACTGATCAATGCCCTGGTCAGACTCTTGATATTTAGGATATCTCAGTGTGTAATAATAGTAAGAGGCTAACGCATCTTCGGGAGACCGGAATAGGTAAATACTACGGTATTGGTCATCTGGTTGTTTTTCAAAAAAGAGAGGCTCATGAGTTTTAATGAGTCGGAAGGGCAAGCTTTGCTCTAGGTTTTGAAACCAGTCGTCAATGTCAACCTTATAAATATCGGGAATGATATTGCCCCCAGTTGTTGTTTTTACCCCTTGTAACTGGAGTAGAGCGTCGCTGAGTAAGAGCCGCATCCAAGTATTTCCAGAACGAGGATAGGAGGCTAGAAAAATATCACTGTTCCGAAGACGAGCTTGGTTAAGCCAATATCGTTTTTTGAGCATAGTTGTTGAACCACTAATTACGAGTTGGTTATAAGGCTTTGCAAAACCTGAAGTGTAGTCTCCTGTAAAAATTCTAGCCAGTCCATTCAGGATAGGTTCTCATAAATTATACTTATCATTCAAATCCGGATAGCTCCTTAAGGGTCATGTAAAACGGGATGGCAGAAGTATAGGGGAAACAGTTGAGAAAGTTATGTCATCGATTGTAGTCTCATTATCCGGATAGCTAATCGCCATCTCGGTATATTAATGCAGGGAGTGTATCTAGTGGGATAACGATCTATATTCCATTATCTGACAGTGGTTCATGATGAGATCCAAGGGCAAATACGGACTGAGTTTTCTCGGTTAGAAAATCTCAACCGCCTTATCCCTTTTTGCTCAATCTGGTGATCATGAAATCGAACTAAAGTTATAGTGAATCAGCCCAATGATTAAGTACTCTCTCGTTATTCGCTGTTATAACGAAGAAAAACACATCGGTCGTTTGCTCCGAGGTGTTGTTCAACAAACCTTGCATAATGTCGAAATTATTGTTGTCGACTCAGGCTCCACGGACTCAACTCGTTTAATTGCATCCCAGTATCCGGTTAAAATACTGACAATTCGTCCAGAAGATTTCTCCTTTGGCTATGCTCTGAATGTAGGATGTCGAGAGGCTTCTGGAGACGTCTTGATTTTTGCGAGTGCTCATGTGTATCCACTTTACCCGGATTGGCTAGAGAATTTAGTCCAACCGTTTGAAGATCCAGAAGTAGCGTTGGTTTATGGGAAACAGCGGGGAAATGAGATAACGAAGTATTCGGAACATCAAGTATTTGCTAAATGGTTTCCTGACAGCCCCAACTACAATCAAAATCATCCTTTTTCCAACAATGCTAATGCCGCGATTCGTCGAAGTTTATGGGAAAAACTTCCCTACGATGAGTCATTGACTGGGCTAGAAGACTTAGACTGGGCAAAACGGGTTCAAAAACTCGGTTATCAGGTGGTGTATGAGCCAGATGCCGAGGTGATTCATGTCCATGATGAACCTGTTGCTAAAATTTATAATCGTTATCGTCGAGAGGCGATCGCCTTAAAACATATTTTCCCTCAAGAGCATTTCACATTTTGGGATTTTGTGCGCCTCTTTCTGGGCAATACCTTGAGTGACTACTATCATGCTCATCAAGAACGAGTCCTATTTTCTAAGTTCCAAGAAATTTTTATGTTTCGCTTGATGCAGTTTTGGGGGACTTATCGAGGGTTTACTCAACGGGGAAATGTGAGCAGCGAACTCAAGCAAACCCTCTACTATCCCCATGGCTTGAAACGCTGTTGCCCTGGAGAGTATCCCCGCAAACATCAGCGTATCAGTATTGACTATGGTTGTTCGTTTCAGGAGCAAGAAGTTGCCCAAAATTATTGATGTTTCAGTACCCCTTGAAGTGGGAATGCCGGCTTGGCCAGGGAGTCCAGGCTTTCAGATTTATAAAACGCTAACGTTAGAATCCGGTGGAGATGCCAATATCTCTCAACTAGATACGGATGTCCATATTGGCACCCATGTGGATGCCCCCTGTCACTTTATTACAGGGGGAGCAGCAGTGGAAGATTTGTCCTTGGAGGTTCTTATTGGCTCGACTTATGTCGCAAATCTTCCTGAATTAACGTCTATCACCGCGAAAGACCTAGAAGCACTGAAGCTTCCGAAAAATACCAGTCGGCTGCTCCTAAAAACTCGGAACTCAGAGCTTTGGCAACAGGAGGTGCGTGAGTTTAAACCTGATTTCGTTGCCCTAACGGCTGATGCAGCAGAGTGGGTTGTTGAACACCATATCAAATTGATTGGGGTGGACTACTTGTCGGTTCAACGGTATGGAGATAGCCCTTTAACGCATGAAATTCTGCTGGGAGCCGGGGTCATTATTCTGGAAGGGTTAAATCTCACTAATGTCGATATGGGTGTTTATCAACTGATTTGTCTTCCTCTGAAGTTAGTAGGGTCTGATGGTGCACCTGCCCGTACTGTGCTTGTGAAAGAATAACGATGGTAAAACTTGCTGCAATTGTCCCGATGCGCCATAACAGTGAACGGGTTCCTGGAAAAAATTATCGAGATTTTTCTGGAGTTCCTCTGTATCATTGCATCATTAAAAGCCTATTGGCCTCTCCTTTAATAACTGATGTGGTCATTGACACAGATAGTCCTGTCATCATGGAAGATGCTAAGACACATTTTCCTCGGGTAACTTTGCTGGAACGGCCCGCACATCTGCGCTCTGGGGATACCCCCATGAATGATGTTCTGCTCAACAGCATCAATCAAGTTGAGGCGGACTTCTATTTACAAACCCACAGCACTAATCCTGTCTTAAAACCCTCCACAATCCATAATGCAGTCAATGCCTTTGTAGATAGCTATCCGATCTATGATTCCTTGTTTGGGGTGACCCGTTTGCAAACTCGCTTATGGGATGGTTTGGCTCGGGCTGTGAACCATAACCCGGCAATTCTATTACGGACGCAGGATTTACCACCAATTTATGAAGAAAATTCCTGTCTTTATATCTTTAGTAAGGAAATTTTGGCAGAACAGCATAATCGCATTGGTCATCGTCCCCTTTTATTCGAGATTGATAGGATGGAGGCTGTTGATATTGATGAAGAGTTGGATTTTCAGATCGCAGAATTTTTGTATCAGCAACGGGAGACAGTTTAATGGGATACCAAGTTTTGGTTACTTGTCCACATCTACAAAAGACGATTGATCTCTATCGGCAACCTTTGGCAGAAAAAGGAATTGAGTTAGAGGTTCCCCTACTGGTACAGCAGTTGAGTGAAGATGACTTACTCCAAATCATCGATCGCTTTGATGGTGTTATTGCTGGTGATGACCCCTTTACCGCGCAGGTGTTGGAGAACGGCAAACGCTTGAAAATTGTGGCGAAATGGGGCATTGGCTTAGATGCCATTGACCAGGAGGCAGCGGCACGGCTGGGGATTTTAGTTCAGAATACCCCGGATGTGTTTGCCGATGAAGTGGGGGATGTTGCCTTAGGCTATCTCATTCTGCTGGCACGCCAACTTCATAAAATTGACCAGGCGGTGCGCCAGGGAGGATGGCTCCAGATTCCGGGTATGACCCTGCGCGGAAAGACTTTGGGAGTGATTGGTGTGGGGAGCATTGGAAAGGGAATTATTCGCCGAGGAGGTGCTGTTGGGATGTCCGTCTTGGGCTACGATATTCGTCCAATTCCCGAGTCCGTGCAGCATGAACTGGCTGTGCAGCCGGTAACGTTGGAGCGATTGTTACAGGAGTCTGATTTCATTGTCTTATCTTGCAATCTCTCAGCTAAGAACTATCATCTTTTGAGTGAACCACAGTTTAAGATGATGAAACCAGGTGTTCGGGTTGTGAATGTGGCTCGGGGTCCTTTGATTGATGAAGTTGCTTTAGTAAAGGCGTTGGCATCTGGTCATGTGGCTGGAGCGGCTTTGGATGTCTTTGAGGTGGAACCGTTGCCTCGTCAGAGTCCGTTACGGGAGTTTGAGCACTGTATTTTTGGGGCGCACAATGGGTCTCATACTCGGGATGCGGTGTTGCGGGTGAACGAGTTGGCAATTAACAATTTGCTGGCTGGACTGGGGGTTGACGCATTATGAGTGAGCCGGTGGTGTTGATTACGGGTGTGGGTGGCGGGATTGGTACTGCCACGGCGCAACGGTTCAAAGCTCAAGGTTGGTCTGTGCTGGGGGTGGATTTGACTCCCCCCAATGCAGACCTCGGGATAGATGGTTTTTTCCAGGGAGATGTGGCAGAAGCAGATTTCTGGAAGGATCTGACCGCGACGTTAGAAACTCAGATGATCGTAATTCACGGCCTTGTGAATAATGCGGCGAAACAGGTTTGTAAGCCGTTGTTAGACACGACTTTGGAGGAATGGGATCGGGTTATGGCGGTGAATTTACGGTCAGTGTACTTGGCTGTGCGTCATCTGTATCCGCTGATGCGTGGTGTTCCGGGGGCAATTGTGAATGTGAGTTCTGTCCATGCTTTGGCGACATCTCCCGGAATTGCGGCTTATGCTGCCAGTAAGGGTGGGCTTTTGGCGTTAACCCGCGCCTTGGCACTGGAACTGGTTGATGATGGGATTCGGGTCAATGCGGTCTTACCTGGGGCGGTTGAGACGCCCATGCTCAGGGCTGGCTTGAGTCGGGGTCATCTTTCGGGGGATGTGGTGAAAGAGCAGATGACGGCTTTAGGGACTAAGCACCCTATGAAACGGGTGGGTCATCCGGATGAGATTGCCCAAGCGGTGTATTTTTTGGCAGAGGGGACTCAGTCTAGTTTTATCACGGGTCAGTCTCTAGTTGTGGATGGTGGGGCCACAGCGAGGCTCAGTACAGAGTAAAATCAATTAATGGAGTTGCAATTAGCCTGTACAAACCACAAAGAATTTTCTAAGTGTCTAGGGTTATTTTATACTTGTTCACCTGAAAAATAAAAACATTGCAAAAAACATGAACGAAGAAATCCGATTTTATATGAAAGTTAGACTGCCTGACGGTTCTTATACCAATGGCAAAATAGATTACAATCATCATCCCGAATTATTAGGGATTCTACCCTCTTTTACTAGAGGAACAAGAGTTCTAGATATAGCTGCAAATGATGGATTTTGGTCATTTTGGGCTGAGGATGCAGGAGCTAAAGATGTATTAGCTATCGATGTAGATTCCTTTGAAAATTACGATTGGGGATATGATGGATATTCAGATATGATTTTACCCAATCTGGATTCTAGCACTCATGCTTCTCAATGGACAAACAGTGGGGCTGGCTTTTGGTATTTGCATAAGATTTATAATTCAAGGGTCAAAAGAGAAAAATTGAGTGTGTATGGCTTGAAGCCTGAAAAACATGGTGTTTTCGATCTGATATTTATGTATGGTTTATTATATCACCTAAGACATCCCCTATTAGCATTGGATACCGTTCGTCGCGTTTGTTCGGGAGTTTTAATACTTGAAACACATGTAGTTAATAGTTTCAAAAATATTCCAGCTTCACTTTTTTATTGGGACGATGTTTTCCAGAGTCATACAAACTGGACAGGTCCAACAGAGAGTAGTATTGTTGCTTGGGCAAAGTCTGCTGGTTTTCCACATATTTTTTCAAGAATAATGAACCCAAAATCAGCCTATACTAGGGGGATTTTTGTTTGTTGTATTAATGATGATTGGTATGATAAATTTGCAAAAAACAAGGATTTGATTTACTACAATGAAAAACGTCTACAAGAAATAAAAAATAAAACAAAAAATTTGCTTAAAAACAATGAAAACCAAGAGGAAGGAGACGCGAAAATAGCAGAAATATATTTCAAGCATGGTCAGGAACTACTTAATTTAGGTGAAGGACAAAAAGCCATAGTAACCCTTAGCAAAGCATTACATTTTAATGAAAATATCCCTCTTTACCATGTTTGGATAGCAAGGGCTTATAAAGAGTGTAAAGAGATCCTTAGTGCACTATCAAGCCTAGAAAAGGCATTGGAATTGAATCCTGGTAGCACGGAACTTCATATGATAGCAAACACTTTCGTTTCACTGAATTGCTTAGAAAGAGCAGTTGATGTTTTTGAAATGGCATTAGTCCTGGCCCCAAACGATGCAAAGCTTCAAAGTAATTACTCACGAGTTCTAAAAAAGGTGGGACAGTGTGAATGAGTCGCCGGATATAGCGCCACTGGTCTGGTAAGCGATGATGGGTCAAATGCTTGTAGTGCAATTACTCTAAAGCTATGGATTGTCCTCACTGCCAGAGCTACCAGGCCATGAAAAACGGGTGTGAACCCCGTCCCAAGGAAACACTGATGCAGCCGGGTGCATCTCAGTTAGGAGAATGAGTAAATATACTCAATGAGAGTTTCCCTCGAAACAGTCCATCAATTATAATTGGCCTTGTTGACCACCCCTGACCCATGAATCCTCAAAAGCAGGCTGAACTCCAACAACATCTTGACGCAATTGCCAAGATTCTCTACCAGGAAGCTGACCCGGCTGAACTGACCACCCTCGAAGGCATTGAGAAAAACGTTCGAGCCCAAGCCCAAAAACATGTCTTGCCTCAACTGGGAGTTTTTTTATCAACGCGGCGACAGACCGGCACAGCGGAAAACAACGCACCCTAACTAGCATCCTGGGGAAACTAACCCTTACCACAGCTCAAGCCCAACAACTACAAGTGAAACCAAGAACTCGTTGGAGTCCTTATTTTTCCAAGTGTTGTGCCCTCGTCAGTGCTAATGCCTCTTACCAAAGAGCCGAAGAAGATCTTGCCATGCTGACCGGGGTGAGCATCTCCCACAGTACGCTCCAACGCTTGGTTCAGCGAGAGGATTGGTGTGAGGTCGACATCACTGAACCGATAGAGGAACTCAGCCTCGATGGTGGGATGATTCGCCTTCGGACTGAGGAGGGTCAACCCGGTCAGTGGCGAGAATACAAAGCCTTAAATGTCCACGAGCATGGAGGTGTAGCCTTTTTTAAAGATAATCCCGGACTCATCAGTTGGGCCAATGACCAGACGCTGGCCGAAGAATTTACCAGTCTCGGAGATGGTCATGATGGGGTCTGGAACATTTTCGACGGTATCGGGACGCCAGAGCAACGTATCGAAGTCCTCGATTGGTATCATCTGATCGAGAATGCTCATAAGGTACCAGGCACAGCCGCTGAGCTATCGCAGATACGAGCCTTGTTGTGGCGGGGCAAAACCCGTCAGGTGATTCGCTATCTGCGCCAAGAGCGATGCCGGGGAAGCTCGGGATTTATCAACTACTTGAAGCATCATTCTAAGCGCATCATCGACTACCAGGCTTGGCAGGAAGCGGGACATTCGATCGGTTCGGTTCGGGTCGAGTCCTTGGTTAAACAAATTGGACTCAGGGTGAAATTGCCGGGGGCACAATGGCGAGGGGAGAATGTGCCGAAGGTGTTGAAGCATCGCTGTGCATACCTGAATGGGGATTTGGTGGCTTAATTACTCCCGCGTATACCCAATTTATCCTGAGTAAATATACTCGTTGCGCCTAACTGAGATGCACCTGATGCAGCGATATCGGTGTCGAGAATGAGTACACCGGGACCCCAACCTATATTCCGCAGGTTGACAGGGAATAAAAGATGTGGTTTTCGTCTAGGCTAGAAAGGGTTCTTTCGAGCGGTAGTCTCTGGCGATGCAGACTAAAAATTTTAAAATTTAGACCATCTAGGTTTAGGATCCGGACTCATCGACAAACTCAGCCTGATCGAGTTGACGGATAAGCGGATCGAACCTCATAGTTTGGAGCAAGGAGCGTGCCGGACAAGTGGTGAAAGCCATGATTTTGAACGCCCTAGGCTTTCTCAGTTTACCGTTGTCTAAGTACAGGATAAAGTTGTAGAGCCTGGTGAAACGTGAAACCGCCCTGAAAACAAAGGCAGATTAGAGAAAATGCGGCGTAGAAAATCGAAGCCGGTGCGGAAAAAACTCTGGAAGCGTCGTCCGTGAGCCTTCAAAGGAATGGGTGAACCTTGGTGAATCCACAAACCCACCTTCATAGCCCAAGTAAAAGCCAGGCTGAGCAAAGCCAATAAACGACTCAAGCGCTCAGGGTTTTTAAAGTGACATGAGTTCGGGATAAGCTAAACAACTGAAACTCTTGTCCAGGGAAGAGTTCAGCCAATCTGGCCTGAGATGATGCCGACTGGTGATTCACGACAAGCCGGCTGGTGGCATCTATTGTCAACAGCCGAACTTATTGACAGCCGAGTTGGCTCAAGAAAGGGAGAAGCCGTATAAGCTAAAAAGTGTTCAATCCATTCAGCAAGCCTCTCCCATGCTTAGTTTAGAATACCTGTTCTGCCACATCGATGACTTCTGCCAAAATTTTGAACCCAAGTGGCAAGCTCAGTTGCTCAGCCACGGTCTCCAAGGTCATCAACGCTCTCGCCGACTGAGCTTGAGCGAAATCATGACCTTGCTGGTGGCCTTCCACTCCTCTCACTACCGCAACTTCAAGCACTTCTATCAAGACCATGTCTGCCGTTACTGGACACAAGAGTTCCCCGGTCTGGTCAGCTATGGGCGCTTCGTGGAGTGGATGCCTTCAACCCTGGTTCCCCTCTGTGCCTACCTCAAGAGCTGCTTTGGTCAATGTACGGGAATTAGCTTCGTCGATTCGAGTAAAATTGCCGTCTGCCACAACCGGCGTATTTCACAGCATCGAGTTTTCAAAGACTTGGCCCAACGGGGGAAAACCTCAGTGGATTGGTTCTACGGCTTCAAGCTGCACCTGGTCGTCAATGAGTTCGGAAAACTGCTCAACTTTCAGTTAACGCCGGGAAATGTGGACGACCGCCAACCGATTCGAGACTTGCTCTCGTCAATATTTGGCAAGGTGTTCGCCGATAAAGGATATGTCAGCGCCGCTCTAGCACAAGAGTTACTCGAAAGCCTGGGTATTGAGTTTTTCGCCAAGCCTCGCCGCAATATGAAGAACAAGCTGATGCGGCTGCATGATAAGCTTCTATCGCGCCAACGCTCCATTATTGAGACGATTCTCGACCAGCTCAAGAACATTTCTCAGATTGAGCATTCTCGCCATCGCAGTCCGGTTAACTTCTGCGTCAACCTGCTGTGTGGCTTGATTGCTTACTGCCACCAGCCCAAGAAGCCTTCTCTTGACTTGGACTGGCTTTTGCCTCGTTCGCCTTAACCCGAACTTACGTTACTGAGTATTTTTTAATGTGCTTTTTTACGCTGAAAATCCATGGCATATTTATAAAAATCAATATTCATTTGATGTGTTTTTTCCCAAGAAAATTTCTCGGCTTGCTGTTTGGCATTAACAGATAATTCACTTCTCAATGAAGAATTACTTAAGATTTCCTCAATTCCTAGCTTGATACTTTTAATATCTCTGGGGTCAACATAAACTCCAGCATTTCCAACAACTTCGGGAAGAGAACTACAATTAGAAACAACAACTGGACAGCCAGTTGCCATAGCTTCTAGGGGAGGTAGGCCAAAACCTTCATATAAAGGAACATAAACAAAGAAAGCTGCACAAGAATATAGACTAGCTAATTGTTCATCCCCTAAGTCAACTAAAATTTGCCAATGTGAATTGGAAATATTAGCTTTTTGGAGTTGAGTTTTAAGGTTTTCCAAATTGGAACTTCGAGTCACTAATAGGATTTTATAATCCAGCAAATTACCTCCAACACTTAAGTTTGACAATACCTCTAAAAGGGCAGGAATATTTTTCCTTATATCATTTTGACATAAGACTATTATGTACTTTTTAGGTTCAAATCCTATAGAATTTAAAAGCTTTAAAGCAAACTTTTCATTGGCTGCAAAATAAAGACTATCGGCAGCTAGAGGAACCACACTGACTCTATCTTTATGAATCGGTAATAAAGACAACAAGTCTCTAAGTGTAGCCTCAGAATCACAAATGACAAAATCTCGATTAGGGTTAATACTTTCTAAAGTATGCTGAATCGCTGGTTTTATACCAGGACGAGGGAAAAGTTCAGGATATTTAATGTGTAGGCAATCATGAACTGTAACAATTCTAATGGCATCTTTTGTAAAAATTGGATTAGGTAAAGGACCAATAGGAGTATGAAATATATCCCACGAAGTAAGTGGATAACCAACAGAATCTTTGTCTGCTAATTTATTCGTTTCATTTATCAAAAGAATATCATTTCCATACATTTTTTTAAACTGCTTAAATTCTTGAACTGGAAAATTTCCCGTAATTTTTTGGGTGATAACTTTGCAGAGATCTATATCATCAGATTGCTCCATAAAACTCAATAGCATACGGGTATAACGAGATATTCCACTATGGTAAATCTCTTTTTTGAGAAGGCGATTAATATCAAAAGCAACTGTGAGATTAGTTTCTAGTTTTCCTTGCTTTATGCAAAAACCAGGAAGTCTATTTTTTATATTTTCTTTATAATATTTTCCAGCTTTATTTCCTTCTGCCAAAAATTTTATATTATCAATTTTACTTAGTGAATAAGGATCAAGGATCCGATGTTTAGTTACATCAATTAAGTCTTGAACAAATTGATCCGGCCCTTTAAAATTAGCTGTTTTAGGTTGTTCTGTGCAGCTATAAAATTGATTAGATAGCCAGCCACAAAATTTCTTAAATTCATACAATTTAGAAAATAAATTTTCATGTCTCAAAGCCTGTTGAAGAATGTCTTTAACTTTCTCTTCTACGGTACAATGATACGTAGCTCCAGAAACAGCAGCCGGATTATGAGCCAGTGTTATTGTTGGTTTACCCATTGCTAATGCTGGAAAAGCAACCTTAGTCAAGAAAGTTACTACCACATCAGACATAGAAAGTAAAACAGCTAAATCATCTTCAGTAAAAAATACATTTTTTTTGTGGCTTTTAGGCTGGATCTCTTTACAAGAAGGATGCTTCTTGATTAGAAGAACACCGCCTAGAGAATGAACATGATCAGCAATTTTGTCGATTGCTTCTTGTGGACTAGAATAGATGGGATAATCGATCAATCTTTGTGGATGTTTCTCTTGGGTAAAACCTGTCCAAAGGACATTATCCATAGGAAGAAAAAATATAGGCCTCTTTAAACTTGCAAACAATTTATTGGGAGAGCTTTTCGGATTTTCATTTTTTCTAAATCCAGAAGGATTATTGATTAAATTAGCTATTATTGCCTCACCTTCTTTGATGATTTTTGAAGGTATCAAATCTTTTTCTTGTTCATATTTTTCCCAGATCTTTGATTCTGCAAATATACCATTAGGTTCGAGCCAAATGTTATCAAATGGAGAACGCTCAATCACTGCTGTGTAAGCTCCAGCATCTAGTGCTGCCATCCGAAATAATGCTACAGGGTGATCTATTTTATTTGTAGTTAACACTATAGGTGGACAAACAGATTTTATTGTAGTATCCACTAAATTTATTAATCTTAATAATCCAACATATACCTTTGGTTCAAAGTATTTAATTTCCCAACGTCGGTGTTCCCAGTCTTCCATAGTTTCAATAAAATTTGGGTCAACCCAACGCACATCTTCATCTAAACCTAGTGGTTCTAAGCCCCTCATTTTCATGCAAATATCCATTAGTCTGGCAGGCATGATTATGGTTTCAGACAAAGGAACTTTAGGGATTTTACGTGCTGCAACTTGAACGAGTTTCCACCCTTTTTTGTTGGCGGCAATGGCTACTTCTTTCCAGAAATTTTGTTCCTCTTTGGTGGCATGACTGGGATTTACAACCATTATAACTTTTGTGAATTTATCTATGGTTGTTTGTGTTAATTTATGCCTTGACAAATCTGCACTCTGATAAGTACAATCCTGATCCTCAAAAGACTTGATTGTTACGTAAGAATCTTGCTTTAAGTAAGATTTTTTGAATAATTCTCGGTAATCTTGCTTAAAAAAAACATTGCATTTTCCATTAACGGTAGCATCAATTATTTTTCTACCACTCTCTTCAAAAACCTTTTTTGCAACCCAATAACTTTTATCGGAATCAGCTAAATCAGGAAGCTGCCATGTTAACCCTTTAGCAAAATAATGAGGGTCAAAATGATTTAGATCATTGCCATCAGAAACCACTGCCTTATGTGGAGTTCCCTGAGTTACAAAATAATGATCAACACCAATCAAAATAACCTCACTAAAACCCATATAATAAGCTAGCTGAATAGCCACATATGTCACTGTAGAGCCTTCATTCAATCCTAAATCTGCACGCTTACTAAAGGACTTGTTATGTTGTGGAAATGTTTTGATAAATATAATATCATTCCCAAATCCAAAATGAAATACACCTCGATTACCAATAAACTTTGGACAAGATATTTTGTTGATCTCATTGACACTTTGTTCAATAACATAGGGATTAACAGCCACATAATAAGTTGGTAGGAATTGCCAACGTTTAAATCCTAGATAAATTTTATTTGTGCCAAAACAGATCTCATCCTTCAAAAACGATAGATCCATCTTATTTAAGCTTGGTCCATTGCCAATAATAACACAGCGCTGACCCAAATGCTTATTATGAAACTTCCTAATTTCTTCCCGAGATCTTTTTAGGATAGCTGTTACAGTTTCTTGCTCTAACACCTCTTCCAAAGATACAGCCCCTTTTTTCAATATTGAAATAGTAGGCAACCTCTGCAACAGACCAAGCCACTCATCCGACAAACCGCAATCCGGGACTGCTAACACCTCAGCTACCAGCCTAGCCAAAGACTCCTCAGCCTCCCCTACCGAGGTACTATCCAACGCTCGAAATCCATCACAATTAGCCAGACCCACCGCAATGCGAGTCCAGTCCTGACCCAGCAAATCCAGCAACGGCGGCAACTGCTCCTCGGAGCTTAACAACATCCCTAAATCTAGGGTCTCAGAGGCCCCGACCAGACTCAACTCCTCATCATCAATATCTACAAGCACCCGCGCATTCCACAGCAGCTTGTATAACAGCCCCAAAATCATATTGGGCATCCGAGGCTGAGACAGATGCACCACCTCATAGGGATGAGCCAAAACCAAGGCCAACACCTGCTCAAGAAACTGCTCTTCATGCTCAGCCTGTATCCTATGACAAGGAATCTCCGTCTCCCGAATTGGCTGCGACACCTGCCCCTCAGACTGAGGAAACTGACTGCTAATTAACTCAACTTGAGCGAAACCGCCATACAACTGTGCCAAAGTATCGGCCCGGTCCACTGCCTTCTGGGACAACTCACCACTACAGACCCCCACCTGAGGGCGCGGCTTCCCGTTTGCCGAAGCCTGCTTCATCTCTCCCGGATGGTCTGCGACTCTGTCAACGACAATCCCGTCCTCAGAACCCGACCAAACTGCCACTAAACCCAGTTCTGTCTCCAGTTTCTCACTCGTCCCCTGGCGAATCTCATCACCCGTGCGAGCTACATTCCAAACCCGTACCTCAGATAACTGACCATTCAGGAACTCATCGAGACGAGAACTCACCATCAGACGCACTGGAGCTTCTGTCGGCGTCGCGCCAGACTCCTGCCCCCAGTCCTGTTCTCTGTGTAACACACCATCAATATAAAGCTGTCCAGACTGCCCACGCTTCCGCACACAGGCAATGTGAACCCATTGATGCAAACGAATCGTCTCTTGTGGGACCCAAGTTAGAGGTTTAGTACAGCCTTCCCCACCGCCGTAGTACCACTGGCCTCGCTCCCCATCCTTGAGGCGCAAACAGAACTCATTTTGCTCATCACTGACAAATTTACCCACAAGATTCGTCCAATCCTGCGGCCACTTCCTCAAACACAACCAAAACTCAATGGTCAAATCTCCAGTAAGACTTAACTCCTGACGATGAGGAATTTCCCCATACATCCCCAACTCCGGCCGAAAATCGAGTACCACACCTTGACCTGACCCTGGAGCCACTTGCCAATACTGCTGCCACTCCTGGGCGGACTCGGCCCAACGACCCAAGCCTATCAACGCCAAGGCCCGCTGCCGTCTTACCAAGGCATTCCCAGGCTGAAGTTCCAACAGTCGCCCCCATTCCAGCACGGCCTCATCCCAACGCTCTAAGCTCACTAAAGCCTCAGCTAAACAGCGGTACAACTCAGGGCTATTCCACCCCAGCCCGATCGCTCGCCGCCACTCCATAACCGCCTCCATGGGGCGTTCGGAAGCTGCTAAAGCTTGTCCTAAGCCAAATAAAGCCTCTCCTGACTCCCCACACTCCAACAAGACTTGGCGATACTGTTGGATGGCTTCGGACCACCGGCCCAACTGCTGCAACACTTCAGCTAAAGCTAAGCCACAGTCAACGCTCTGGCTCAACTCCCAACTGCGACGATAGAACCCCAACGCCTCATCAAGTCGTCCTTGTCCCGCTGAGCATTTTCCCAGATAAAAGTAGCCTTGTGGCTGATTGGGCTGTAACTCCAGATTCCGCCTTAAACAAGCCTCGGCCCGCTCTAAGTCGATTTCACCCTCAAGCAACGCTACTCCCAAACCTAACTGGAGTTGAGGGTCATCACGATTGAGATCCACCGCCTGCTGCCAATCATTTACAGCTTCGTGCAACGGTCCCTGACGGCATAATAACTGCTTCAACTGTGGGTTAAATTCTAGTCCTTCGGGCTTTAAGGCCACTGCCCGCCCTACTGCTTCAATCGCGGCTTGCCAATCCTGTTTCTCAACGAAGACTTGACTCAGCAGCCAATGAAACTCCTCATCATCTGGCGTTAACTCCAAACCTCGATTTAAGACGTCGATCGCCCCATCCCAATCTTCCAACTTCAGCAACGCCAGCCCGAGGTGAGAGTAGCTGACATCATTAGAACCGAAAGCAATGGCTTGCCGATAGGCCTGCACCGCCTCAGAATACTGTTCGAGTTCTAAGAACGCCTGCCCTAAATGGCAATAGCCCCGAGGATATTCCGGATTCAGAGGCATCGCCGCGTCCAACACCGCTGCCGCTCCCTGCCAATCTTCTAAACCCAAGAGAGCCTCGCCCCAGAAATAGCGGCTCCAGAAGAACTGGGAATCCAACGTCACCGCCTGTTCCAGATAGGGAATCGCCGCCTGCCAATTTGCCCGAGCGACTTGAGCGCGTCCTGCATAATAATGGGCTTGCGCTATCTGAGGATTAAGGGCGATCGCCGCCTCCGCCTGGGGCAATGCGTCTTCCCATTGTTCCTGTTCACAGAGGAGTTCGGCAAACCCCAACCGTAACTCAAACCCATTAGGGGCAAAGGTGAGCGCACGACGATACACGGCGATCGCCTCTTCGAGTAACCCCTGGTCCTTCAAGGTTTGAGCAAAACGCTGTTGCGCCAAGACCTGTTCCGGCGCAGACTCCGCCAGACGATGATACTCAGCCATCGCCCCTTGCCAGTCTTCTAACTTCGTCAAGACCCGAGCATAGCCCAAACGAGAAATCACCCGTTGCGGTTCCTGCTGCAAAATCTGCTCATACATCTCCCGAGCCGACAGCCAGTTCTGATGATGCGCCAACACCTCCGCCAGATTATGCCAAGCATCGGTCAACTGCTCATCACGGGCGATCGCCTCTCGATAATAGCGTTCCGCCATCGACCAGTCTCCCAAGCGCACCCAGCGATTTCCCAAACTGAAATAGTCCTGCGTCTGGCCTGACGCCGGGTCTAAACCCAACACCCGATGCCAACAACGCACCGCTTCAATTTCATTCCCCACCTGTTCCCAAACCCCAGCCAAGGCGCAATGTAATGCCACTCGTTGCGGTTGGTATCGTAGCGCCCGTTGGAAACATTCGATCGCCCGCGGCCACTGCCGCTCTTGGGCATAAAGATTACCTAAATTCCCATACACCTCAGCAAAATCAGGCCGTAAACGCAGGGCCTCCCGATAACTCCGCCGCGCCTCCGATGACCGTCCCGTTAGCTGTAAAACATCCCCCAGCAGTTTGTAGAGACTCGCCGTGGGTTGAAGCGCTAGAGCTTGTTCACAGGTCTCAATACAAGCTTGCCACTGGCGCTGTTGTCCATAGGTGAGGGCTTGAGCCTGTAACTGCTCAAAACTCTGGGAAGATGAGCCAGTCTGCTGCTCCTCATTTGAGGACTCCTGCCCGGAGTGGTTTTGATGGTCAGGAGAGGCTTCCTGAGATAATGCTTGTTTATAGGCGGCGATCGCCTCTCCCCAGCGTTCTTCCGTCTTCAGCCGCTGAGCTAGAGTTAACCATTCTTCCCGAGAGCTTGCCTCTATCTCTTGAAGTGAAATTAATTGAGTCTGAGTCTCAGGTTGTTCAAACTCTTTCGAAGCGTCCCGATCTTGACTCATCTTTTCCGGCCCCATGATGTTGGATTGCCCCATAGCCACTTGTTTAGAAGGCTCCTGTTGCCCCTCATGAGTCGAAGGAGCAACCGTATCCGGAGGCATTAGGGTTGAATCCTCCAATTCAGCATTGGGGGCAAAAAGGGGAGTTAGATCCAAGAGGCCGGGAGGTGTGCTCATAGAACCGTAAGTTCGTTCTCTGTGGGCGTACTAATCGGATCTACCCAAACCTCAAGCGAGATCCGGATGTTCTGCAAAATTTCCGATCCCATAAATTACTGAAGCACTATCCCATTTGCAAACTTGCTAGACCATTGCCAGCGTTGCTCGACCAAGCTCAGAAAGACCCAGCCCAGAAACGGGGCAACTCCAATTAACCCAACCGAATTAACGCTTATTGTGATGTCCAATCAACCACGAATCCAAGCCATCCTGTTGGCCCTGGGGGGTGCATTGGCGATCGCCGGCTGTTCTGCCTCAGCCCTGATCTCCCCCAAACCCCCTTCAACTTCCACCCCATCAGACACCACATCCGATCTTCACTCACAACACCAATCCTCCCAAACTCCCCCTAACATCCTCTTCGATGCAGTAGCCCTAGAGAATGCCCAACACCGACTCCAACAATCCCCAGACCACTATCCCCTCACCCACGCCGCCTACGACAACATTCGCCAGAAAGCCGATCGCTTCCAACACCGAGTCCAAAACTCCCCCCCACCCGTCTACACCGGAACCCGACGCGACGACTACCGCCAAGCCGCTACCACCGGACTCACCCCCAGCCTCTACACCGCCTTAGTTTGCGTCATCGAAGCGGCCGCCGACCATTGCCAAACCACCATCGACACCCTCGTGGCTTGGGCCGAAGCTGACGGCGGAACCCAAGTTGGACAAGGACACCGTGACGATCTCATCGGGGCCGGACTCGATATCGGCCGCCTCTTTCACTACTACGCCCAAGCCTTTCAACTCGTCGCCCCCCAGATGTCACCGAGAGAACAGCAACAAGTCCAAGATTGGTTCCTAGCCCTGGGACAACAAATCCAAACCAGTCATCGCTATTGGCTGCATCACCTCTCCCGCGAAGGGGCCAACAACCACCTCTCACGACATTTACAAGGGATGTTGATTGCAGCCCTCTATAGCGAAGATGACGAGTTGCTGGACTATGTTTTAGAAGACAGTCCCTGGAACTATGCCAACTTAGTCCGGGATGCCATTTATGAGGAAGATAACCCCGATAATCTCTTTCGCCGGAACCGGGACTTCTCTCATTTGCCCATTCAAGCGCGAACCGGGGAAATCTACGATCGCCACCGCAGCCTCCCCCATCCCCCCGCCCAAAACGACATCTACAACCGCCATCGCTGGTGGGACGAGGACGTCACCCAAGGGGTCGGATTTGCCTACAGTGTCTTCCACCTCGAAGGCCTCATCCTCACGGCCCATATGGCGGAACTCAACGGCCTGCAATACCCAGAACAACGGTTAATGGACGTCGAAAATCAATCGATTCGCAATGCCCTGCGCTTCTACGGCCAGTATTACCTAGACTATCCCTGGGGACGAGAGGACTGCCGAGACATCGAAGACCTCGAACCCTCCCCCGACCCCTACGACGGCGACTGTCCCATCGCCTATGAACCCTATTTCGGGGAAAACCCCAAATACCATACCCTCTATCTGTTCCTCCTGGCCCAAGACTATTACCCCGAGGATGCCGCCTTTTATGAGGACATTATTGCCGCCAACGAGCCGAAGTTAATCCCCCAGGCCCATCCTCTCCATAGTCCCGCCAGTGTCTTCACCTTTATCTATGGTGAATCCTCTCAATCCCCAGCAAAACGGCGATAGACCGTAGCTAACCCCCGCTCATCCCCCACATTACCGGGAAAGAGAACCACCGGTAAATTGGGAAACTGAGGATGGGTTTCAGGAGTCCGCACAACGGAACAGCCAGCCAGAATTTGTCCCAAGAGTTTAGCTGTGCGCAGGGCCAACCCCTGACTTAA
>SMDP01000420.1 GCA_012911965.1 Geitlerinema sp. P-1104
GGCCCAACTTGAGGGCGCAACCCTCACTAATGCTAATCTGCGGGGGGCTTATGATGTCCCCAGTACCGTGGTGACAGCAGATGAGTTGCTGCGTTGGGGCAATGATGAGGCTCAACAGGGAAACTATCAAGGGGCGGTTAGTTTCTACACCGATGCGATTGTCCTCGATAATGAATTTCCTTTAGCCTATCTCGGGCGGGCGGCAGCCTTTAACCGCATGGGTGAGACGGAACGGGCGGTGGCGGATGCGGAACGGGCAGCAGAAATTTATTTTGTGGCCGGAAATCAGGAAGGGTACGAAACGGCTAAGTTTTTTGCGGCGGCGATTGTGGCGGAAGAGGAGGCGTTTCAAGAAGCCCGAGAACGCCAACGACGGGGGGATATCGGCGGTAATATCCTTAATGTGATTACGGGAATTGGTAGTCTTTTGTTACAGGGAGTTTTGCCATTTTAACTTCTGGGGAGTTTGAGGGGCGATAAGTCCCGCGCTGTACCAGAATGGTCAGCGTCGGGATACATGGACTCCTCAAGTCAATTGAAGGGGTCGATGCCCTGAAAATTGACAATCCCACTGATTGTCATGCTATAATATTATCGCCAATTATTTTCACGGTAATGCTGAGAGCGACCAAGTACAGAATCTACCCGACCACTGAGCAACGGCAACACCTTGCCCAGAGTTTTGGTTGCTGTAGATTCGCATGGAACTACGCTCTTAACCTTACCAATGAAACCTATAAGACTACAGGGAAGGGGTTGGGTCGCTTTGCTATTCAGACGGAGATAACCAATCTCAAGAAAGAATACAAATGGATGAAAGAACCCTACTCCCAGTGCTTACAGGTTGTCGCCCTGAATTTATCTAGGGCTTTTATCAACTTTTTTGAAGGGAGGGCTTCATATCCTCAGTTCAAGTCAAAGCACCGAAAACAATCCATCAGCTATCCCCAGAATGTCTCGATTGTAGGAAATGGCATCAAATTCCCTAAAATGGGGATTGTTAATGCCAGACTACACAGACTTGTTGAGGGGAAAATCAAAACAGTCACAGTATCGGTTAATGCTAAGGATCAATACTTTGCTTCTGTCCTGGTTGATGACGGGAAGGATATCCCCGAAAAAACGACTGAAGGTAAAGCAGTAGGTATTGATTTAGGGTTGACTCATTTTGCTATCACCTCTGATGGGTCTAAATTTGACAACCCCCGTTGGTTGGCTAAGCATGAGAAAAATCTAAGAGCCAAGCAGAAGCGGTTATCCAGAAGGCAGAAAGGCTCAAGCAACCGCAATAAAACCCGAAAGCAGGTAGCCGGGGTACATAACAAAATAGCCAGATGCAGGTCAGATTTCCACCACAAGCTATCACGCAGGATAGTTAACGAAAACCAAGTTATAGTGGTGGAAAATCTAGCGGTTAGAAATATGGTTAAAAACCACTGTCTCGCGAAAGCAATTAGTCAATCGGGCTGGGGTCAGTTTTGTACCATGTTGAAATACAAAGCAGAACAGGAAGGGAAAGCCTACCTAGAGGTGGACCGATTCTTCCCTAGTTCTAAAACCTGCAATACTTGCCTAAATCAAGTAAGAAGCCTTCCACTTGATGTTAGGTCTTGGCAGTGTGAAAAGTGCCAAACAAGGCACGATAGAGACATCAACGCTGCCAAAAATATCAGAGACGAAGGACTGCGTATTTTATCCTCAGGGACTGGGGAGTTCGCCTATCGCCCAAGTGTAAGTCGAGATAGTAGAGGACGTAAGAAATCTACTATCTCGCAATTTGCTGGGTAGGAAGCCGACTGTGTAATCTTTGATTCACTGTTCGGTAGTTCACGATGGCTTTGATTGGCAATTTTAAGGCTTAATTTTGAGTATTTGAAGATTGGAAAATCTCAGGATTTTGTCATGATTCGATTGCTGATAATGCGTCGAACTCCCTGCTGTTGTAGTTGCTGGGAAAGCCTGGGGTCATCCACCGTCCAGGCAACGATATCCACGGACTGCGATCGCGCCTGTTGGCTTAAATTGGGGTCTTCGAGTAAGGGTTTATATAAACTTAATAAGACTCCACCCACTTCGGCCGCGTCGGGAAGAC
>SMDP01000421.1 GCA_012911965.1 Geitlerinema sp. P-1104
AGGGCTTTGGCGGCTTCGACTTCATCATAGCCTCGACGTTGAGCCACGGCGATCGCCCCTTCGTCGGCCGCCAGTTCCGAGGCGGTGGATCGGTTCTGTCGCCAAATCTGGTTGAGGGCGATCGCCGTCAAACTTCCTGCTGCGACAATTCCCACCGCATCCCCTTGAGCCACCTCAACGGCCGTTGCCACAATCCCCGCTAAGCTAACGCCTTGATAGACATCCAGCTTAAACCAGCGAATCTCCAACTGCCAACAGACCGTCCGTAACAGGAGCAAATCCCGCTGAGGCTGGCTCAATTCTTGCCAATAGTCAAAATTAATCAAAATTAGGCGATCGCGCTTCCAAGGCAGTGGAAACGGCGTGTCAATCACCCTAGACAAACTCGGTTGACTGACAATTTTGGCGAACATACGCCCGGAGGCGGGCATTAAATCGAGGAGGCGATGAGTCTCGATGGCTGGATTCATGGGAGGTTGGGAGGATGGGGAACAGAGCGGCGAGCCGCTTAAATGATTGCAGGGTCACCGCGAGCTTGCCACAATGGGGGATGGATTCCCTGTTTAGCTTATTCTCTCCTATGGATGCCTTTGCGCCAATTGCTCCGGACTGGACAAAATCAGCGGTTCACTCCTTTGACTTCCGCTGTCCTCAATGTGGGGCCAGCAGCCGTAAAGCTGAGAAAGTCTGGCTGAACCGACGTGCGCCCGTCTACACCCCTGACTATACCCGGAAATGGCAAGAGTTCTATCACTGTTCCTGTGGCTGTGTTTGGTGGGCCTGGAGTAGCGATCGCCCTTCGGAACCGGAAGCGGCGGAGTTTATCACCGATGTCACACTCCCTGAGTCTCCCAACCCTGAAAACGGCGACGAGTCGTAACTCATCGCCGTTGGGGTGTCACGTCATCGGACTCAATGTCAGCGCTGCTCAAATTGGCGTGGAGATGTTACGGGGTGGACACCAATTCCGGGAAGCGCAGTTCCACATTGTCCTTGGAGATAATGACTTGTCCGTCATCATCGAGGTCAATAATGGCGCGATCGCCGTCTTGGATTTCACCCGAGAGCATCTTCTCAGCCAATACGTCTTCGAGGAGGCGCATAATCGCCCGACGTAGGGGCCGCGCACCGTAGGCGGGGTCATAGCCTTCATCGGCGAGACGGCTCTTGAAGGCTTCGGTGGCTTGCAGACGGATGTCTTTTTCCACTAGGCGATCGAAGACTCGTTTCAACTCGATATCGGCGATTTGCTTGATTTCTTCGCGGTTGAGTTGGCTAAAGACGATGATGTCATCCAAGCGGTTGAGGAACTCAGGCCGGAAGTACTGTTTCAGTTCTTCGTTCACCAGATTACGGATGCGGTTGTACTGAGCATCGGTTTCATCCCCAGCGATTTCAAAGCCGAGGCCGCCGCCGCCTTTCTCGATGACGCGGGAACCGATGTTCGAGGTCATAATCAGCAAGGTGTTCTTGAAGTCCACCACACGACCTTTAGAGTCGGTTAAACGACCATCTTCGAGGATTTGCAGCAGCAGGTTAAAGACATCGGGGTGAGCCTTCTCGATTTCGTCGAAGAGAATCACCGAATAGGGACGACGACGCACGGCTTCGGTGAGTTGTCCCCCTTCGTCATAACCGACAAATCCCGGAGGAGAACCAATCAGTTTGGACACCGTATGGCGTTCCATAAACTCGGACATATCCAAGCGAATCATGGACTCTTCTGCACCGAAGAAGTAGGCCGCTAAGGCTTTGGTGAGTTCCGTTTTACCCACTCCAGTGGGTCCCGAGAAGATGAAGCTGGCGATGGGACGATGGGGATTTTTCAGACCCACCCGAGCGCGACGTACTGCACGAGACACGGCACGAACGGCCTCTTCTTGACCAATGAGACGTTGGTGCAGGGTGTCTTCGAGGTGCAGCAGTTTTTCGGACTCGGTTTCTTCGAGTTTAGTGACAGGAACCCCAGTCCAGCTTGAGACAATCTCGGCGATGTTTTCTTCTGTCACCATCGGCGCACCTTGGGGGGTTTGTTGACGTTCGATGGAGAGTTGGTCGATTTTGGCGCGGGTTTCGAGTTCGCGATCGCG
>SMDP01000422.1 GCA_012911965.1 Geitlerinema sp. P-1104
AGGGCTTTGGCGGCTTCGACTTCATCATAGCCTCGACGTTGAGCCACGGCGATCGCCCCTTCGTCGGCCGCCAGTTCTGAGGCGGTAGATCGGTTCTGTCGCCAAATCTGGTTGAGGGCGATCGCCGTCAAACTTCCTGCCGCGACAATCCCCACCGCGTCCCCTTGAGCTGCCTCAACGGCGGTCGCCACAATCCCCGCTAAGCCGACGCCTTGATAGACATCCAGCTTAAACCAGCGAATCTCCAACTGCCAACAGACCGTCCGTAACGCGAGTAAATCCCGCTGAGGTTGGCTCAATTCTTGCCAATAGTCAAAATTAATCAAAATCAGGCGATCGCGCTTCCAGGGAACGGGAAACGGCGTATCAATGACCTTAGATAAACTCGGCTGACTGACGATTTTAGCGAACATACGCCCGGAGGCGGGCATTAAATCGAGGAGGCGATGAGTCTCGATGGCTGGATTCATGGAGAGTTGGGAGGATGGGGAACACAATAGGGAGCCGCGTCAGTGATTGCAGGGTCACGGCTAGCTTGCCACAATAGGGGATGAACTCCTTGTTTAGCTTATTCTCCCCTATGGATGCCTTTGCGCCAATTGCACCGGACTGGACACAATCAGCGGTTCACTCCTTTGACTTCCGCTGTCCTCAATGTGGGGCCAGCAGCCGTAAGGCTGAGAAAGTCTGGCTCAACCGACGTGCGCCCGTCTACACCCCTGACTATACCCGGAAATGGCAAGAGTTCTATCACTGTTCCTGTGGCTGTGTCTGGTGGGCCTGGAGTAGCGATCGCCCCTCGGAACCGGAAGCGGCGGAGTTTATCACCGATGTTACACTCCCCGAGTCTGCCAACCCTGAAAACGGCGACGAGCCTTAACTCATCGCCGTTGGGGTGTCATGTCAGGAGAGGCAAGTGCCGCTCACCTGGCCCTAGAGATGTTACTGGGTGGACACCAATTCCGGGAAGCGCAGTTCCACATTGTCCTTGGAGATAATGACTTGTCCATCATCATCGAGGTCAATAATGGCGCGATCGCCGTCTTGGATTTCACCCGAGAGCATCTTCTCAGCCAAGACATCTTCGAGGAGGCGCATAATCGCCCGACGTAGGGGCCGCGCACCGTAGGCGGGATCATAGCCTTCATCGGCGAGCCGGCTCTTGAAGGCTTCAGTGGCTTGCAGACGGATGTCTTTTTCCACCAGGCGATCGAAGACTCGTTTCAACTCGATATCGGCGATTTGCTTGATTTCTTCGCGGTTGAGTTGGCTAAAGACGATGATGTCATCCAAGCGGTTGAGGAACTCGGGCCGGAAGTACTGTTTCAGTTCTTCGTTCACCAGACTGCGGATGCGGTTGTACTGCGCATCGGTTTCATCCCCAGCGATTTCAAAGCCGAGGCCGCCGCCACCTTTCTCGATGACACGGGAGCCGATGTTGGAGGTCATAATCAGCAAGGTATTCTTGAAGTCCACCACGCGACCTTTGGAATCGGTCAAACGACCATCTTCGAGGATTTGCAGCAACAGGTTAAAGACATCGGGGTGAGCCTTCTCGATTTCATCGAAGAGAATCACCGAATAGGGACGACGACGTACAGCTTCGGTAAGTTGTCCCCCTTCGTCATAACCGACAAATCCCGGAGGAGAACCAATCAGCTTGGACACCGTATGGCGTTCCATGAACTCAGACATATCCAAGCGAATCATGGATTCTTCGGCACCGAAGAAGTAGGCCGCCAAGGCTTTGGTGAGTTCCGTTTTACCTACTCCAGTCGGTCCCGAGAAGATGAAGCTGGCGATGGGACGATGGGGATTTTTCAGACCCACCCGAGCGCGACGCACGGCACGGGAGACGGCGCGAACGGCCTCTTCTTGGCCAATCAGACGTTTGTGCAGGGTGTCTTCGAGGTGCAGCAGTTTCTCGGATTCCGTTTCTTCGAGTTTAGTGACAGGAACCCCGGTCCAGCTTGAGACAATCTCGGCGATGTTTTCTTCCGTCACCATTGGCGCACCTTGGGGGGTTTGTTGACGTTCGATGGAGAGTTGGTCGATTTTGGCGCGGGTTTCGAGTTCGCGATCGCG
>SMDP01000423.1 GCA_012911965.1 Geitlerinema sp. P-1104
TCATTCACGAGGCGGGAGTTAATGCCATAGCCATCGCTCATGCGGCTGGGAATCGCATAATCGACATTTGCCCCCAAACGTCCCAAAGCCCGCAACAGCAGGGCGGTACTGGTCATACCATCAGCATCATAGTCCCCACAGATGGCGATCGCCCGTTCCGTCTCAATCATCTCCACAATGAGATCGAGACTAATCGCTAAATCGGGGAAATCCTGAAGGGGTGGCGGCAGTTCCAGGCTGTCAGGTTCCAGGAAAATTCGAGCCGCCTCAGGACTCTCTAAGCCCCGTTCCATGAGGATTTGGGCAATGAGGGGAGAGACATTGAGAGACTCAGCCAGAGATTGGATCTCAGCTTCAGGGAGATCCGCCAGAGTCCAGCGTTGATTAGGGAGATTAGGACGCACGGAGATTGAGAACCAGTAGTAGCAAGGGCGTGTTTTCAGTGTCTGTCCTGGGGGCAGACTTTGGCAAGGGGCGAGGCTAGAATTGAGGGAACTTTAAGGACGTAACGGCGATGGAGAATAGCGTTGAGGCCCGAGTTGAGGCGATGAAAGCAGCGGGACGGGACACCCTGAATTTACATGGGTTAGGCTTGCAGGAGGTTCCTGAGGTGCTGTTGGAGTTCCCGGAGTTGGCGGGATTGAATCTCTCGGGGAATCGCCTCACGGAAATTCCTGAGTTTATTGGGGAACTCTCGAAGTTGCGTCTGTTGTACGCGGCTCGCAATCAAATTACAGCCATTCCTCCCTGTTTGAGCCGCCTTCCCCGATTCTCGGGGTTGGAGTTATCGAATAATCAGGTTCGCGAGATTCCTGGGTTTATGGCGCAGATGCAGAGTTTATCAATGTTGGAGTTAACGGGAAATCAGATTCGCGAGATTCCCGAGTTTATGGTGCATCTGCCGCGATTGTTCCGGCTGAATGTTGGGGAGAATCCGCTGGAATGTCCGCCGTTGCAGGTTTGCGAGCAGGGGCTGACGGCGATTCGGGAGTATTATGAGGTCCATCCTCGGTAAGTTCATTATCGTCGCGTTTAAACCGATGAGAGTCTTCTGTTTTCACCATAAACCTGAGGATCGATGGTCTACGTTTCGATGAGAGCGATCGCCTTGTGTCCTTTTAGTGCAAACTTAGTGATCTCGCCCTGGACACCGCCAAAGTCTATCCCCAGCATGGCGATCTTTGATTCCGTTATGGCTCATCCCCCGCTGCTACAACAAAGGGTTCTCTACCGCGCGTGACTAGGGCAATCAAGCGATCATGGGGATGCAGAATGCAGATTTGATCGTCCCCCAGTTGAAACACCACAAAATCACCGGGGAGATGGGTGGCATGACGAACTGGCCAGTGGGCAAAAGGGGTTTCCAGGGTGAACTCAAACTCCAACTGCCCAAGCTCGCGATTTCGTAGTCCGGCAATTCCTCGCCCTTGCAGGTAGCGAATATAAAAATCCCAGTCGCTGTCTTCAGCCAACTTTAGAATGGGCTGATCAAAAAATTGCCCACGGCGTATGAGTCTGCGATCCGGCGAGTGAGGTTCTTTAGGAATTGTTAACTGTTGAGTTTGAAAATCTGCGAGTGAAATTGATTTGATATTGCTACCCGTCAAATTGGACTGCATCGTCTGTACCCCATCTGAAGACTTAAAATAGAGCTGATATTGCCCTGGTAAATCTAGAGTATCTACGGGCACCAGCTCAAGCTGAGTCAACATACTGGTCTGACTTTGTGCCACATACCATGCCGCTAGTAACAGGTAACTAATGCCATGAATGACCAGCAGTGATTTGACAGTCTTCACGGTAGCTTCTGACTGCTTTCTTAAAGAAATCTGAAAAAACGGATATTCAATCAACAAGGTAACCAGAAACATAAAGATGGCAAAGATCCACTGCCAAATATGGATATTTTCTATGGTGAGAAAAGTGATTTCTGACTTAATGAAGCCCGTAATTAGCATTCCTACCCAAGCTGAGGTATAGTTAGCCAAGATTAAGATTATAACTGTTTGGAAGCGAGGCAATCGAAACCACTTTGCTAACAGTGACCCCTCGATGTATCCAATGATTAGGTTCCCCAAGAAC
>SMDP01000424.1 GCA_012911965.1 Geitlerinema sp. P-1104
ATAGTCGGAGAGCGATCGCAGGAAGTCCCCGAGACTATCGCCAGGAATGCCGTTGATTTTGCAAAATGCCACCACTTCCACCACTAATTTGAGGGACAAATCAATGGTTTGGGCTTTCTCGGCTTTAGGAGTCAGTTTGCTGAGAAACCCCAACAGAGGGATTTTTTCACCAATTTTATTGCCGAGAGCGGCGGTTCCCAGGGCGCTACCGGTGCGGTCGATGGTATCGTAGAGCCAGAGGGCGGTTTGATAGCCTTGGGATTTGTCATCATAGAGGGCGATCGCCCGACGACTGACGAGATCTAAGATGGCGGGATCGCTTTCCTGGGTGATGGTTTTGATGGTGTTGTCCCATCCCACCAAATTCTCCCATTTGCCAGGGACGATGTTGTCCAGGGCATTGAGGCTAAAAATGGTTAGATTACGAGTGGGGAGGTCGTCAACTCGTTGTTGAATGGATTTACTCATGATGTTGGGGAAATAGGTTTACAGTCGGGATTTACAGTCGGGAGAGGCCTTGCAAGTCGAATCTTTGTAACCAGGCCTCGCGATCGCTCTCGCCAAAATCAGGACTGCGAGAAATGACCTTGACTTGGAAGCGATCAGCCACCAGAATCGAAGTCTGAGTTTGTCCTAGGGTAGCCCCAGGATAGCCCGCAATTCGGTCAGGACTGTTGCGTAACCGTTCAGCAGCGGCGGGGACGTTCACGGTATCGGAAATCGCCAGCATCGCCACATCCTCCCCATTGCGTTTGAGTTTCGCCTCAGCGAATCCGTCTTTCTCCTGAGTATACACCCGCTCATACTCACCGCTAGCAGCAGGGAAGAAGCGATTAAAGGCACTTCCAGGGATAGATTCAGAGGAGACAGCCCCCTGGCCATCGGCCGGTTGCACCTGTTGGGCCGGAGGCGGTGGCGGAACATCGGCTTGAGGGCTATCACATCCCCCAATAAAAAGTAACATTGCCAAAGAAAAGGCAACGCAGAGTTGACGAAGAGCAGTAAAAGACATGATGTTGACGTGGTTATATTGAAGTCAGATTTCTATCGATGCTTAATCGTAACACCGGTCTATTAGAAGGAGAGGTTACTGCCCAAATCCCCCTCCCTCTTGCCTACTGCCTATTGCTAGCTTGCCTTCTTCCCCCTGTTCCCTATTCCCTGTTCCCTCTCTAAATGGACATCATCCTCTGTCACACTACTGCTGATTTCGATAGTTTAGGGGCAGCCGTTGGCTTAACCCGATTGCATCCTGGCGCGCGTATTGTGCTGACAGGAGGCGCTCATCCTGGGGTGGAGGAGTTTCTGAGATTGCACCGGGATGAGTATGCCATTATCGAACGGCGATCGGTGAATGCCGATCAGTTGCGATCGCTGTTCGTGGTGGATACTCAATGGCGCGATCGCCTCGGGAAAGCCGCTGAATGGTTTGATGCACCTCAGTTACAGGGGGTGTATCTCTATGATCACCATCCTGGAGTGAGCGGGGACATTCCTGCCAGTCAGCGCCAAGTTGAAGCCATTGGGGCCACAACCACCCTAATTGTGGAAGCCTTACAACAGCAAAACCTTAGCCTGACGGTGTATGAGGCGACGGTGATGGCCTTGGGGATTCATGTCGATAGTGGATCTCTGACCTTTGACCATAGTACGGCCCGGGATGCCTTGGCCTTGGCCTGGTTAATGAAGCAAGGGGCCAGCCTATCCTTGATTGCCGAGTATATTGAACCGGGATTGTCGGATTCCTTGCAAGACTTGTTGGCCACTGCCCTCGAAACAGTGAATACGGAGGAGGTTTGGGGGCAACAATTGGCGTCAGTAGTGTTGCGTACCCCTGATTATGTGCCGGGATTGTCGGGATTAACCTCGCGTCTGCTGGAACTGACGGATACGGATGCCATGATTTTGCTGCATGAGTATCAACGTCAGGGGGATGAGTCGCGGCTGACGGTGATTGCGCGATCGCAAATTCCCCAGACGGATCTCAATGTCATTCTGCAAAGCATTGGTGGAGGCGGCCATCGCAAAGCCGGTTCAGCACAATTGCGTAATGC
>SMDP01000425.1 GCA_012911965.1 Geitlerinema sp. P-1104
GCAGATTTGTCGAAAACGGATTTCGTCGGGGCCCGTCTCAATGGCGCATCTCTGGTGGGTGCGACGCTCTATGGTGCCGATTTGACGCAAGTGGAAATGCGATCGGCAGACTTGTATCGCGTGGATTTGCGGCAAGCCTGTTTGAAAGGCGCCGATTTATATGAATCAGACTTTCGGGAAGTCAACCTCGAAGGCGCAAACCTCTGTGAAGCCAGTTTACGAGGGGCCAACTTCCGCCAGGTGAAACTGGATCAGGTGAAACTCCACGACGCGGATTTACGGGGTGCAGACTTACGAGGAGCGAGTTGGATCGGGGTAGAACTGATCCGCGCCTATTTCGAGGAAGCCAATCTGAGCTACGCCAATATGGGAGGAGTCTCCTTTGATGGAGCGAATCTACAAAAGGCCAATATGAGTTGTTCTATTTTAAGTGGCGCCAACCTCACAGAGGTCAATCTCTCTGGGGCTTCCCTCAAAGGCACCAAGTTAGATCAAGCTAATCTCTACGGTGCCAATCTCAGTAATGCTGATTTGACGCAAGCTGATTTGAAGATGGCGGATTTAACCAGTGCTGATTTAAGTTATGCCAACCTCACGGGGGCTGATTTATGGGGCGCTCACATGACAGCAGCCAACCTTCACGGTGCGATTCTCCCCGACGGAACCCGCCATGGGTAGGGCAGAGGGGACAGGGAACCGGCAATAGGCAATAGAGGGGCGTACCCTTGTGGTCGCCCTAGACAATAGAGGTAGGGGCGTACCCTTGTGGTCGCCCTAGACAATAGAGGGGCGTACCCTTGTGGTCGCCCTAGGCAATAGAGGGGCGTACCCTTGTGGTCGCCCTAGGCAATAGGCAAGCTAGCAATAGGCAAAACTATGACCACAACTTCCAACAGCTTAGAAACCCAACTCACGGAACTCCAGACTACGGCTACGGAGGAGATTACGGCTGCTGACGGTTTAGAGCAGCTTGAGTCCCTGCGGGTGGGCTATTTAGGTAAAAAGGGCCAAGTCTCGAAAATCTTGGGCGGTATGGGGAAACTTGACCCCGGCGATCGCCCCAAGGTGGGTAAACTGGCCAACGAAGTCAAAACCGCTCTGGAAACGGCCCTGACTCAGAAAAAAGAACACCTACAACAGGCGGCGATCGCAGCCCGTTTAGCTTCGGAAACTCTGGATGTAACTATGCCGGCGGTGGTGGTTCCCCAAGGCCGTCGCCATCCTCTCAATAGCACTATCGATCGCATTCTCGATATCTTCGTCGGACTTGGCTATACGGTAGCCACCGGCCCGGAGGTTGAAACGGATTATTATAATTTCGAGGCCCTGAATACCCCGGCGGATCACCCGGCCCGGGATATGCAGGATACCTTCTATCTGCCGGGCGATCGCCTACTGCGGACTCATACCTCCTCGGTGCAAATCCGCTACATGGAACAACAACAGCCCCCCATCCGCGTCGTGGCCCCAGGACGAGTTTATCGCCGCGATACGGTGGATGCGACTCACTCGGCGGTATTCCATCAAATTGAACTGCTTGCGGTGGATGAGGGACTCACGTTCACGGATTTAAAAGGCACAATCCGCGAGTTTGTCCGCCAGATTTTTGGCGATGTGGAAATTCGCTTCCGCCCGAGTTATTTCCCCTTCACTGAACCCAGTGCGGAGGTGGATGTGAAATGGAAGGGGGACTGGCTCGAAGTCCTCGGCTGTGGAACCGTCGACCCCAATGTTCTGGAGGCGGTGGGCTACGATAGTGAACGCTATACGGGCTTTGCGGCCGGTTTCGGTGTGGAACGCTTTGCGATGGTTCTGCACCAAATGGACGATATTCGTCGCCTCTATAACAGCGATTTACGTTTCCTAAATCAGTTCAATTAGCCTCTTTCGCGAAAGCCCCGCACCCTAGCCTTTAGGCTGGGTGACGGGATGAAAGCGAGGTGGTTGCGAGTCCCTCTCGAAGTTAGGCACAGCGACGGCGTGGCGACGGAGAGGGGAGACGAGCAACCGCCAATCTGGTAGAATTGGACAAGCATTGCCGGGTTGATTTTCCC
>SMDP01000426.1 GCA_012911965.1 Geitlerinema sp. P-1104
CTGATTCAGTGGTATGTTCCGATTCTGAACCGGCTGCCCAAAGCCCATAAGTTCACCCTCGGGGATCGGATTGTTTCCAAGCTCTATGACCTACTTGAAGGCTTAATCCAGGCTCGCTACAGTCGTGATAAGTTGGCCAAACTTTATGAGCTGAATCTACAGCTCGAAGTCTTGCGTCACCAAACCCGGCTGCTACTAGATTTTGAGTTGATCTCAGCCAAGCGTTACGCCTACGTGGGTCAGCAGATTAACGGTATTGGGGTAGAAATCGGTGGTTGGATCAAGCAACAAAAAGTATCATGAAGCGCTATGGCAATCTTTGGCCCAAAATCGTTGACTTTGAAAACTTGCTACAGGCTGCCCGCCAGGCACAGCGGGGCAAGCGCTATCGTCCTAATGTCCTGGCCTTCAACCATAACCTGGATCAAGAGCTGCTGCGCCTGCAAGCCGAGCTAATTCAGCAAACCTATCGTCCAGGAGGCTACCGCACCTTCAAAATTGATGATCCTAAGCCCCGGCTGATTTCTGCGGCTCCCTATCGCGATCGGGTCGTACACCATGCCCTCTGCAACGTGATTGTACCGCCCCTAGAACAGACGTTTATTCGTGAAACTTACGCGAACCGCCAGGGCTATGGCACTCACCGCGCTCTCAAACGTTTTACCTCTTTTGCCCGTACTAGCGGCTACATCCTTCAGTGCGACTTGCGCAAATACTTTCCCAGTATTGATCACGAAATTCTCAAGAGCACCCTACGGCGAAAAATCAAGTGTCCAGAGACCTTCTGGCTAATTGACAAGATTATCGACGGTAGCAATCTTCAGGGCTACGATGTGGACTATTTTCCAGGAGACAACCTCCTCAGTCCCCTGGAACGGCGGCGGGGCCTCCCCATTGGCAACCTAACCAGTCAGTTTTTTGCTAATCTCTACCTCAATGGGTTTGATCATTTTGTCAAAGAACAGCTTAAGGCTCGTAAATACCTACGCTATGTGGATGATTTTGCCCTCTTCAGTGATGATCGCGGCTTTTTGGTCAGAGCTTGGGCTAAGATTGAAGCTTACCTAACCCACTTACGCCTGCGGCTACACCCCGCGAAGAGCCAACTCTTTGAAACCCGCTTTGGCGCTAATTTTGTGGGCTTTCGAGTATTGCCAGACCGGATTCGAGTCCGCAACGATAATCTACGGCGTGCTCGTTTGCGTTGCCGCCAACTTCAGCAGGACTATACGGACGGTCAGCAGTCCCTGACTGACGTTGTCCAGAGACTGTGTAGTTGGGAAGCTCATCTGATGCACGGCGACACCCAAGGGCTGCGTCAGGATATCTTTGAGCGGCTTATTTTCCACCCGCCGCCAGAACCATTATCTCTTGAGAACTCGTTACCAGTTGAGCTAGAGATGGAGTTTTAATGCTAGCGTGTTGGATGGGACGGGCCAGCGAACGCGGCGGTTCTTGGATCAATAATCCGAGGAATTGCCGTTCCGCCTATCGCAACAACAACAACCCGCGCAACGACAACAACAACAACGGTTTTCGTGTCGTGAGTGTTGCCCCGAGCACTCTTCTAGGCTAGAGCTGACAGGTGGGAATCTGTTGGGAGCGCAGTGAAGAGTCCAGACCTGTTCCAGCGATGCTGGTAACGGCATCCGAAAAGTCAAATGGGTTAGTCAGCTTGGTAGGTACGCCGAAGAGTTGGCTGGCCTCCCCCTCCTCAGCCTCCAGCGGGGTACTCAGATGCCGCTTACACTACATAAACGCCAAGCACAAAACCAATACTACGATGAACCGCTCGGCGCAGGGGTTTTGCCCCTAAGGATGATGTCTATCCCCCCAGGCACGTTCCTGATGGGTTCCCCAGACGATGAACCTGGGCACCATAACGATGAGTCTCCTCAGCATCCGGTGACAGTGTCTCCCTTCTTTATGGGGAAATACCCGGTCACTCAAGCCCAATGGCGGCGGGTGGCGGCTATGCCCCAAGTGGAAAGGGAGTTAAAACCGGACCCATCCCGCTTTAAAGGCGATAATCGCCCGGTAGAGTCTGTGAG
>SMDP01000427.1 GCA_012911965.1 Geitlerinema sp. P-1104
GTCTTTTTTTTTAGGTTATTGGCGTCCTCGCTCAAGTAGCCGCCTCGTTTCATGGCCTGGGTCAACCGCCGCCGTAGCTGGTAAGCCACACATTTTTGAATATACTCCAGTCCCTGAGCGAAATTCTGGTTTTGACAAATTTGCTCATAGGTTTGTCCGAGGAGGATTCCCTCAAGAACCGCCAGTTCCAGTTCATCGAGGGGTTTGGAGGTTTGCTCAGACACCAGAGTCTGAGCGAGGTTCAGTAATTTGGGGGTGTCTGCTGGGGTCATAGGGGGGTTGCCAGAAGATGATCCAAATACCACAATAACACGGTATTTATGAACTTTATGACTCCCAACTCATGAGATTTCCGGACAAATCGAGTTTAATTTTGGGAATTTTCATGAACTTTATGAACTTTATGAACTTTTCCTAGGTAAATTTGCCGAAAGTTCAGGCTATTTTTTCTGACCTTTATGAATTGACGTTACCCGTTGTGGTGTTTAGATTGGGGTCAAGGCATCGACGAATGCTAACTGAAACTCAAATAGAAATCATCCCTCCCTGGGAAGATATAGAACCCTTGAGTTTCGAGATTACTTGGGGTGTCACTGTGGAAGGGTTCGGGTTTATCGGTTCAGCCCAGAGCTTTCCCATTGATGGGATGAGCTAGCTCACCAGCGGTCTAAATCTATCTTAAGTCAACGATGCCTCAAAAGTAAAATTATCTCCCCCTTATTGATAGTGGGGATGGGCTTATGTTGAACAAAGATTTTCTGATAAAAACTCTTGGTTCGGTTTCAATCTTTTGTGCGGGATTAGTGGCGTTTCCTGAAGCCAGTGAAGCCCGATTAAGAATCTGTAATCACACCCTCGCACCGGTCACTGTAGCTGTTGGCTATCCAACGGAGGTTCGCGTTGGTCGAAGATCTATACTGGGACGATCTCGAACAATCACTCGATGGGACTCTCGGGGTTGGTGGACTCTGAATCCAAGGCAATGTCAGACTGTAGTGTCTGGACTATTGCGGCACCGATATTACTACTTATACGCCGAGAGTGAGCGACGTGGTAGAAGACGGGTTTGGGATGGAAACAGCCAGTTCTGTGTTCGGAACGAAGCTTTTACTGCCCATGGTACTAATTGTTCATCAGGATATCGAGCACAGGGTTTTCGACGAATAGATACTGGACCTTTAGCCCGCAGCTTTAGATACAATCTGACTCAGCGTTCCTGGGACGATTAGGAGGAAATTCCTGAATCTACAAGCTAGCAAATGCTAGTAATTTTACCAAATTATAGCCGGTTCTAACAATCATGAAAATGCCTCAGTTTATCGCGATAACCGTCACTCTCTTTGGGGTGATTGGGCTAGTTCCCGAAATGGCTCAAGCCAGTAATCAGGTTTCATCCTCAGTTGAAGCAACTTGGCATCAGTCTAACCAAATCAAGGCTTCCGTTATTCTGAACGAATTGGAAATCTACGCTCAGAGTGGTTCGGCTGCTATGCCTCACCTTGAACGAGGTGACTCGTTGTTCGAGCAAGGTGATCTTCAAGGAGCTTTGAATGCGTACAATCAGGCGATTCAAGTTGACCCTGATTTTGCCGAATCTTATGTTGCCCGTGGAATTTTACATCAAGAAATGCGTAACACATCCGACGCAATTTCTGACCTTGAGAGAGCCGCCAGTTTGTATCGGCAACAGGGGGAACAGGAAATGTACCAGGATATTCAATCATTGATTGAAGAGCTGCGGTAAATTTACTTCCTTTTCTAAGTCAGTCTCCCATCGCAGGAGTCCTACTTATGAAGTCGGTTTCTTCCCCAATCCCGAGGAAAGAAACCGACATTTTTTCTCACAAACTGATTCTTGGGAGCGATCGCCCCCCAAAAGCCATCACCCCTCGGTGACCAGCTCCCAGCTCTCTGGCTAGATTGATAAAACTCCCCGCTAAAATTGAAGGGAAATTTCCCTTCACTTAACTGGAGTGCGATCGCCCCTCAACTCCTCAAACCATCCGCGATCGCACTCCAGTTTTTTGGCCCCAAAAAACAAAC
>SMDP01000428.1 GCA_012911965.1 Geitlerinema sp. P-1104
GGAGTTCGGGAGTATCTGGTTTGGGTGGTTCTGGAGGAGGAGTTTCGCTGGTATGTGCTGGAGGAGGGGGACTATCGCCAGCAGGAGCCGGATGGGGCGGGTTGTCTGAGGAGTCCGTTTTTTCCGGGGTTGGTGTTGGACGTGAGTGCTGTATTTACTCGATACCAATGTTGTCGCCATGTACTTGAATCGGCGATCGCCAATCCTACGGGCTAAATTGGAAGCGATCGCCCCAAGAGATATTGCTGTTTGTTCCGTAATGATTTAATACGGGTCACTCACAATACAAGAGAGTTTGAACGGGTAGCGGAGTTGAAATTGGAAGATTGGGACCTGTAGGATCTGAGCGCGACAGTCCTGAAGAGGACGTGATTTTGGGGAGGTTCCTCAGTCACTCCAGACACTCGGTGTCTTAACTTGGACAGTGACCTGATAGAGTGGGGGGAGTCTGTTGCGATCGCCGGTGCCGTCTCAGGAGGAGGGGACGGAGCGGGAGTTTGAGCAGCGGCTGGATTTAGTATGTAGGGGCGAACCCTTGTGGTCGCCCATGGTATGTAGGGGCGAACCCTTGTGGTCGCCCATGGCTTGTAGGGGCGAACCTTGGTCACTGAGCGATAGTCGAAATACGCAGTTTTATGTTGACTCGGCGCTGTGGGGATCTGTCTGATAGAAACTTGAAACTATTATAGGAGCGGACGATGAAAACCATTGAAACTCAACAAGCCAAACAGCAATTAGATGAGATAATTGACCAAGTTATCATAGATGTTGAACCGACAATCCTACGGAATCAAAAGGGTCAAGAAGCGGTTTTGATGTCGTTAGAAGAGTTTAGTGCTTGGCGGGAAACGATTTATCTTTTGTCTAATCCAGCCAATGCGTCTCATCTTCTTGAATCTATCAAGCAGGCTGAGTCAGGTCAGACTATCATCAAGGAACTTCTGGATGAATGAAGGTAAGTTTTACTGAGTTGGCTTGGTCTGATTATCTCTGGCTACAAAAGAAGGATAAGAGGCTTTTAAAACGGGTCAATCTTCTGATTAAAGATGTGATGAGGGATGCGTTTGAGGGGATTGGCAAGCCAGAAACTTTGAAGGGAAATTTATCGGGTTACTGGTCAAGGCGGATGGATGGGGAGCATCGTTTGGTGTATCAGGTGGTTGGAGATGAAATTTTAATTATTTCCTGTCGGTTTCACTATGAGAGATAACCAGGGAGGTTTAATATTGGTCACTCACAATACAAGAGAGTTTGAGCGGGTAGCGGAGTTGAAATTGGAAGATTGGGAAGTGTAGTGTCTGAGTGCGACAGTCCTGAAGAGGACGTGATTTTGGGGACGTTACTCAGTCACTCCAGACACTCGGTGTCTTGACCTGACTGCGATCGCCGTCACAAAAATTGTAGGGGCGAAAAAGGCTCGGCGAGCGATCGCCGAGCCGTTCGCCCTTTTTCACCGAACCTCCCACCGAACATCCTGGCATCCTGGTGCATCCTGGTGCATCCTGGTTGCATCCTGGTGTTATGGCTCTGCCATGACACCGACCTGGGGCGGCTCTGCCGCCTGATCTGAGGAGGAGGCGACCCAGAAGGCTCGTCGCTGGCTCAAGGCGGCACGGAGCGAGAGTTTGAGCGGCGGCTGGATTGGGTCGAGAGTAGAATGGTCAGTAAATTCCCTAAGTTGAGTGTCGTTCGAGAATGCCGGGAGGTTCGGTTGTGAGTCGAGAAACATCAGTGACGTTGAAACTCATGCCAATTTTGGAAAGTGGAGATCGCCTCACTCGGACGGAGTTCGAGCGACGCTATCGGTTGTTGCCAGAGGTGAAGAAGGCGGAATTAGTCGAAGGGGTGGTTTATATGGCATCGCCAGTTCGTTATCAGCAACATGGAAAACCCCATAGTCAAATTATCACCTGGCTGCAAGTTTATGCGGCTGCCACCCCAGGGGTTGAGGTGGCGGACAATACAACAGTTCGTCTGGATTTGGACAATGAACCTCAACCCGATGCGCTCTTGCGCCTTGATGAGGGGGTGGGGGGACGCTC
>SMDP01000429.1 GCA_012911965.1 Geitlerinema sp. P-1104
TTTCAGGGGAGTTTCGAGGCGTTGTATGAGGATGTTGTTTTTGAGGCGGACTCATCGACTCTGATTTGATAGGATACAGGGGTTGACGTAGGGTTTTAAGGATGTCAGGGCGATCGCAAGGGTTCGCTCTTAGGATAATCTAGTAGATGTCCCTTTTGTTGCAGTGCTTGCCATAAGGTTTAGATTAATCAAACAATCCAGCCATGACTAAAACCTTGAATTTCCCCCTAATCTCTTGGCTTCAGTCTATTACGTTAGCCCCCTTAGAACGCTGTAGCCGCAGCTTCCTCGTTGCCCTAATTGACCTATATCAAACGTATATTTCACCCCGAAAAGGCTACTCCTGTGCTTACCGAATTTTGCACCAAGGCGAGTCCTGTTCCTGTTATGTCAAAAACAGCCTCTTGGAGACGGATTTGATGACCGCAATTTCTCGCTCAAGACAGCGATTTCGGGATTGTCATGAGGCAGCCAAAATCCTCACAACTTCCAACAAGACGTGCCAAGATATACAGCCTCAAATCTCCGTCCAGTATGGTCAAAAACCGTTCAAACAATATCCTCGCCGCACGTTTCTATCGTATAGTATCTCTGGATTTTTAGTTTCATTTTGCTCAGATGGAGATAACCAGGCACAATGCTGTAGTTGTTGTTCCCAATCCATCTGTAACATGGTATTTTCTTCAAGTCAGGAAGAGCGGGATATCGATTGTGATGTCGAGACGGAAGAAGACTGTTTGGAGGAGGAGATTGAGGAGGTTGAGGAGTAGGGGCGAAAAATTTTTCGCCCCTACTTTAATTTGATTCAATTCTGAGCCTCCTCTGAGTTGATCAAGGTAGAATTGTCATAAGCATTTTGATGTTTTTTAGCAAATCTTTCTTGACAAATTCACTCATTTTTGCAGCCGATAGTGAATCTGAACGCATCTCAGTATGCGCTAAATCGTTGCGGACATCTCGAAGGTGTGACCAAAATTTGGATAACCAATCTAAGTCTAAGTCTGGGATCATCGTGACCAAACCTTCTAAAGCTAGGGGGCGAGGTTTTTGAGTATCTTTTCGCCAGTCGACTAAAGAATTTAGACCCCGTTCAACATCTTGACGTTCTGTTTTGCCGAGGTAGTCAAACTTCAGTGCCGTACATAGGACTGAAATGGTTAACTCTCGCCCCAGTAAAATTGCCTGAGCACTCAACGATTTGTCAATATACCACTCTAGCAAGTCAACTTGCTTACGTAAGGTTTCTTGGGAACTCGCGTCTCGCGGGTTAGGGAGAGCAAATTGATGATAATCGGCTTGAATTTTATCGAGCAACAATGAAAAGGGTTGGGCAAATGCACCGACATCTTCCTGTAAATCTTCGTAAGAAATTTTGTCTAAAAGGGCCGTTTCTTCCATGAGTTTTAAAGGACGAACCAACTCAATACTTTCGGAAATCGCTTGAATTCGTTTGCCAAAACTACCCAATTGACGAGGACTCACCGGTTCCCGTTTTTGCCGTCCCTGCTTGTAAAAGTCACGTTGGATATTGGTCAGAAGTTGACCTAAATCTTTGGCAGAACCGGTATCGAGGAATTTATCCGTCGCCGTCAGCCAATCGATGAATTTGAGGGTTGGGGTGAGGTCAAAAATGGGCGATCGCGGGCGATCGCGTTCATAAGCCCCATAATACACGCCGCCAATCTTGACATTACGGGACTTTTGCAAATAAGTCCCCGCCAGGAAGACAAACAGTGGAATGGAACGGAACGAATGCGTTACATCTAAAACAATCGTTTCCCCAGGTTCCACGGCATTCACAACCGCCTCAAAAATTTGGGTGCATCTCAGTTAGGAGACTGAGTAAATATACTCAGGATAAATGTACCGGGAGTGATTAAGCCACCAAGTCCCCATTCAGGTACGCACAGCGATGCCTCAACACCTTCGGCACATTCTCCCCTCGCCATTGTGCCCCCGGCAATTTCACCCTGAGTCCAATTTGTTTGACCAAGGACTCGACCCGACCCGAACCAATCGAATGTCC
>SMDP01000043.1:0-3252 GCA_012911965.1 Geitlerinema sp. P-1104
CGAACCTTCGGCGGACAGACCTCTCGCAACCGCTGTAACTGACCCTGCAACTCCACCCGGTCTTGACTGGGGAACTTCAACAAAATCTGCCAACGATAGCGGTCCGACACCCGCAACACCGCCGCCGGAACCGGTCCAAGCACCTCATAGCCACCGCAACTCGCCGCATCCTCCTGCAACATCTCCCCCATCTGCATCGCCGTGGCTTCGACTAACTCCCCATCCAGACCACTCAATCGCAACAACAGCAAGCGGCCATAAGGGGGATAATCCAACGCCTCTCGCTGTTCCAATTCCGCCTCAACAAAGGCCCCATAATCGTATCGCTGAACGGCTTGCACCACCGGATGTTCCGGGGTATAGGTTTGCAGAATCACCCGTCCGGGGTCGTCCCCCCGTCCAGCACGGCCCGCCACCTGGGTTAAGGTCTGAAACGCTCGTTCCCCGGCCCAATAATCTGAGAGGTTCAACAGTCCATCAGCGGCGACAATTCCCACGAGAGACACTGAGGGCAAATCTAACCCCTTGGTTAACATCTGCGTCCCGACTAATAACTGAGCATCTCCCTGAGAAAAACGAGTTAACAAGGCTCGATGTGCGCCCTTATTTCGCGTCGTGTCACTGTCAAAACGAATGGCATTTAACTCAGGAAAATTACGAGCGAGTTCCTGCATGACTCGTTGTGTTCCACTGCCAAAAAACTTGAGATAGGGGGAGCCACATTCAGGACAATTTCGGGGATGTTGCCGGGTGTAACCGCAATAGTGACAGCGTAATAATTGATTGGCGCCTTCATGGGTATGGTGATAGGACAACGAGACATCACAATGGGGACACTCGATGACATAGCCACAACTGCGACAGGAAACAAAGCTACTATGGCCACGACGATGGATAAATAAAATTCCCTGTTTTCCGGTTTCACTGAGGTCTCTGAGAGCCTGTTGCAAGGCTAGGCTAAAAATGGAGCGATTGCCTCGTTTGAGTTCTCCCCGAAGGTCGATAATTTCAATGGGAGGCATGGGGCGAGATTGGACTCGCTCGGGGAGAGAAAGATAGTGCCGTTGTGGGTGATTTTGGCGGCAATCTAACCAGGTGGCTAAGGATGGGGTTGCTGAGCCTAAAATTAAGGGGCAATCTTCTAATTCAGCCCGCCATTTCGCCACGGTTCGCCCATGATAGGTGGGGGCGGGACGGTCTTGTTTGAAACTACTATCATGTTCCTCGTCCAGCACAATTAGCCCCAGACGGGGTAGAGGGGAGAAAATGGCGGATCGGGTTCCGATGACCACTTGCGGCTCTCCTGCGAGCATCTGTCGCCAGGTATCGAAACGTTCACCATCGGATAGGGCGCTGTGATAGACGGAGACGCGATCGCCGAAACGGGCGCGGAAGCGATCAGTCAGTTGGGGGGTTAGGCCAATTTCGGGAACTAGAATTAGGACAGATTGTTGTCGGGCCAGGATGGGGGCGATCGCCTGCAAATAGACTTCAGTTTTCCCAGACCCCGTGACGCCATGCAACAACATCTCACAATAGTCAGACTGTTGCAAAATCTGCTGCAACGCCTGAGATTGTGCTGGCGTAAGCTCTTTATCCGTATCAGCCGCGACGCTCACTCCTCTCTCCCGGCGCAACACTTCTCGCCCTTCTACTACGAGACACTCGCAACGTTCCAGATTGCTAATTGTGGCGCGAGTGGTACGCGCAATTTGTAATAAATCCGTTAGCCAGAGTTCTCCTCCATGACGTTGTAGAATAATCAGCACCTCTTTTTGACGTTTGGTGAGTTCTGTATAGACAATTGGAGAAACATCGATAAGAATCACCGCCTGTTTGAGTTTGGGTTGAGCAGGACGGGGGGTTTCTAGGTAACTTTGGGCGTAATTTCGTTGGACTAAATCCCGAATTCCTCGACTGGCTCCAGGAATTTTTTGCTGTACATAGGTGGCGCTATAGTGGTCTGATTTGCCATTTTGTAGGAGATCGAGAACCCGTCGGGCGATAGGAGAAAGGAACTGTTGCGCCCCAGGGGGAATCGCCTCGGGGTTGAGGCGAATCCGGCGTTGCGATCGCTGTAGAAGTCCGGGGGGAAGGGCGACGCGAATCACTTGCATCAGGGGCGTGTAATAGTAGTCTGCCACCTGTTCGAGAAGTTGCCAATAGTGAGGAGGAAAGAAGCCTCGGGTGATGATATCGTCAACGGCTTTGATGCGATCGCGGTCAATCTCTGGGGGGGGTGTGCTACGAAATCCGATGGCGATCGCCCCCACCTGTTGCGAACCAAAGGGAACCGAGAGAATATCCCCCGGTTCCACCTCTAATTGCTCAGGAATGGCGTAGGTAAAGAGTTTTTGAGACCCTGGACAGTCCACGAGAACTTCCACATAGGGGGGTGGCGTGGGGGTTAGATGATAGGGGGCGATCGGTTGAGCAACAATCACAGGCGTTTCAGGATGAGGAGCAGCTTGGCTTTGATCTTAATACCGATCGCCCATTCGCACATCACCCTGGCTGTCAAAGTTGGTCAAAGTTATAGTAAAAGGGGAGTTATCACGCAGGAGACTCAGCCCCATGGTTCAAACTCCAGTTCAAGCCATCACCCTCGAAGCCTTCCTCGCTCAACCCGAAACCAAGCCGGCGAGTGAATATATCGAGGGACAAATTATTCAGAAGCCCATGCCACAATGTAAGCATAGTTTTATTCAGTCCGGTTTAGCTGCAACCCTCGATCTGGCTTTAAGAAAGCCTAAAATCGCCCGAGCAGCAACTGAGTTACGTTGTACCTTTGGCAATAAATCCATTGTTCCAGATATTGTCGTCATTACTTGGGATAAAATTCCCCGTGATGAAACCGGTTCAGTCACCAACGGAATTCTCTTTCCTCCCCCTTGGATGATTGAAATTATATCTCCCAAGCAACAGCAAAATATTCTGACTGGGAAGATTTTGCACTGTTTAGATTCTGGCACAGAGTTGGGCTGGATTATTGACCCAGATAGTTTAACTGTTCTCAGTTATCAATCGGGACAGCAGCCCCAGTTTTTTGCTAATCCAACTGAGAGGTTGCCTGTTCCTGAGTTTGCTCAAGACCTTCAGATTACCATTGAAGATTTACGAGATTTTATGATGGATTAAAGGGTCGTCATGAATCTCCCCGAAGAACTCGAACGCTCATTCAATACCGAAATTGCCAATTACGAGGAGGACCAGAAAATGCCTTACATCACTCCCCTAGAGCGTTTTGCACAG
>SMDP01000043.1:3708-10832 GCA_012911965.1 Geitlerinema sp. P-1104
CAAGGTCATCTCCACATCTTCGAGTATATTACCCCCTAACCCAGCCGTAGCGACCACCTCTAAATTGGCCTGTTCTCGCCATTGGCTGAGGGTTTCTCGTAATTCCAGGGAAATGCGTTCAGCGGTCTTCTTTCCAACGCCGGGAGTTTGGGAGAGAATCTGATGATTCCCCGAGACGATCGCCTGTAGCAAATCCTCTAAGGCTAAGGTACTCAACAAGGCCATCCCTAACTGGGCCCCGACGCCACTGGCCCGAATTAACTGACGAAATAAATCCCGTTCCGGGGCCGTCGCAAAGCCAAACAGCAACACACGGTCATCACGTAGCTGCAAATCCACAAACACCTGGATCTCCTCCTGAGTTCCGGGGAGTTCCCGCGCCAACCGTGGCGTAACCTGTACCTCATAGCCGACACCATTCACCTCTAGCGTCAACACAGGACGCTGAGGAACCGCCATCTGAACACCGACCAACAAACCCTTAAGATAACTAAACATCCTCAACTCTTAAACTCTTAACCGCTTACCTGTCTTGATTCGCCCTGTAACACCGCGCCTATGAACGCCCAACAGCCCTGGTTTTGGCGATCGCATCCCCTGGAATCCCATACAGCATCTCATGTCTTTGCCGCCTTATTCCTCAACGATCCCATCGCCGTCCTTCTCGAAAGTCCCTCAACCTCAGAAACCCCCAATTTAACAGGCTATTCCATCTGTGCCGGTCGTCCTCGGCAAAAGGGGGGCATTTCCCAGCATTGGACGCCAGGACTCGGTGAAATTCTACCGTTTTTGCGACATAAGTTAACAGCGAATTTACAAGCCTCAAGCCCAACCCTCCCCCCAGAGATTGCTCAACTTCCCTTCACTGGAGGCTGGCTGGGTTGGCTCGGCTATGATCTCGGCTGGGAAATTGAACAACTCCCCGATCACAATCGCGATCGCCTCCCCTTCCCCATCGCCTTCTGGTACGAACCTGAACAGTTCGCTGTCATCGACCATCACCAGAAGACCCTCTGGTTCGCCGCCAGCAGCCCCCAACAGCTCGATCGCCTCGAACAGACCTGGAGCCAATGGCAGCCCTCTCCTGAGCCGCCTAGCCCCCTCAAAACCCCTCCCGAGATTGAGTTTCTCTCCTCACAAGCCGACTACGAAGCCATGGTTCGTCGGGCCAAAGCCTATATCCGGGCCGGTGATATCTTTCAAACCAACCTCTCCCTACGCTTTAGCACCCACCTCAACCGCCATCCCTGGCAGATTTACCGCCGCCTGCAAGAGATTAACCCCTCCCCCTTCGCTAGCTATTGGCAAACTCCTTGGGGACAGGTCGTCAGTTGCTCCCCAGAACGACTGTTACAGCTACGGGAGGGAATCGCCCAAACTCGTCCCATCGCCGGAACCCGGCCCCGAGGCGAAACCCCCGATCGCGATCGCCAACTCGAAGCCGAACTGCTCGATAACCGCAAAGAAAACGCCGAACATATCATGCTGGTTGACCTAGAACGCAACGACCTAGGGCGAGTCTGTGACTGGGGTTCGGTGCAAGTCAACGAACTGCTCGTCGTCGAACGCTACAGCCATGTCATGCACCTAGTGAGTAACGTCATCGGTCAGCTTTCTCCCCAGGTTGACCCCATTGATGCGATCGCCGCCTTATTCCCCGGAGGAACCATTACCGGCTGTCCGAAAGTCCGCTGTATGGAGATTATCGAAGAACTCGAACCCGTGCGCCGCAGTCTCTTCTATGGCTCCTGTGGCTATCTCGATCAGCGCGGCTATCTTGATCTCAACATCCTGATTCGTACCCTCCTCTGTCATCAAGGACAGATTTGGGGTCAAGTGGGTGCCGGCATTGTCGCCGATAGTGATCCTGAGCAAGAATGGAGGGAATCCTTATCCAAGGCCCAAGCCCAACTGAAGGCATTACTGTAGGATCACCATGAGCGATCGCAGCCACTCAAGCCGCCATCGAGATGCTGACAGCTCCCTAAAAATGGCTCAGCATCTTAGCGCAAGTTTCCTCAACTTAGGCCGTGCTCGTTCCCTCCCCCAACTCCTGGAGTCTGCCGTCAATGAGCTTCAATCTCTCTTAGACTGCGATCGCGTCATTGTCTATCAACTCACCGAGCCAAACTGGGGAACCATTATCGCCGAAGCCGTGCGGCCTCCCGCGTCCGTCAGCCTCCATCATCAGATTCAAGATACCTGTTTCCAAGCCTCCCCCCATCCAGCCTCCGCTCGCACCGTCAACGATATTAGCCAGGAGTCGTTTAGCCCCTGCTATCTCAATCTCCTAGACCACTTTCAGGTTAAAAGTTATCTGATCAACCCTCTTCAACCCGAAGGACAACCCCCTTGGGGCTGGCTCATGGCCCACCAGTGCCATCGCCCCCGCACCTGGACGAGCCAAGACGGGGACGTGAGCCGGAAACTCGCCGAGTATCTAACCCTTCGCTTAGAACAGCTTGGCGAGCATCAACAGCTCACCACTGAGAATCAGGCCCTGCGAACCCGGCTCGAACATCAAACACAACTGCTCAAACAGCAGGGCCAATTCATCCAGTCCCTCGAAAAAACCGTACGCTGGCAACAGCAAATCCTCAGTTACATCGACGAGGCCGCCGTCGTCGTGGATCAGATGGGGTGTATCTTGTACTGGAGTCCCCAAGCCGAAGCCCTTTACAACATGGGAGCCGAACAAGTGATCGGCCATCCCCTAGAAACCTATTGTCAGGTCTTAGGGCCATCTCCTCTCCATGACCATCGCCTCAACTCGTTCCCTCAGGACAACTGGCGTGGAACCCTGATGACTCGCCGTCAGGATGGCCAAAAACTGCTGGTTGATGTGTGGGCCCAACGCCTGGGGCCTCGGTCTCCCCAAGGGCGATCGCCGAGATCCGCCGCTTGGCTAGCCACCCTGCGCCCCGTCAGCGATCAGCGGCTCCTAGAAGTCGCCCTAGAACCGCGAGAAGACGAATTTAGCCTTATCGTCGAATCTGCCCCCGTGGGTCTACTTCTGGCTGATCCCCTCGGGGCCTGTCGCTATGTCAATCCCTCTTGGTGTCAAACCACAGGACTGTCTCGGGAAGACTCTCTCGATTTTGGTTGGCTCACCGCCATTCATCCCGGCGATCGCGATCGCGTCTTTCAAGCCTGGGATCAAGCCGTGGCTGAGCGTCAGCAACTGAGCCTACAATATCGAATCTTACGCCCAGACCAGAGCCTCTGTTGGATCTCCAGCACAATTATCGCCCTCTATGATTCCCAGGACTCTCTGATGGGTTATGTGGGAACCCTCCGTGACATCACCAGCGAAAAACTAGCTGAAGATGCCCTACGCGAAAGCGAAAGCAAATTCCGTCAACTGGCCGAAAATATCCGTCAAATTTTCTTTATTCTCTCCTGTGACGGCGAGATGCTCTACATCTCCCCCATCTACGAAGAAGTATTTCAGCGTCCCTACCAAGAGCTTTATCAAAATCCTCGACGTTGGTTAGAGTGCGTCCACCATGGCGATCTCCGTCAGGTCACCGAAGCCCTCAACCGTCAAATTCACCAAGGACAGGTCTTCGAGGAAACCTATCGCATCGTGCGACCGAGTGGTGAAGTCCGTTGGCTTTCCGCCAAAGCCTTCCCAGTCCCCGATCACCAGGGCGCTTCCTATCGCTTTGTCGGTCTGGCCGAAGATATCAGCGATCGCAAACTGGCCGAAGATGCCCTAAAACGACAGTATCGCAATGTCCTGCTCCTGAAAAACCTAACCGAAGAAATTCGCCAAAGCCTCGACTCACAGCAAATCGTCCAGATTGCGGCCCATCAAATTGGACGAACCTTTGGGGTCAGCCGCTGTCTAATTTTCTCCTATGAAGCCCAACCTCAACCCCAACTCAAAGCCGTTGCTGAATTTCGCCATCCCACTCTCCCCTCTTTACTCGGAGAAATCATCCCTATCCAGGAACACCCCTACAGCCTAGTGGTGATGCAGCAGGATATCGCCCAAGTTTGGGACGATGTCTCCGAGAACCCGCTCCTCAAAGACCATCAACCCTTCTTTGAGACCAATGAAATTCGCTCGATGCTAGGCATCCGCACCTCCTATCAAGGAGAAGCCAACGGTGAGATCTGCTTACATCAATGTTCCCTGCGTCGTTGGAGCAGTGACGAAGTTAATCTCATCGAAGCTGTTGCGGCCCAAGTCGGTATCGCCCTGGCCCAAGCGGCGATTCTCAAGCGAGAGATGGAACATCGTCAACAACTCAGCGCCAAAAATCAGGCCCTGGGACTGGCGAAACAGGAGGCGGAAGCCGCTAATCTGGCCAAAAGTCAGTTTCTGGCCATGATGAGCCATGAAATCCGCACGCCTCTCAATGCAATTATTGGTAATGCAGAATTGCTGCTGCATAGTCCCCTAAATCCACAACAGCAAAGCTTTAGTCACACCATCCGTCAAAGCAGTGAAACCCTACTGGCCTTAATTAACGACATCTTAGATTTCTCTAAAATCGAGTCGGGGCATTTAGATCTCGAATTACGACCGTTTGCACTCGATACCTGTCTTCTTGAGGCCCTAGACCTGGTGGCCGTGACGGCTGAGCAGAAACAGCTCAACCTACTTTATAGCCTGCAAACCCCAATCCCACAAATTTGGCTCGGTGATATAGTTCGCCTCAAACAGATTGTGCTTAACCTTCTCGCCAACGCCGTCAAATTTACCGAACAGGGACAAATTAAACTCAGCCTTGAACAGATCGACACAGCGACGGCCGACGATCCCAGGCAAACTCTACATTTTAAAATCCAAGATACCGGAATTGGCATTGCCGGCGATCGCGTTGGACATCTATTTAAACCGTTTTCCCAAAGTGACAACTCCATTACACGCCGCTATGGGGGAACTGGATTAGGGCTTACCATTAGCCAGCGACTTTGTCAACTCATGGAAGGACAAATTTGGGTAGAGAGTCAACTAGGACAAGGCTCGACGTTTCACGTTACTGTGAAACTCCTACCCAAAACAGATTCAGCGAACCTAGACCCCATTACGACCCTGATTAGTCCCAATTCTCGTTGGCCGCAATCCCCATCTCTTGATGAATCTCCCTTTGATGAGACCTTAGCGCAACGGCTGCCCCTGCACCTGCTTGTGGCGGAAGATCTCCGAGTGAACCAAGCGTTAATCCAACAACTTTTGCGGCGATTTGGCTATGAGGCTACTCTGGTCAATAACGGCTTAGAGGCGGTGCAACAGGTGCAACAGGAGAACTTTGATGTCCTCTTGATGGACATTCAAATGCCGGAGTTAGACGGCTGGAGCGCAACCCGCCAAATCCGCCAACAGTTGAGTCAGCAAGGTCGGCCGCAACCCTATATTATTGCCTTAACGGCCCATGCCCTTGAGGGCGATCGCCAGTTATGTCTCGATGCGGGTATGGATGATTACCTGACCAAACCCCTACGAGCCGCCAGGTTACGACAAGCCCTAGAAGGCTCAACCAGCGGGAGATTACAATCGTGGACTCGGGCACCCCAGTCTCCCATACCTTCCGGGGTTCCCGGAGCCATCCCTGTGCTCGATTTTCAGGTCATCGATGAGTTAAAACAGATGGCAGGAGACCTAGACTTTGTGGCTGAAATGATTCAAAGCTATCTAGATGATGTCCCGCAGCGTTTGCAGAGCCTACGCCTCGCCTTAGAGGCGGGAGAGCTTGATATGATCAACGAAGTGGCTCATGCTCTTGGCTCTCTGAGTGCTAGCTTAGGGGCTGCTACCCTCACCCATCGCTGTCGGACGCTTGAAAGGCAGATTCGACAGGGTCGTTTTATTGATGTTACTGACTCAGAACGACAAACCCTGATTCAAGATTTTGAGAGGGATTTTGATCACGTCTATACAGCTTTAACAAGGCTTCTACAACGACTTGACTATGACTAACCCTGAATCTCCTGTCCCGAAAGGGACAGTTCTGATTGCTGACGATGAACGCACCTTAAGAATGTTGATGAAACGGGCCGTCGAGCGGGACGGTTACGAGAGCGTTGATGTCAGTAATGGTCAAGACTGTCTTGATCACTGTCAACTCAAACTCCCGGATTTGATTTTGCTCGATGCGATGATGCCCAAGATGGGGGGATTTGAATGTTGTCAACGCTTGAAACAGCAGTTTGGTCAAAACTGCCCCCCGATTCTAATTATTACAACCCTGCAAGACTCGGATTCGATTGAACGCGCCTTTGAGATGGGGGCAGAAGACTTTATTACGAAGCCGATTCATTGGGGGGTGTTGCGTCAGCGCATCCGTCGCTTGATTGAGGCTCATCGTGCCACCCAGGCTCTGCAACGCTCTCTGGCTCGGGAACATCAACTGAGTCAAAAGTTGAGTTTACAAGTATTAGAAGAACGTCGCTTGGCGAGTCAATTAGAGTTGACAAATCGTCAGTTGGAAGCAGCCAATTCCCGACTTGAAGCCTTGGCAAATTTGGATGGGTTAACTCAAATTGCTAATCGTCGTGCTTTTGATGAACAGTTGCGGGAACAATGGCAACGGGGCGCTCAGGATAGAACCTACTTGTCCCTATTGATTGCCGATATTGATTGTTTTAAACCCTTTAATGATACCTATGGCCATCAGGCCGGTGATGATTGTCTACGTCGTGTGGCCCGGGTTATCTCAGAGACGATTTGCCGTCCTGAAGATTTGGTGGCCCGCTATGGCGGTGAGGAGTTTGTGGCGGTGTTACCTCAAACGGGCCGTGAGGGGGCCCTGGCGGTGGCGCAACGGACGTTAGAGGCGGTGCGACGGCTACAGATTCCCCATGAAACCTCTCAATGCGGCGATCGCGTGACCCTCAGTCTTGGGGTGGCCAGTGTGATTCCTGATCCTCAGTTGACAGGAGATGACCTCTTGAAATGTGCCGATCGCGCTCTCTATTTAGCCAAAACTCAAGGGCGCGATCGGGTTCATGTTGCTAGTGAAACTTCTCTGCAATCGGACAGCTCTAAGAACAACCCCAATTGTCAATAAAAAATAGAAGGGCTGCCTCGGTTTGATTTAGCCTTGATCCGGTATGCTCTGACTTAAAGTTGTCGCCGCTGGAAGATGGCGATCGCCAACGCCAGTAAGACAACG
>SMDP01000043.1:11114-18059 GCA_012911965.1 Geitlerinema sp. P-1104
GCCAGTTTCAGGGCTAGGAATAGCAAAGATATTAAAAGACTTCCTAAGGGTAGAGACATTCCCCCCAGGACAGCAATTCCTACCATTAAAAGTGCCATAATAACCAAAGAAAGCAACAGAACTCCCCAGAGTCCTAGAAACTTACCAATCAGCAATTCACCCCGGCTAATGGGTTTGGAGATTAATACCAACAGAGTCCGCTGTTGAATTTCCTTCTCCAGAGAGCGGGTACTGACAAATGCAGCCACTAAAAGCGTTAGCACTTCCATACTTCCTAGGGCTAAGTCCAGAAAAATTTTCGGATGTGCTCCGGCGGAGAGAGGGGGCAAAATCCGCAAACTTAGGATAAGCAGCAGGGCGTACAGACCCACTAAGTATAAAATTCGCTCCCGCAACACTTCCCGAAAGGCGTTTTTAGCCGTGGCTAGAATCCGCATCACGCCGGCGTATTTGGGTTGAGGTTTTGTTAAGGCATCAATCATCGTTCAAACCAGGAGATAAAAGGAAAACGTCAACAGTCATGATTCCCCAGGGAGGTTCCCCATGGGTTTAAACAGTTGCTGACTGTCAGTATTACAGGTAATTATCCCGATGTTAGGGGGATTGGGGTTGGTGAGTTCCTCTGGGTTGGGAACGGGGTAGAGATGACAGCGCAGACTCAGGTGCTCCCGTTGCTCCTCAAACCAGGGATGATACCAATATAGGGTAATGGTTAGATAATATCCTTGGTCGGCGTCACGGGTCAGTTGAGCCTGGGGATATCGCTTTAGGGATCCGATGCGATCGCTCGGCTTGATGTTCAAAGAACGCCAAAAGTCCTCGGGGTTCTGACGGACATCGAGTAACCTCCGTTCAATCTCAGACCAAGGATGACCGCTGAGAAACCCCTCGATTGGTTCTTGAATCGTAGCTAGCAGCTCATAGCCTCGGAGTTGGAAGGGAGTCCCAGTTCGTAGGACGAATTGACTGTGCGACAAGTCCGCTATGGCCAGATTGGGGTAGGTCTCAATCCAATCTTGCAGAACAAAGGTCAGTTGCAGCCAGCAGCTACAGAGTAAGGCGATGAGGAGTTGGATTATGATTAGGGGCCGCTGCTCTGACGAGGGTAGACTGGGGCGACTGTTCTTATTCTGACAGTAGGGTAAGGCTGCGATTAAGGTGGTTAGGATTGGATAAATTAAAAATACCCATTGGGAGAGTTGCCCTTGATTGTTTTGTAAAAACAAGGAACAAAAAACAGCGGCAATGATACTCGGAGTGAAAGAAATGGGTCCGAGTTTCCAGGGATGAATACTTTGCCACCAAATCAGTCCCACGAGAAAGAAGACCCATCCTAATCGAGTTAGGGGAGAACTATAAAACTCAATATCCGGTTCGGAGAGAACTACCAAAAATGAGAGAAACCAGGTCGCAAAACTACAGAGGATGAGGGTCTGCCAGGAGCGAACTTGAGGTGGGGTCAGTTGCGATCGCAGCCAGTTCCAGTTTTCCATGATTAACGGTTGACCTCAATTAATTGACCGTTAACAATCCACACTTAATTCCCACGACAGAGTTGATTGAGATCTCGGGCGAGTTGGTCAATGTGACGGGCCGCTGCATGGGCGGCGGCTCCGGCTTCCTTTACCTGAATTTGAGCCTGTTGCACTTGTTGTAACCCCGTTTCATTCTGGGGGGCCTGATTAGCTACCTCTAAGGCTTCAACGATGCCACGATAGCCTTGGCTTAGGTCACGATAGCCTTGGACAAATTGCTGCTGAGCGCGACGCAAGGGAGGACGATCAATCTCCAGTTGGCGTAGAGAATGGGCAATGGTATTGAGTTGCTCGGCTAGGCGGTTGAGAGCGGTGGCATCACTCCCTTGAAAGGCTAAGGTTTGAGCATAGCCTTGATTGACCCGATCAACCAGTTGTTGGCATTGCTGGCGCGATCGCTGGCTATCTTGTACGGCGGCGATGGCCCAACTGCCCCCTAAGCCTAAGGTTAGGGCCAGGGTGATGGCTAGGATTCCAGAACGTTTCACAGATCGACCTCCCTGATTCACGACAACTCCGTGACCTGATGAGCTTGCAGGACGGAGCGATGAATTTCCGTAACATTTTATACGATATCCTCGAAAACTAGCGGCAAATTCTCTATAATTAAGGTAGAAATCAGTACACCAAACTCTTGCAACGCACTGCTTACCATGAACAAAATTACTCGTCAAGCCATCAACGAAGCCAACCGCAACCACCTTGCGACTCTTAAAGAGTCCCTAGAGCGTCGTATGAGCGTAGCTCGGGCCAGTGGAGATGATCAACTATTGCGGCAACTCGAAGCTGAAGCGAATTACCTACGCTAGATTCGCCCATGAGTGAATTCTTCTACTCATTCTGTTCATCTAACTCTTCACATAGCTCTTGTAAGGTTTGATGCTGTCGTCGCCGTGATTGGCGACGATATTTTTTTGAGGCCAGTTTTGGCTCATAGCTGCGTTCCCCACCGGCTTCAGCTTTGCGTTTAAAGCTCGATTCCTCCTCACCACTGTGCTGTTGGACGGTATCTTGGGCGATCGCCTCCTCCAAGAAGGTCAGATAATGCTCATAGCGTTCCCAATCACCCCGGATTTGACAACCGGGTTCGTCACGATGGCGACAGTCACTGAAATGACAGCCGTTTCCCTGCCGTCGTTGGCGGATTTCTGGAAAACAGTCGGCGAGTTCTTGGGCCGTGGTGGTCAGTTGAGGTTGATTAAAGCCAGGGGTATCGGCTAAAAGTCCTCCCTGTTCTAACTCAAACAACTCCACATGGCGGGTTGTATGTCGTCCCCGTCCCAGTTTGCCGGAGACCTGGGCCACCCGTAAATTGGCTTGGGGAATCAGACGGTTGATGGTGCTAGACTTTCCTACCCCAGAGGGGCCGGCTAAGATGGTAATTCCCCGTTCCAGGCGCTGCGCTACGGCCTCAAGTCCCCATCCGGTCTTGACGCTCATCAGCAGCGGCTCATAGCCCCATTGTCGCAGTCGCGATCGCCAAGCGTTCTGTCCTTCCTCATCCACTAAATCACATTTGTTAAGACAGAGTTCAACGCTCAACTGGGTGGACTCGGCTTTGACGAGAAAGCGACTGAGTTGCCAGGGATCGAGGCTGGGTTCGTCGAGGGTGAACAGTAACAAGATGCGATCGGCATTGGCTACCGGGGGGCGATCAAGTTCCGTGTGGCGCGGCAAAACCGAACCAATTGCGCCACGATTGCCCTCCCAGTCCGGTTCCTCCACCACCACGCGATCGCCCACCATTACCTGCTGGCCCACCTTTTTTAGGCGCGTGCGACGGGTACAGAGTAAGCTGGGCCGGGGAGGCGGGGGATCATCGTCTAATTGCACCTGATAGAAGTTCGCCTGAACCGCTAATACCGTTCCCTGGGGATAGGCTACCTCGGACTCCATAGAGGGGCGATCGCTCATGATTCAGGACAACGAACCTGCAAGGCAAAATAGCCCTGACAGTCCCGGATCTCCTCAATCCCATATCCTGCCATGGTCAAACTGTCGGGGACCTGTTCAATCGGTTCACCCTCATCAAGCCAAACCTCTAACACCTGTCCCGCTTGCATCCGTTGTAACTGCAACTTAGTCCGCACAAAATTCAGAGGACAGGGGGTTCCCCGTAAATCTAACTGAACATCGACCCCAGCCCCATCCGAGGCCGCCTTCTCAGACGAATGAATCGGTTGACTCACTTAAACAATCCTCCCAAAAATCCTTCTACGCCACCTTTACCGGCCCGTTCACCGCGAATTTTGGCTAATTTTTCCAACAGTTCCCGTTCCTCGGCATTGACTTTGGTGGGAATATCCACATGAACCGTCAATAAATGGTCACCACGGCTGACAGGATTGCCCAAGCGGGGGACTCCTCGCTCTTCTAGGGTGATGACTCGGCCGGGTTGCGTTCCGGCGGGGATCGTCACTTCCACTTCCCCATCTACGGTATTGACGGGGATTTTACAGCCGAGAATGGCTTGTAAATAACTGATTTTGATGTCCGAGAGGATATTGATGCCATCCCGTTGAAATTCGCTGTCATCATTGACAAACAGGTAGACATATAAGTCACCGGGGGGGCCATTCCGTTTTCCCGCATCCCCTTCCGATTGGACTCGCAGCCTTGTGCCATTATCCACCCCAGCCGGGATAGTAATCTTGAGCTTTTTGGCAACTTGCAGTTGTCCCTTCCCGGAACAGGTCGAACATTGGTCTTCAATCACCTGTCCTGTGCCGTTACAGGTGGGACAGACAGAGACTTGTGTGAAGCTACCAAAGGGGGTTCGGGTGGCGCGACGGACTTGTCCTGAGCCGTTACAGGTGCCACAGGTTTTGGGACGAGTTCCCGGTTTAGCCCCGGTTCCGCCACAGGTGCCACAGGTTTCGAGGTGACTAATGCGGATTTCCTTTTCCCCGCCAAAGACCGCTTCGCGGAAATCGAGTTTTAGATCTAGGCGTAGGTCATCGCCGCGAGTTGGGCCACTGCGGCGGCGGGTTTGGCCGGTGTTACTAAAGCCACCAAAAAAGGTTTCAAAGATATCGGCAAAGCCACCGGGGATATCGGAGAAGTCTGAGAAGCCAGCACCGGGGACTCCAGAGCCGACGCCGGCTTCCCCAAAGCGATCGTAACGCCCTCGTTTTTCGGGATCGGAGAGGACTTCATAGGCGCGGTTAATTTCCTTAAACCGGTCTTCTGCCCCCTCTTCTTTATTGACGTCGGGGTGATATTTTCGGGCCAGCCGTCGGAAGGCTCGTTTGATTTCGTCTTTATCTGCGGTGCGAGAAACACCGAGAAGGTCATAGTAGTCGGCAGCCATAACGCGCTTGTTGCTAAGAGTTGGACAGGAGAGAACAATGGCGGTTTCATCTTAAGGGCCAGAGGTGGGCCCGATAGAGCGGATGGGATGAGAAACCGTTAGAAAAAGGGATTATCTGGATCTCCCTCATCAACCGGTTCTGCCGGTGTCGGGGAAATATCAAAAGGATTATCTCCCTGACTCGGACTGGCAGAACTCGGGGTTGGAGAGTTTTTTGGGGGGGGTGTTGGACTGGGAGATTTACCCCGAGGAGAGCTAGTCGGGGGCTTGCGTTTGCCAGAGATCGAGGGGGGAGGAGATTGGCTCGGAGCTGGTGACGCGGTTGGGGACGCGGCTGGGGGAGAGGCTTGTGATAACAAGGCTTCTAAGTCTTCGAGTTCTCGGGCTAAGTCCGTATCAAAATCAGCATCATCCTCATCGCCTAAGTCCTCGATATCTAGTGAGTCTTCTCGGCCCGTGGGCGTTGGACTGGGGGGATGAGCTGAGTCCGTTCGGGCCGGCTCGCTGTGACTGTTGCTATCGGCGCTTGACTCTGGGGGAGGACTGATGGCTTCAGGAGACTCATCCAACTGACCGCTATCTCCCTGATAGACGGCGGAGCCAATGGCAAATAGGGTTTGTTGGAACTGATGCAACCGTTGGCGAATGTCCTCGACGTTAGGCTTGGTTTCATCGAGGGCTTCTTGCAGTCGATGAGCCTTTTCGGTCACGTCTAGTTTTAGGCGATCGCTGATGAGGTCGGCGTTATGCTTGAGGGTATCTTCGTAGTTATAGAACAGGGCATCGGCTTGATTTCGCAGTTCCGCCAGGTTTCGTTGCCATTCATCCTGATCGGCGAACTGCTCAGCTTCTAGGCGCATCTGTTCGATTTCTTCGGCGCTTAGACCTCCCGTATTGGTGATTTGAATGCTTTGAGCGCGGCCGGTTCCTTTATCTCGGGCGGAGATGTTGAGAATGCCATTGGCGTCAATTTCAAAGCTCACCTCAATTTGCGGGATACCCCGAGGGGCTGGGGGAATGCCCATGAGAATGAATTTGCCTAGGCTTTTATTGTCTCGTGCCATGGCCCGTTCCCCTTGCAGGGCATGGACTTCGACTGAGGTCTGACCGTCGGTGGCGGTTGAGAACATTTGGGATTTGCTGGTGGGGAGTGTCGTATTCCGTTCAATAATTTTTGTAAACACTTCCCCGAGGGTTTCAATTCCCAATGATAAGGGCGTGACGTCGAGGAGTAAGACATCTTGGACTTCTCCCCCCAAGACGCCAGCTTGAATGGCTGCCCCGGTAGCGACGGCTTCGTCGGGGTTAACGGAGTAATCCGGTTGCTTGCCGGCGAAGAAGTCGCTAATGGCCCGCTGCACTGCGGGGGTTCGGGTTGAGCCGCCAATGAGAATCAGGCGGTCAATCTCCTCGGTGGTCATGTTGGCGTCTTCGAGGGCTTGACTAACTGGCTCAATTGTGCTGTCGACAAGAGGTTTAACCAGGTCTTCAAACTGACTGCGGCTGAGGTTGACATCAATGTGTTTGGGACCCGTTTCATCGGCGGTGATGAAGGGCAGGTTGATGTGGCTATCGGTCAGGTCGGAGAGTTCAATTTTGGCTTTTTCGGCCGCTTCCCGCAGCCGCTGCATGGCCATTTTATCGGTGGAGAGGTCGATGCCTTCTGCATCTCGGAAGTTGTTGACCAGCCAAGATACGATTTCACTGTCGAAGTCATCGCCACCGAGGTGATTATTGCCGGCGGTGGCCTTGACCTCGAAAATACCATCGCCTAGTTGCAGAATCGAGACATCGAAGGTTCCTCCCCCGAGGTCAAACACCAAAATGGTGAGTTCTTCGTCATGGCGATCGAGTCCGTAGGCTAAGGCGGCGGCGGTGGGTTCATTGATAATCCGCAGTACCTCTAGGCCGGCGATGGTTCCGGCATCTTTGGTGGCCTGGCGTTGGCCATCGGTGAAGTAGGCGGGAACCGTAATCACGGCTTGGTATACGGGTTCTCCGAGATAGGACTCGGCATCCTGTTTGAGTTTTTGGAGAATTGTGGCCGAGATTTCCTGGGGCGTATGATTGCGATCGCGAATTTTGACATCCACGGTGTTG
>SMDP01000043.1:18217-20228 GCA_012911965.1 Geitlerinema sp. P-1104
TGTAAACCCAACCATGCTCGGGGTTGTGCGTCCGCCTTCCGAATTAGGAATGACGACGGGTCTACCGCCTTCTAAGACAGCAACACAACTATTGGTGGTCCCGAGGTCAATACCAATAACTTTTCCCATAACCCATATTCGGGATGTGACGTGAACACCCTAGCGCGTCCTAAGCTAGTCGGCGCCAGGGTTAGACTTCTGTTGCGGTGCACTCGGTTAGGAGTCAGAAGCCTCAGTGTCCGATTCTCCTGAGCTTACCACGGGTTCTGGGGCCGTTGCCACCTTGACCATGGCATGACGTAGAACTCGCTCTCCGAGGGTATAGCCTCGCATCAATTCTTCGGTGACGGTTCCATCAGGATAGGCATCGGTGGCCTCGCGCATCACTGCATCATGCAGATTGGGGTCAAATTCCTCTCCTTCGGGACGCATCGGCGCAACTCCGAGGCGTTTTAAGCAATCCACCATCTGCTTATAGACACTTTGATAGCTCTTATGGATGTTGGTTTCCCCGTCGGTTTGCGGTTTAATTTGAGTCCGTGCCCGCTCGAAGTTATCCACCACCGGCAGAAGTTCTTTAAGGGTGTTACATTTGGCTTGCTCTTCTAGGTCTGTTTTTTCTTTTTGGGTTCGTTTGCGGTAGTTATCAAAGTCCGCCGCTAAACGAGCATATTGTAGATTCAGGTCTTCGAGTTGAGATTGAGCCGCTTCGGCGGTAGCCTTCAACATGGCGATCGCCGCCTCGGGGGATTCCGTGGCTTGAGCAGCAGCGGCGGCGGCTTCGGCTTCAATCACGGTCGGATCGATGTCCTCAGCGTCGGAAGATTCCCCTGTAGACTCGGCCTGGGATCCCGTTGACTCCTCAGTGGGAGCATCCTCAACGGTCACGGCTTCAGGAACAGTATCAGCAGTGCTATCTACAGGGGGCTCGCCACTGTCTACGGTCGTTTTGGTGGTCTCCTGTTCGAACTGCTTGTCTTCGTCCATGTCTGACTTTCCCCTTACAAGTTTCTTGGTACAGGCGCTCCGGGTCGAGGGCGCTCGCAAATCACACGATACACCACAATGCTTAGGTCTTAGGAGCCATTTTTAAAAAATGGGCGGCTTCCGTTGGAAGCACTCAGGTTCAGATTAACGCCTCATTTAGATCCTAGGCCATTTTAACCGTCTGTGTTGGGAACGGCCAGAGGTGGCTCGGGATGGGCGATCGCCAGGCAGGTTACGTCGACTCCCCGTCGGCCTCAACTCCACTGCATCCCCTCAGGTGAGCTACACTGATCACAGGAGTTGCCCTCGCGCCCTGTTGCCCCCGCCACTGTTCCGACGACGCAACTTGTCGATTGTTCTCACCTGCTCGTTTAATACGCCATGACTAACTTTTCTGCTAGTGCCCCCAAAGCTCGGCGTGCCTTGGTGGTTCAGACGAATTTTTCTCCTTTTGGAAACAAACTCATTCAAGCGGGTCACGTCAGCCCCGATCAGATGAGTCAGGCACAAGAAGATAGCCGCCTGTCCGGTCGTCCGTTGATTGAGGCAATTGAGAGCATTACCGGCAAACAACTGCCCCCGGAGTTGATCCGCCAGTACAAAAAGCAACAACTGTTTGAGTTAAAGATTCTTTACGGGGTAGAGGCGTTCGATCCGGAAGTGACGGAGTTACCGCCAGGGCAGATTAACAAACTTTTGGAATTTGTCTCGGTTGACAGTTGTCGTCGCTATCGCTTTGTGCCACTGGAATTGAAGGAAAATGCTGTGGTGGTTGCCATGGTGGATCCCGATAACTTGGAGGCTCAGGACGATCTCAAGCGGATACTGCGGGCTAAAAATTACAGCCTGCAACGGCAAGCGATTACTCCCGATGACTATCAATCTCTGATTTCGGTCTACCTGGATGAACAGGTGAAAAAAGAAGCCGAAAGCCAAAAACGGGAACAGGCTGAAAAGAATGCTATTACCGTTGAAGATTTTGCCCAACTGGCTGGAGATGATGATGACTTAGAAGAGGCTCCCC
>SMDP01000043.1:20590-24286 GCA_012911965.1 Geitlerinema sp. P-1104
TTGGATAACTCTTCAACTCAGTTGGGGTTAGACAAACTCATTTCTGATCCTGAGACCCTCGAAAAGGTGCGGGAGGTGGCGAGTCGTCCCTTCGGTTTGATTTTGGTGACGGGGCCAACGGGGTCGGGTAAATCCACGACGCTCTATTCGATTCTGGCTGAGCGTAATGACCCAGGGGTCAATATTAGTACGGCGGAAGACCCGATTGAGTATGCCCTCGATGGGATTAGTCAATGTCAGGTGATTCGGGAGAAAGACTTGACCTTTGCTAATATCTTGCGGGCGTTTCTGCGCCAAGACCCGGATATTATTCTGGTGGGTGAGACCCGAGATAAGGAAACGGCAAAAACGGCGATTGAGGCGGCGTTGACGGGTCACTTGGTCTTGACGACGCTACACACCAATGACGCGGCTGGGGCGATCGCCCGTCTGGATGAGATGGGGGTTGAGCCGTTTATGATTTCTGGGTCTCTATTGGGAGTGTTGGCTCAACGGCTGATGCGTCGCGTTTGTTCGGAATGTCGGATCGCCTATACCCCGGATCGAGAGGAGTTGGCTCGTTATGGGATGACGGCTTCGACGGATGTGGAGGCGACCTTCTATAAAGCTAATACCATTCCGCCGGGCGATCGCCAAGAGTTACAAGAGCGCGGCGAACTCTGTCCCAAATGTAGTGGGGTTGGTTATAAAGGACGGGTGGGGGTCTATGAATTCCTGCAAACCACAGAAGAACTGGCACTGCTGATTAACGAAAACGCACCTACGGAACGGATTAAGGAGAAAGCCGTTGAACAGGGTATGACCACCCTACTCGCTTACAGTCTCAATTTGGTGAAGGAGGGGGCTACGACCTTTGAGGAAGTCGATCGCGTGACCTTCACGGACTCGGGGCTGGAAGCGGAACTCAAGGCTAAACGCAAGAGTTCTCTCACCTGTAGTAACTGTGGGGCGGGGTTGGATCCTGAATGGATGGATTGTCCGTACTGTATGACCCCCCGTTTCCAGGACTAAACTGGCAACTGTACGCCGTTAAAGGAGCAAAGGAACTGTTATGGATTACATGATTGAAGATGTGATGGAGTCCTTGATTGAACAAGGTGGCTCTGATATGCACATCCAGGCTGGGGCGCCGATCTTTTTTCGCATTAGTGGTAAACTCACCCCTCAGCCCCAATTTGGGGAGTCGTTGGCCCCGGATCAATGTCAACGGCTGATTTTCAGTATGCTCAATAACAACCAACGTAAAGACCTTGAGCAAAACTGGGAATTGGACTGCGCCTATGGGGTGAAGGGACTCTCTCGCTTCCGGGTTAATGTCTATCGGGAACGGGGTTGTTTTGCGGCTTGTTTGCGGGCCCTGGCTTCAGAAATTCCCAACTTCGAGAAGTTAGGGGTTCCTGAGATTTTGCGGGAATTGTCCATGCGACCCCGGGGAATGGTGTTGGTGACAGGACAAACCGGTTCCGGGAAAACCACGACCTTGGCAGCCATCATTGATTTGATTAATCGGACGCGCTCTGAGCATATTCTCACCGTTGAAGACCCGATTGAGTATGTGTTTCCTAATATTAAAAGCCTGTTTCACCAACGGCAAAAAGGGGAAGATACAAAAAGCTTTGCGAATGCGTTGAAGGCGGCATTACGGGAAGATCCTGACATCATCTTGGTGGGGGAGATGCGGGACTTGGAAACCATTTCTCTGGCAATTTCAGCCGCAGAAACGGGTCACTTGGTCTTTGGAACCTTGCACACCAACTCTGCTGCTTCTACGGTTGACCGGATGTTGGATGTCTTTCCCCCTATTCAACAGCCGCAGATTCGCGCCCAGTTGGGGACAGCCTTGGTGGGAGTGTGTTCTCAAAACTTGCTCAAAAAAGTTGGGGGTGGACGCTGTGCGGCTCATGAAATCATGGTCAACAGTCCCGCTATTTCTAACTTGATTCGGGAGGGCAAAACGTCCCAAATCTACTCCTCTATCCAGATGGGAAGCAAGATGGGGATGCAAACGATGGAAATGTCTTTAGCTCGCCTGGTGAATGAGGGGAAAGTCACCTATGAGGATGCGATCAGTAAAACCTCGAAAATTGATGAGATGGATCGCCTGATTGATCCTCGTGTCAAAGCTGGAGGTGCACCCAGCCAAGGGAAAGTCAAAGCCAAGGCCCGCTAGTGGCTTACTCAGACAGGGGTACATCTGAGGATGTAGTCCTGTCTGAGTCGGCTATATCATTTAGATTCAGGGCTGTATTACGTCGATGCCAGTATTAGAATTAAAACCATGACAAATGTAGCTAAAGCTGAGTCAAAAGGCTTTGATCTCAGCAATTTAGAAGAAACAATCTCTGCTGCCATTAGCAGTGTAACCGTTAAAGATAAAGCGGTCTTTTCACGACAGTTTGCCGCTATGTTTAACGCTGGGGTGGGAATGTTGCGCTGTTTATCCGTATTAACGGAACAGTGCGGCAATATCAAGTTGAAGCGAGCCTTGCGGGCAATCAGTATTGAGGTAGAAGAGGGCGGTTCCCTGGCCGAAGCGATGCGGAAACATCCCAGCTGTTTCGACAAGCTCTACGTTAGTATGGTGGCGGCTGGGGAGGTTGGTGGGGTTCTTGATGAAGTGCTGAACCGGTTAGCTATTCTTCTAGAGAAAAGCGCCAAAATTCAAAACGAGTTGAAGTCTGCAATGTCTTATCCCAAAACGGTGGGTGGTATTGCGATTGTCATCTTCCTCGGGATGACGATTTTTCTGCTACCAACGTTTACGGGCATTTTTGACCAGTTGGATGCAGAACTTCCCATGTTCACGCAAATTATGATGAACATTAGTTACTTTTTGCGGGGGCCATTTCTTCCGACTGATGACCCTGAGGCAGATAGTTGGGTTGAGCTGCGAAATTATAATGTTGTTATTTTTGTGGCCATTCTCATTGGTATTGTCTTTGCTATTAAAGCCTACTATAAAACTCCAGTTGGACGCTTTCAGATTGATGGTTTGATTCTCAAAGCACCTCTGTTTGGGGAGATTGTTGAGAAATCGGCTGTGGCAAGTTTCTGTAATGTGTTCGGGACGTTAACTCGCTCTGGGGTACCGATTCTCAATGCGATGGAGATTGTCCGAGACACGGCAGGAAATGAGGTCATTGCTGAGGCGATTGATTATGCCAAGAGTCAAATTTCTGAGGGGGGAAGTATTAGTGAGGCGTTCCGAGAACGGGGGGTGATGCCGGCTTTGGCGGTTCAGATGATGTCGATTGGGGAAGAAACCGGGGAACTCGATAAGATGCTCATGAAGGTGGGTGAGTTTTACGAGGATGAAGTGGAACAGGCAATTAAAGGTTTGACCTCGATGATGGAACCGCTGATGATTGTGGTCATTGGGGGAATGGTGGGGTCGATTCTACTGTCGATGTATCTGCCGATGTTCGCGGTTATGGATGCGATCGGTTAGGTGACTGGGAAAATTGAGGCGTGAGCTGATGAGTCAGCCCCCGGTTTCTTGAGGGAACCGGGGGCTTTTTTGGGCTATGGGAGGTGGGTGAGGTTTTTCGGTCAAATCTAGGCTTGGACGGGGTTTTATGGTGATTTAAACTGCTCGGTTAACTCCTCTCGCGACAGTTGCAGCAGTCGGGGCATGATTTCGCTGGAGGGACGCTGGATGAGGATGTCTAGGAGTTGGCTGAGTTCGTTGTCTAGGGG
>SMDP01000430.1 GCA_012911965.1 Geitlerinema sp. P-1104
TTCTGAGCTATTAAGCGATGTTCTTGAAGAGATTGGCATGATAAATGCAATTAAAGAAGGCGAAAACACAGAAATTGTCAGCCAGGAGGAGATTTTTGAAATGGAGTTTTATGGTAGCCGCACTTGATGGCGGCTACTAGCCCCGTAGCCCTTAGGATGGGGGAGGATTGGAGTAGCGTTGCCACATCTGATAATGTTCCTGGGCCAGCAACTCCCGCAAGCGAGGCGGTGAAATGATGTCACAGTCTGGGCCATAGCGGCGAATCTCTCGCAGCAACCAGAAGGGATTAGCCACCTCACGCACTACCCGACGAACGTCATCAACCATCTCATCCTCAATGTCAACCTCACGGCCTTCATAGGCTTTTGCTAAGCCACGATAAAAGTGTAAGTGTACTTTGATGGTGTCCAAACCCTCCTCACGCCAGGGGACATCGGTGGGGACAATGGACTGGATGCGATCGAGCCGTAGACAGCGGTTGTGATTCAGTTCGGGAAAGTCGCTATCTCGCACATCTTCCGTCTCATCACACCAAATTTGTAGGTAGTAGCGTTTCTCGTGGAAGTCGAACTGGACGTAACGAGCGGTGTATGTATGCTCCTCTTCCTTGGCATTGCGATAGAGAACCCGAAACGGTTGACGTTTTTGGCGATAGTCTTCGATGAGAGTGCGCCAGGCCTGTCCCGTGGTGCTGAGTTTTTTCATGAATGCCTGACGGCTGGCGGAATCTAGGTCGCCGCGATCGAGTATCAGTTGTAGTAGAGTTTCGGCTTGGGCGATGAATCCTGTGTCAGTTAGGAGTTGGGTGGCATGGTCTAGCACCTTGATTTGCTCCGGTGTCAGTGTAAATTTTTCGCCGAGTTCATAGTCTTCTTCGGCAATGGCAACGATAAGGCCGGAGATACTGGGGGATTTGCCCCACATAATGCCCAACCGACGGGCGATCGCCTCTAATTTGGCCTTGGTTCCTGGGGGAATTGACAGTGTAATGGTCTCTTTTTTCCGTGACATTCACTAATTTATACGTGTACTCTTGACAGTCTAGGTCGTATATGCCATTATAAATCAAGTGCAGGTACAAACAAAGGATTTTGACCCAGTTGCACTGAAACTTGCAGTCTAGGGAGACCTAAATGGATGTTACGTTTATGTGACGAGATTAAGGGGCGATCGCCCAACCTGGAAGAGCGATATTTCAGCGAAATTCGCCCCCGACTCTATGAAAACCACGGCCAACACGCCCAATACGGCACTCGGGCCCGGCGGAGTTTAGCCGAACATCTCGATTCCGCCTGTCAGTTTGTCCTAACGGTGAGTGGCCTGGCGGAGTGGACCGAGGAGAGGCGATCGCACATCCTGGCCGCCACCGCCGTTCACGACCTCAATAAACTCGATGACCAGGGGCGCAACGTCAAAACCTTAGCCCGCGATCGCCCCTTCCTTGAGGCACAACTCCATCGCGCCTGTGTCGCTGAGTTTATCCGCAGCGAGGACGACTTAGAACTCGTCCGTCGTCTGATTGAACGGCATTCAGGCCATAGCGTCAGCGATGGGATGCGTTTTTTACCCGAAGACCCCAATATCAACCGTTGGGCCGCCCTCTTGGTGGCGGGAGACTTATTTGACTTGGGTATTGAGGAAGCAAAACGGATTCGCAAAGTTGAAACCGAATTAACCGTCGCCCTGCAACGGCCCTATCGCCTGTTCCAAGTCCGATTGACCGAAGATCGCGGCTACTTCACCGCCCTATTACTGGGGGCCTGTGAACAAGTCCTGGTGGCTAGCAACCTCATCCCCCTCACCATTAACCCCGATGGTCAACTGTTTTTAGGGGAAACCTTCCCCGAGGAGGATCTGGCCCCCGCCATTGCCCGCCAATGGCAACGTCAAATCGATGCCGTCTTTGGGGCCAACGTCGCCCAACTGGTCAAACCCAGCAAAGATGGCATCAAAATCGATGACCAAGCCGTCCAACAAAATCCAGACGAAGCCCTCGAACAAATC
>SMDP01000431.1 GCA_012911965.1 Geitlerinema sp. P-1104
CCATGATGGTCGATGTTCAGGGGTCCAGGTCCAACCATTATAGCAAGCAAAAGTCCTCCCCAAGTGCATGACTTGGCTGGAGCCATTGTATCTGTTTAGCTTTCCTCTTCCTCGTGTCATGGCTGAAGCCGTGACACGGACGGTTGGCGGCTCTGCCGCCTGCACTCGGGAGGCAGAGCCTCCCCAAGTGCATGACTTGGCATCGAGCCAAGTCATGAGGAGAGGAAACGTCACGAGGAACAACAGAGGAACAGAGCTATGGGAATGGGGTTAACGGCGGAATCGACAGTCTCTTAACCAGGTTTGAACGGCTTGTCCGACGGCTCCTTGACTGCTCTCACGGGGGGGACTAACAATCCCCGGTTCGGGATAATCGCCAAGACTCGAAAATAGAGAAACTAACCACCAACCTTCCTCATTTTGAGTGAGAAAGAGCCAATGGAAATGCTGGATTTCTCCGGTTTGGCCGCCGCGATGGGTGCGTTCTAAGGTGGTTAAAAAGACTTGTTCTACGCCTTCAGGAATTGGCTCGTTGAGGGGAAGTGGCTCAAATTCTGGGTTCCCGGCCACTAAGACGGTGGTGCGGTGGTTGCGGGGGGCTTGCACGGTTTGCGATCGCCGCAACACCCGATTCACATAACCGGGTAAGTCGGGCAACATCTCTTCAATTAAGGGTTCAAGGGAGGTGGGACAGGCCTGAGTGGGGCTGGCCAGTAGCCCCCAACTCAGCAGAATTGCCCCCAGTCTGGCGGTGAGTCGTCCCGGAATCATGGTGTCAACCCATTGCGTCTTTGAGGGCATTTTGGGTCATGGAGGCGATCGCCTGATCGCTGGCTTTGGGCAGATGATAGTAGGTTCCGCCGGCGGTTTCGGCCAGTTCCTTGGCAAATCCGGTGGAGACAAAGCGGCTTTCGGTATTGACGACTAATAACTGAATCCCCAGGGCGCGAATCCGTCCAGCGATGTCCAGTAATTCGGCTTTGATGTCGGGTTTTTCGTTGGGGTCGATGTCTTCGCCGAGCGATCGCGCCAGGGGGATATTGCCCCGGCCGTCGGTGATGGCAACAATGGCCGTTTGTCCCACATCTCCCGATTGCTGGGCGTTGAGACAGACGCGCACCGCTTGAGTTAAGCCATGGGCTAAGGGCGACCCACCACCGCAGGGCATCCGTTCGAGGCGACGACGGGCCTGGGTGATGGAACGGGTGGGGGGAAGCAAGACTTCCGCTTGTTCGCCCCGGAAGGGAATCAGGGACACTTGGTCGCGACTTTGATAGGCCTCGGTTAACAGTTGAATGACAGCCCCTTTGGCCGACTGCATTCGGTTTAAGGCCATAGACCCCGACGCATCGACGAGAAACACCACTAAGGCCCCGGCTTTACGGGCCAGGCGTTTGGCTCGGAGGTCGCTTTGTTCGACGATGACGGTGCGGTCGGGTTCTCGGAGGCGGCGGGCTTTTTGGTAAGGAGCGGCGGCCCGCAGGGTGGCATCGACGGCTACTCGTCGCACTTTCCCCTGGGGCAGAATGGGTTTGATATAGCGGCCGCGATCGTCGGAGATGATGAGACTGCGACTACCGGAGTTGCCGGCCCGTTGCATGGTTTGGGCGAAGTTCATCACTTCGGGGTCGAGGATGACGCCTTCGGGGTCGAAGACAAATTCTTCGGGGATATCGGGGGTTTGGTCTTCGGGCTGTTCGAGTTCGTCTTCGTCTTCGTTTTCGTTGTTGTCGTCTTGATTGTTATCGTCTTCGTTCTCGTCGTTGTCTTGGGAGTCGTTACCTTGGGGGTCGTTGTCGTCCTCATCCTGGGGCGATTCCGGGGGCGGAGGCGGGGGTTGTTGTTGTTCTTCTTCTGGGGGCGTTTGCACGACGGTAGAGCGCGGTACGATGACGAGTTCCACGGCTCGGCGCAGGTCGTCGGCGTTCACGTCGGTGCGACCTTCGAGGGCGGCGGCGGCTTGGGCGACACGCAGGGCGAAGAGTTCGGCGCGATGGCCTTGGAC
>SMDP01000432.1 GCA_012911965.1 Geitlerinema sp. P-1104
GATCAAATCCGTAGCCTCCAGGAACTGGCTCCCGAGGAGGGATTTCAGGTAGTCGAGGCGGAGAGTACCACCATTTCCTATCTCGTCTTAAACATCAATCAGCCCCCCTTTGATCGCCTGGAGGTGCGTCAGGCCCTGGCGGCGATTATGGATCGGCCCCTATTGAATGAGCGGGTCTTTTACGACCAGGCCGAACCCCTCTATAGTCTGATTCCCCCCGCATTTGAGGCCCATCGTCCCCTGTTTGCCGAACGCTACGGGGATGGCAATTTTGAGAAAGCTAAGCCGTTATTGCAAGAGGCGGGATTTTCCCCAGAACATCCTTTAGTGGTTGAGATGTGGTTTCCTTCTAGTTCCGTTCCCGGTCGTCTCAGTGCCACAATTTTACAGGCGTTGGTGGAACGAGATTTAGAGGACTTAGTAACGATTGAGCCTCGCAGCGTGGAGGCGGCTACGGCCTATGGCTATTTGGATAAGGGGGTTTATCCCACGTTTCTTTTGTCCTGGTATGCGGACTTTTTTGATCCAGACAACTACGTGAAACCCTTTTTAGAATGTCAGGAAGGATCATCCGAGTCTGGTTGTCGTTTGGGGGAAACCCAGTACCATGGCTCGTTTTTCTATGATTCCCGGGCCAATGAACTGTTGCAGGCGCAACGTCAAGCCTCTGATCCCCAGGTGCGCGATCGCCTGTTAGTGGAATTACAAGAGATTGTCGTCGATCAGGTTCCCTATATTCCCCTGTGGCAGAATAAGGATTATGCCTTTGCCCAAGCGGAGATTTCCGGAGTAACGTTAAGCAAGACCCAGCAAGTGCTTCCCTTTGCCTCCATGGGCCGCTAACCTCCCTAGAGCGTCTGGGAAGTCCAGTTCGGGTCACGGAAAGATGATTTAAATTAAAAATGGTTATGGCTGATGAAAACTTCCCCGATGCGGCCGAGTCTGACACTCTGATTGTTCTCGTCACCGCCGCTTCTGCTGAAGAAGCGAAAACCCTTGCCCGCACTCTCGTCGAGGAGAAACTGGCGGCCTGCGTATCCCGTTTCCCCGTTCAGTCCACCTATACCTGGGAAGGCAAGATCGAGGAGGATGAAGAATGGCAACTGGTGATTAAAACCCACCGTCGCCAATTCCATTCCCTGCAAGAGCGAGTTCAGGCGCTCCATAGTTATGAGGTTCCTGAAATCATCGCTCTCCCCATCGACATGGGGTCAGCGGCCTATCTCAACTGGATTAGCCACAATGTTACCTGAAAGGTCAACTGAGACCTTGATTGCGGGCAATTTCTCGGCGGGCCTCGGCGACGGTCTGGAAGAACTGACTATACTGTTCATGACCGCCCCGAAAGACGACGTTTAAGGTTAGGGGGTCCTCGGTATCGCGATCATCTCCAGGGCCTGACACCACCACCGGAACCTCTTTACCATTGCGGTCTTGCATTTCGACGTCCACGGCTTTGCGGTTCTTGACTTCGCCGCCACTGCTGTCGACATAGACGGTTAAATTGCCCTTATTCAACCGTCGGCCCAGGTTTTGAATCAGTTGCAGGAAGTTGCGATCGCTCCCTCCTCGGCGAACGGTCTGCTCATCCCCTTCACCCTCCACGGTACTATTGACCGTATCCCCAACGCCAATAATGGTGGGCATGATTTGCGGGTCAAAGTTCTCTTGGACTAAATCTAGTAAGTCCGCTTCCTGTTTCGGGGCTTGACGGACGCTAAAATCTTCTCCCAGAGGGGCGTTACCGGTGCGACGCTGATAATAGCGATTCAACAGGGCCACGACCCCAGCTTCCTTGATGGCCCCACGAATCATAAACTGAAAATCTGTCGTTCCCGAATCCCCCGGTTTGGCAACGCGGACAATTTCCATTCCCTGCTCATCCCGTCCGAGGTTGGGGGCATAATGGACAAAAAATGAGTCCTCTAAGCCTTGTTTGGCGGCATCGGCTAGGAGGTCTTCCATTAAGCCTTGCATCGCTTCCTGAAGGGCGACATAGGTGG
>SMDP01000433.1 GCA_012911965.1 Geitlerinema sp. P-1104
CTACGGCGGCGGTTGACCCAGGCCATGAAACGAGGCGGCTACTTGAGCGAGGACGCCAATAACCTAAAAAAAAAGACCTCCCTCGTAAACTCCTAGACCTTCACAAACAACTCCAGACCCCGGCGACTCCCTCCTCTCCAACGCCAACCACGTTTCCCAATCCCACGGTGTATGGACCGCCTCCGTCACGACCTCACCATAATCTCCCGGCCCTGGAAACCAGTCGCTTTATTGGCTACGATCGCCAACTCAGCCAACTCCTCAACCTCCTCGGCGACTCCCATCCCGCTCATCGTATCAGCATTCAAGGGATTGGCGGAATTGGCAAAACCACCCTGATTCTCGAAGCCGCCTATCGCTGTTTGCTTCAGAAACAGTTTGACGCCATTATCTTTACTTCCGCACAACAACAGCGACTGGTGGGCGATCGCCTCCTACGACGTGTCAAACGCGATCGCCACCTCGGGGACATCTTCCACACCATCGCCCGAGTTCTCCAATATCCCCGCATCCTCGCGGCGGACTTTCAAATCCAAGTTGAACGCATTCAAGATCTCTTGAGTTATCGCCAAGTTCTCCTAATTATCGATCACCTCGAAGGCTTCGACGATAACGAGGAAATCTGCGGCTTTCTCTACGACCTCCCCTCAAGCGTTAAAGCTGTCGTCACCCGCCGCGACTATATCCCATTAGACATCAGCATCACCCTCGACTCACTATCGCCCCAAAATGCTAAGGCCCTCATCAGCCATCAACTCCAAGAAAAGGGAATCTCCCTGAAAACCCAAGACCAGCAGCAACTCTATCAACACACCGGGGGTATCCCTGGAGCGATTCTCTACAGAATTGCCCAACTGGTTGGGGGCTATACTTTAAATGACCTGTTCGCATCGCCACATTTAGAACCCTCTAATCATCTCACTCGCTATTGTTTTGAAGATTCCCTTATGCCTTGGCGGGGAACCCGTGTTCATCGCCTGTTCATGGCGGCGGCAATTTTCCCCAAACCCATGCTCGCCCTCGCTCTTTTGACGGTGGCGGGGGTGACTCAAGGAGAGGATTTGGCCCAGTTACAACGCCTATCTTTCCTCACATCTACCTCAGATGGACGCTATACCCTATTACCCCTGACTCGGAGTTATGCCCTCCAAGAACTTCAGCAAAATCCTGAGTTTGAGGAGGATGTCCGTCAGCGGTGGCTGGACTGGTATCGAGAGTTTGTGGAAACTCATTCTCCCCCAGATGCCAATCTCTGGAAACTGGAGGCGGAATGGGAAACTCTCTTAGAGGTGGTTGATTGGTGTATGAGTTGCGATCGCTATCAAGATGTTCTCTATTTTTGGCGTTCTCTGCATCGGGAAGATGAGGATGACCCTAAACAACCCGCTCGCCTCAAGACTTTGAAAATTCCCTCAGATTGGGATGTCTGGCTGATTCAGATGGCCCAGATGCGTCAGGATTGGTCTGTTGCCCTAGAGGTGATGCACCGCAAAGGCTGGACATTGATTACAAATGGAAAATTGAGTCGGCTGGCTGAACCGGGCAACTGGTTTCAAGAAGCTGATGAGTTTCAACAATATTGGCCACCCCAAACTAAGTTTCATTTAACCCTATTTATGGCACATTTACGACTTCAACAAGACTCCTGTGATGAAGCCCTTCAATGGCTACATCAAGGTCAAGCCATCTTTAACCAGGAGTTAAATGTCCCGAATCACGCTGATATTCCTAAACTAGATGCCCTCGATTTAAAGCGATATCAAGCCCGGTTACTCTACACCAAAGGAAAAATAAACTACAAACTAAACAACATTCAAGTCTCTAAAGACTGTTTTGAAAAAGCCTTAGCTTTAGCAGAATATTTTGAGTTAAAACAAACTGAACTTATGACTAAAGAATCCTTAGCTCAAGTCGCCCTTGAAGAAGAACGGTATGAAGAAGCTGAGTTTTTATTAAGCGACTGTTTAGAAATCGCCAAGGATAATCAAGATAGCTACCGCAT
>SMDP01000434.1 GCA_012911965.1 Geitlerinema sp. P-1104
AGGCTCCCTACAGTTTTGACTGTCGAGGAAGCGCGGTTGGTGATTCATCAAATGTCAGGTGTTCATCGTCTCATTGTCCAACTGCTTTATGGCAGTGGCTTGCGACTGCGAGAGGCAATGCAATTACGCATCAAAGACTTGGATTTCACACAGCATCAGATTGTGGTGCAAGATACTAAAGGAAGACAGAGCCGGCTGTAGCCTTGTGATGTAGCGTTTGGGTTCTCGATCGCTCATTTTCAACTCCCAGAATCTTTACTTCTTTGCAATAGCTCTACGGTGTACTTACCTTGCTCTTGACTTGTTTCTCTTGCGACTTCCAGAGCCCTTCCATAGAACTGCTCAACGCTCTCCAACTGTCCGATTAAATCTTCAATTATCTTCCGTTTTCGATTGTTCGAGCGCTTCAGGCTGCCAATTTCATAACCTTTATAGCGGTTTCAGAAACGTAAGCATTCAGGTGGGGGGGCTTGACAAGCGGGAAGAAAGGAGTAGCGTAGAGCCATGAAGAGCCGACTGCCGAAAATTCCCAAAGACTGAGAAACGCTAGAAAAGCGGACCAAATCAGTTCTAGTGGAGATCGTGCTGCAACAGCAAGCAGTGCTCGAAGAACTCGTAGCGGAAGTCGAACGGCTCAAAGAAATCATCGAAAAGGATAGCCAGACCTCCTCCAAGCCTCCCTCAAGCAACCTCATTCGGCATTCGGAGAAAGTCAAAGAGAAAGCGGAGTCCGAGCCATCAAAGCGAAAACCGGGAGGGCAACCGGGACACCCCGGAAAAACCCGCAAAGGATTTGGGCGCATCGACCGTTACGAGAGAATCGAGCCTCAAATCTGTCATCAGTGCGGCGGAAACCACTTTCAAGCCAGTGCCGCCACCATAAGCCGCTCAGCCGTGGCTCAACTGGTCGAACGCCCCATCGAAATTGTTGAGTACCAACAAGTGCGACGAATCTGCGGTCAATGCGGAGTCCGAGTCGCTGAAGAATTACCCGAAGGCGTTATCCCCGGACAAGACTTATCAGCGAAGCTGCAAGGACTCTTAGCCTGGCTGGGACTTGACGGACATCTCTCCTACGCCAAACAACAGGAGTGGTTGTGGGAGTTCGCTCAAATCTACGTGGGGACAGGAACCCTAGAAGCCACCAGTCGGCGAGTCGCCGAGGCAACGCTTCAACCGGTTGAGGCCTTAAAAGAGTGGAGCCGTCCTAGAAGGACGGGGTTTTAGACCCAAAATTTTCGATAATAGCGCCCTGGGTACCCACAAGCAGGTTATGTTCTGGTAGGCTCACCAGTAGTTCCACGATATCGAAGGGTTCTGGGTTCATGATAGCTGTCTTTTGAGGTAGGCGGTGAATTGGCGGGGGAGAGGATCGTGACAGAGAACAATTCCCCCAACTCACTCAGCGGCGGATTGACGCATTAACGTTTCCCCGGTGCGTAGAATTTGCCCCGCCAACATGGCCCCGCCAAAACCATTATCGATATTCACTACCCCAATTCCCGTCGCACAGGAGTTTAACATCGTCAGTAGGGGGGCGAGACCGCCAAAACTTGCCCCGTAGCCGATGCTGGATGGGGAGCGGGTTAGGGGCGATCGCACAAATGCGGGCCTGGGGATAGTCGCGGACATCTCGCAGGCGATCGCCAATCACTCATTGACAGACTCCCCCGTTAATCGCGAACTTGGTCCAGCCAAGTCATGAGGAACCAACTCGCTTTGGAGGGGTTATTTGCGGCGGATGGCGACACCGTGCATATCACTGTGTTCCTCGCCTTGATAATCATGACCTCCGGCAATGGGGGCGATCGCACTATCCATGACATTAGAACTCCGCAGGACCGAGACCAAGCGGCCTGATGCCCCATTCTCCATCAGTTCCACTACCCCAACGCCCGGACAACTCCCTTGGGAGGAATGACCCACGGAAACGGGAAGCGGTCCGCGCAAGGCGATAAACAGATACTTGCCATCTGGACTCACCTCTAT
>SMDP01000435.1 GCA_012911965.1 Geitlerinema sp. P-1104
ACGGAACCACTGAATTCAGCCCCAAGGTCTGAGCTGGCGGTAATGTCACTTTCGGGGGTCAGTTCGTCCCGAAATTCTGTGCCAAAAATGCCTTGAGTATTGATAATCACTCGACCGCCAGCAGCGTTAATGGCATTGGCGGTGATGTCGCTGTTTTCGAGGGCCACCAGGGCATCGGTATCGATGATGATATTGCCTCCGGGGAAGTCTCCCTCGGCGTTGGTTTGGATGGTGCTACCCCGCCGTAGAATGGTGGTTCCGGTGTCGAGCCGGACGTTGCCACCACGACCGCCGGTGTTGGCACTGATGTCGGCGCGATCGCTCAGGTGTAGGCGATCGGCTTGGACAAAGACATCACCCGCTGCAAAGTCATTGGCATTGGATGTGGTGTTGTTGCTGGAGGATAACCGCGTTCCATCCCGCAGTTCTACAGTTCCCGCGATGAGATTGACGCCTCCAGCATTCCCTTGTCCGGCTTCTTCAATGGTGCTGTATAAACCACTCGGCCAGACCTCAGGTTCCGGGCCGGAAAGGTCGGTATAAAAGCCTGAAAAGATGGCGCGGTCTCGGACTTCAACCGTTATGGTTCCTGCATCTCCTTGATTCAAGCTACTGGATATTAACAAACCATCATGGACTTCTAGCCGGTCAGCGACAACAATGACATTGCCAGCATTACCACGTCCCTCTTCTGCTACACCACTCATGACAAAACCATTTGATAACAAAAAGGTCTCACTCACCTCAATCGAGACTGTTCCTGCATTACCCTGACCGAAGGTGCTTGAATCTAGGATCGCTCCATCTCGGATTTCTAAGTTGTTGGCAATAATGCTAATGCCTCCCGCATCCCCTTGCCCTGTTTCCCCCACGCTGGTCAAGGCTGCACTGGGTTCTTCTTCCGGATTCACTCCGGAGAAAATCACCCTATCGCTGGCTTCAACTCTTATGGTTCCCGCGTTGCCTTGACCCAAGGTAACTGAGTTTAACTGAGCGCCATCTCGCATTTCCAGACTGTTAGCAAGGATTCTCACATCTCCCGCATTACCTTCTCCCGTGTCTCCAACAGCGCTGAAAGCCCCCGTGGCCAATCCCTCAGGATTATTAAGTCCCGATAAGATAACTCTATCATTGGCTTCAATGGTCACCGTCCCTGCATTTCCCTGTCCAAAAGTACTTGAACTTAGCTGAGCACCATCATTCATTTCCACGGTATTAGCCCGGATACTCACACCTCCAGCATTTCCCCGTCCTGTTTCTTCTACAGCACTAAAAATACCCAGGGGCATTTCCCGAGAGCTTAACCCCGAAAAGCTTATAGTGTCCCTCGCTTCAACTCTAACGGTTCCTGCATTTCCTTGCCCCAATGTACTTGAATTTAATTGAGATCTATCTCGCATTTCTAGGGTATTGGAAATAATACTAATATCCCCAGCATTACCTTGTCCATTTTCTTGGACGGTACTAAAGACAAAACCGTTAGAGAATACTACATTACCCACCTCAATCCTGATCGTTCCAGCATCCCCTTGACCCAAGGTGCTGGAAATCAAGGCTGCCCCGTCTCGTACTTCTAGATGACTAGCAATAATACTAACTCCTCCCGAATTCCCTCGTGTGTTTTCTCCTACTATGCTTGCAGCAAAACTATTTGAGAAAAGAACTGCACCACTTGCCTCAATTGTGACAGTCCCTGCATTCCCTTGACCCGAGGTACTCGAATTTAATCGAGCGCCATCTTCCATAAACAGCCTATCTGCAATAATTCGGATATCCCCTCCGTTTCCTTGTCCGCTTTCCTCTACATTGACAAGGACATTAGAACTCGACAATCGTGCCGTGTCACTTGCTTCTATTATGACGGTTCCAGCATTTCCTTCACCGAAAGTACTCGAAGATAATCGCGCCCCATTACTTATCTCTACATGGTTAGCCCGCAGGTTAATCTCACCGGCATTTCCTTGCCCTGTTTCTCGAACACGACT
>SMDP01000436.1 GCA_012911965.1 Geitlerinema sp. P-1104
ATTCAGGACGGCCCGAGGGGGCAGCCTCGCAACGACATCTGCCTCAGCCATCCCTTATCCCATCCCCAGAGATGGAGGTAACCCCGTGACGACCATCGTAGAAAACACAGACAACATCCTCATCGGCGACGACGACAACAACCTCCTCCAAGGCACCGCCGTCGGCGTCATCCTCGGCCTCGAAGGCAACGACACCCTCATCAGCGCCCTCAACCCCACCGAACCCGGCAGCACCCTCTTCGGCAACGCCGGCAACGACTATCTCCGCAGCCGAGGCATCGGCGACTGGGTCTTCGGCGGCGGCGGCAACGACACCCTCATCAACGAAAACGGTCGCGCCATCCTCCTCGGCGACCAAGGCAACGACTACCTCCTCGCCCGCGACAGTCGCACCACCCTCTTCGGCGGTGGCACCGGCGAAGACAGTCCCGACGACGGCAACAACCTCCTCATCTCCCAAGGCGGCAAAAACATCCTCGTCGGCGGCGGCGGCAACGACACCCTCGTCGGACTCCTCGGCGGCGATACCATGGCCGGCCGAGGCGGCGACGACGTTCTCATCGGCGGACCCCAAGGCAAAAATTTCCTCTTCGGCAACCGAGGCCTCGACAGCCTCCTCTCCATCAGCATCGACCTCCCCGACAGCCTCTACGGCGGCCAAGGAGACGACAGCCTCGTCGTCGGCAGTGAAAGCACCGCCAACAATCCCCTCCTCGTCGGCGGCCTCGGCAGCGATACCCTCCGCCTGGAAAGCGACAGCGTGGACGGCGCCATCCTCCTCGGCGACGTCGGACTCAGCGGTCAATTCGAAGGCACCGACGCCGGCGACGACTACCTCTACGTCAGCGCCGGCAACAACCACCAACTCTTCGGCAACGCCGGCAACGACAGCCTCCTCCTCGGTGTCAACGTCGGCGTCGGCATCTCCCTCTTCGGCGGTCGCGGCAACGACCTCCTCATGGGAACCGGCGCCGCCAACCTCAAAGCCTTCGGCGACAAAGGCGACGACACCCTCATCCTCGCCGGCAGCGACTCGGAATTTTGGGGCGACAACCCCTTCATGACCAGCGGTTTCGGCAACAACACCGTCATCGGCATCGGCATCGGCAACACCCTACGGGGCGGCAACGACTTCGCCACCGGAACCAACGCCGGCAACAACCACCTCATCGCCAAACTCGGCGACCTCCAACTCACCGACGGCCAACAAAGCAACAACCTCCTCATGGGAGGCGCCGGCGACGACACCCTCGACGCCAGCCAAAGCGGTCCCGGAGACACCCTCATCGGCGGCCTCGACGGCGCCGGCAACAACACCTACATCTTCCGCGCCGGTCAATACATCCAACCCGACCTCTCCGGCATCAACACCTACATCGGCATCGGCGCCGACACCAGCATCGCCGTCACCGTCCGCGCCCAAGACGTGATTCAAGGAGAAGGCAACTTCTTCATCGTCGGCAAGCAAAACAACGTCCTCTTCCTCGAAAAAGGCGGCATCATCGCCGACAACGGCGACAAAGTCAACATCATCGACATCAGCGGCGACGCCTCCGGCATCACCAAAACCGGCGACGGCAACGACCAACTCACCCTCGGCAACGTCTCCGGCAGCATCGACGCCGGCGGTGGCAACGACACCATCACCGTCAAAAACAGCGTCAGCGGCCTCATCAACGGCGGCGCCGGCAACGACCTCATCACCGTCAACGGCTCCATCTCCGTCGAAAGTGGCGGCCTCATCAACGGCGGCGACGGCGACGACACCATCCTCCTGCAAGGTGCCGTCTTCGGCCAAATCAAAGGGGGAACCGGCAAAAACACCATCACCGCCCACTCCCTCAAAGACGGCGGCCTCATCGACTGTAGCGAAGGAGAAAACAGCATCAGCCTCACCAACGTCTTCAGCGGCGGTCGCGTCATCGTCGGCGGCATCTCCAACAGCGTCAACATCAACCTCGCCTACTCCGGCGCCAGTTTCAC
>SMDP01000437.1 GCA_012911965.1 Geitlerinema sp. P-1104
CAATTGCCCAATTCACCTGACGCAAAATCCCCCGCAACATGGCGACTTCCTGAGATGAGGGATGGGCGCGATTGTGGAGACGGCGGAACTTCTCCATACGGGCGTTGGCGGTGTGGGGATAGAGATATCCTACCTTCAGCAACAGGTCTTGCAAATCCTCATAATAGGCTTCCATGGCCTCAATGGGCGCCTCCACCTCCTCCGGCGGCCTCTCACTTAATTCCTGATGTTCCAATGACCCCGGTTCCCCAGCCAAGTTATACAGTTCATAGGCACAAATCGCCACGGATTGCGCCAAATTCAATGACGCATAACTCGCAGTCGAGGGAATCCGCGCGAAGCGTTGGGCCAGATTCAATTCCTCGTTACTCAAACCCCGGTCTTCCCGCCCAAAGACCAAGGCTGACGGGGTTCCCAGAAGCCAGGGTAAGACTTGCCGGGGATGTTCCAAGTCCGTGGGTAAACTGCGGTTTCGCGCCGTCGTCGCCACCACCCGCTGACAGCCTTGTAAGGCCTCAGCTAAACTAGATACATAAATAGCCCCCTCTAAAATCTCCTGAGCATGAACTGCCATCTGTCGCGCTTCATCACAGAGCGGGTCACATTGGGGATTGACCAGCAACAAACGGCTCAACCCCAAATTTGCCATAATCCGGGCAACAGACCCCACGTTCAACGCGCCAGCGGGTTCTACGAGAACAATTGAGATGGGGGAGAGGGCAGTGGCAGTCATGGCACAGGGACGAGGGGGTCAGTAGAAGGTTAACCAGAGGGTTAAACAGAACGTATCGACGGCGATGGGACGAAAACACACAAAGTCCAACTTACCGCAAAAGGTCTGTCCTGTTTGTGGTCGTCCCTTTGAGTGGCGCAAGAAATGGGCCAATTGCTGGGATGAGGTGAAATACTGTTCTGAACGCTGTCGGCGACGCCGCTAGAGACGTTGCGCCCCTCTCCGTTGAGCCTGGCCCCTAGAAGAATCTGGAAAATCCCTGTATAATCCCCATGCGATGGAGTCCCCCCAATTCAGACATCGCCAGTCAACCTCAAGCGATTGTCTGAATCTGTCCGAATCTGTCTTTATTTGTCCCAATTATCTGTCTTATGTCCAATACCTACCGCGTCACCCTACATCACCAAGGCGAAACCTACACCATTGAGGTTCCCGAGTCGGAAACTATCCTCAAGGTGGCCCATGACCAAGATATTGAGCTGCCCAGTTCCTGTTATGCGGGAGTTTGTACCACCTGTGCGGCTAAAATCCTGGAAGGGGAAGTCTCTCAAGAGGATGGTATGGGGGTTAGCCCGGAACTGCAAGCGGAAGGCTATGCCCTGCTCTGTGTCTCTTATCCTAAATCGGATTTGGTGATTGAGACGGAGAAGGAAAACGAGGTCTACCAACAGCAGTTTGGTCAAAGCTAATCAGCTCCCTATCTTGTGGCATTTTTTTGCCATTTTGTCAAGTCTTTACGGAAAATTCGTTATGACGACCCATTTTATCAGTGCCGAGTTTGATGCCAATGAGTCCCCGCAACAACTCCAGCGGGAGATTGAGGCGGAGTTAGAGAAGCGCGGCGACCCCCTGCGCTGGGCGGTGACGGAGGCTAATCCGGAAACGGGCAAGGTCCAGGTTGAGGCAGTAGTCACCCGCCAGGATTAGGGGGGATTTTCCGAAGCACGCCACCCCGGAGGGCGACCACAAGGGTTCGCCCCTACGCTCATGTATACGGCTGTTCTGATTATCCCTACTGGTATTGGCGCTAGGATTGGGGGCTATGCGGGGGATGGAATTCCGGTGGTTCGGGCCCTGTCTGGGGTCTGCGATCGCCTCATCACCCATCCCAACGTCCTCAATGCGGCCCAACTCTATTGGTCTGACCCCAATATCTTCTATGTGGAAGGGTTGGGGTTAGATCGCTTTGCGGCGGGACGCTGGGGCTTGCGGCCGGTGGTGCAAAATCGGGT
>SMDP01000438.1 GCA_012911965.1 Geitlerinema sp. P-1104
GCTCGATACACCACCCCCGAAGGATTAAAACCAAAGACCTGCAAACGATTATTAGACAAGAGTGCCAGCGGTAATCCTCGCAAGGACTTTGGACGGTCTGACACGGCAAACCGTGCTAAGGCCTCAATCCAATCCATCCGCCGTAACATTCGCATGGGAGCCTCTTCAAATGGCATTCCCCAACTCTCCTCAACCCGGAGAGAGTCCCGCAAATCCTCAGGACTATACTCTTGAATTGGACAACCCGCCTGTTTAAACAGTAGAGAAACCTGACGAGGAATTTGGGGGTCAGCGATGGCTAATCCCTCCACCCGAAAGGGTTTAACTAACTTTGACCAGTAGGATGAGGAAATTTGGCGAATCTCTTGAGGTTCCAGCCATTTCACCCATCGATTGACCGTACAATTGCCATCAGGACTGACCTCAAACGCATCCTCTTCTTCCCGAACCGTGGAGCGAATCACCGGACGCTGAGCCAGATGCTTAAAGACCTCTAAATGTAACTGACCCAATGCCGGACTGGTGGTAATTTTCTCCGTCGGGAAAAGCTTATAAAACGTCTCGGGACTCTCACGGCCAATATCATCCACCAAACTACGATATAACTCCGCACAGGCGATCGCCAACCCATGCTGAGCCAACCGTTGATTCCAAACCGCTCGCGGACGGTCTTTTCCCGTCTGTCCCGAATCACTACTGAGATTATCCCGAGAACTATTTAAATTAAAAAAGCCATTCAGATGAATTGGCCATCCCGAGGCCAACGGAAGCGGCAGAAAACAATATACCTTTCCCTGAACTTCCGCCGGAACCCCTCTCGTCCGACTGGCTGTAATCCGGGCCGCCGCTCCCGTCCAAGGTAACACCTTCTCCTGATTCTCCGACAGGGAGCGAATCACCGTCGCCAACTCCTCCCCCTCATCAATGCGAAGCAACTGCACAATCCTCCAACTCGAACTCGTCACCTGCTGAGAACTCACCGTTTCGAGATGATGACGATACGACACTAACCCCAACACATTCCCTTGACGGCGACACGCTTCAATCAACTCCACCGCCGTTTCTGGAATCGCCGTCATCAACTCCTGACGCGCCGCCGTCACCTCCTCAGGATTCTCGGTGGTAATCCGCAACACCTCCTCCCGGTCCCCCCCAGCATCAGCCGCAATCTCAAATACACGAATCTCGACAATCGACTTGAGGAACAGCAACAACTCCTCCCCGCAATCTTGCAACTCCGTCAACAGTTCCCGAACATTGGACTCTTCAAAGGGTTGATTGCGAATCTCACTCACCTCAGCCTGTTGCGGCGTTCGCAGCGGTAAACGAAACAGCGTTCCCTGAAAATCCCGAGTTCCCCGAGGAACCCCTCCAGCTTCATAGATGGCCATCACCTCAGGGTAATCCTCCCACCAGCCACTCGCGGCGAACTCCCATTCTCGTCCCGGTTCCGCCTTCGAGGTTCCCGGAACCGCATCTCCATGGGGGTCAAAGAAAATCAGCCGTTCACGAGAGATAAAACTGGGATAATCGGTGACGTGATACACCGCATTAAAGCCAATCCCAAAGCGTCCGGTTTTCTGCAAATCCGTCGCCTTCTGACTTTGTCCCAGACTACGGATACTCTCAAAATCGCGATCGCGGAAGCTACTATTGTTATAGACCAACATCGCCGGACCCAGAAGTTTCTGGAGATTCCCCGGAACCGCCGCCGCCTGATGCGTTCGCCAATCGAGCGTAATCTCCACCCGAGTCGCTCCCGCATCATCCGCATTCTGAATCAACTCCTTAACAATCCCCACCCCCTCCGGGTAATCGCGGATAATCCCCCGCAACCGAGCAATCAGAGGTTCCGCTTGGTAGAATGAGCGACCTTGAGACAGAGGTGTGGTCATCGAAAATCCAGAATCCAGTTCAAAATCATTGTAGGGGCAATCCCTTGTGGTTGCCCAAAATAAAACAT
>SMDP01000439.1 GCA_012911965.1 Geitlerinema sp. P-1104
TGAGAGAGAGATTTCCCCGCCATCGACATCGCCACTTTCGACATCCGATAGCCATAGGACCCCCCCGAGGTATTATCACCAATCGACCCCATGCGACTGGTCATAAGAATCAGCTTTGACCCCTCAGACAGATTGGGCAGAAGTGCCTGAGTCAGCCGTAACGTGCCGATCGCATTCACCTCAAACTGATGACGAATGGAATCAAAATCGAGATGATCCAGAGGAATCGATTGCAGAACCCCAGCATTATTAATGAGAACATCCAGAGGTTGTCCAGCCAAGCGAGCCGCCAAACCCCGCACCGCCGCATCCGAGGTAATATCGACCCCCGTTTCCACCCGAACCCCCAACTTATCCAAGTCAGGAGAACTCGAACGACAAGCCGCAATCACCTCATCACCCCGCTCCTTCAACTGTCGGCAATACTCACATCCAATACCACCACTTGCCCCCGTTACCAGATAGGTAGCCATAATAATCAGATTTAACTCCCAAATAAACGTTTCTCGATCCAGTTTAAGAAATTCCCAGCAGACCCTACGATGGTCAAGCCCAAATGATGCGTTCCGGCAAGTTTGAATCGATAAGTCTAGGTCAAAACCCCTATTGATGCCGGGACGCATCCTACCGCTACTACTGCCTTCCTCTCCTATGCTCATTCTCACCCTACTCTCCCTCACCATTTGGATCACCCTCCTAGCCTTTCGCGGGCAATTTTGGCGATCGCACATTCAACTGTCTCCCGTTCCCCCCAACTTCGATACCCTACCCAGCGTCTGTGCCATCATCCCGGCCCGTAACGAAGCCGACGTACTGCCCAAAACCCTGCGATCGCTCTTCCTCCAAGAAAACATCAGCCAATTACAGGTAATTCTCGTCGATGATCGCAGCGACGACGGAACCGCCGACGCGGCCCGGGCGATCGCCGCCGATATCAACGCCCTCGGAGAAGAATTAAACCTAACCCTACCCCAACTCGACATCATTACCGCCGATCCCCTCCCCCCCGGCTGGAGTGGTAAACTCTGGGCCATGGACCAAGGTATACACCATGGAGAACGTCATAACCCCGACTATTACCTCCTCACCGACGCCGATATCCAACATCACCCACAAAACCTACAGCAACTGCTCTTCAAAGCCGAACGAGACGGCCTCGATCTCGTCTCCCTCATGGTCAAACTGCGCTGTCAGAGTATCTGGGAACGACTACTCATCCCCCCATTTATCTATTTCTTTCAAAAACTCTACCCCTTCGACTGGGTCAACAACCCCCAAAAATCCACCGCCGCCGCTGCCGGAGGCTGTATTCTCATCCGTCGCCCGGCCCTAGAACGCATTGGAGGACTGGCTGCCATCAAAGAAACCCTCATCGATGACTGCGCCCTGGCCCAAGCCGTGAAACGGGGTCAAGGTCAGGAGTATCATGGCATTTGGTTAGGCTTAAGCCAAAAGACCATCAGCTTACGCCCCTATCGCTCCCTCTGGAGTATCTGGGGAATGGTCGCCCGCACCGCCTACACCCAACTGAACTACTCTCCCCTGCTGCTCCTGTTTACCCTACTCGCCATGGGAGTGACCTATCTCATACCTCCCATCGCCCTGATTTGGGGCATCCAGAACCACGACTCCTTTATCGCCTTTATCGGCTTCGCCACCTGGTTCTTAATGGCCTTTTCCCTCCTCCCCACCCTGCGCTTCTACCAACAACCCCCCTTCCTGGGGCTGATTCTGCCCTTGATTGCCGCTCTCTATAGCCTCATGACCCTGGATTCCGCCCTACGCCATGGGTTGGGCCGGGGAGGCGCTTGGAAAGGTCGAGTCTATCGGGGCAAGGGGACGGCGTGAACTAGCCGCCGCCCTATCCTCAACCGCCTAAACAGTATAAGATTATCTTTGCTGGCAAATCGCCAGAACACCGTTGTTATGAGAAGGTTATGGACGC
>SMDP01000044.1:0-1286 GCA_012911965.1 Geitlerinema sp. P-1104
ACCACATCGAGATGGGTGAGGAGCGATCGCGCGATCGCCTGACAGTCTTCCACCACTCCATCCGACACCGCCGCCGGGGCAATCACTCGCCGACAAACTTGATGTTCCTGTTGGGTTTCCACAATGGGATAAATGGCAATTTCCCCATCACGATTCCGAGCGGCAATGACCGCCAACTCGCGCTCAAAGGGGATAAATTCTTCCATTAAAACTGATGGATATCCCCACCGTTTCCAGGTGTCCTCAAGGTCTGATTTATCCCGTAAAATCGCCGTTCCTTGACCGTCATAACCATGTCGCCGGGCTTTCATGACACAAGGAAAGTTGATTTCTACAGAAGATTGATTCTCTTGGGTTAATTCAAAAAAGTGAGGAACAGGCAACCCCAAATTACCCATATAACAGCGTTGTTCATACTTATCTAAAAGAGGTTTTAACGCCGAAAGTCGAGGACGAAATAATCCCTGAGAATTGTTAATTTTCTCCAATCCCTCTAAATCAACAAATTCATTTTCAAACGTAATCACATCACAGCGTTTTGCCAAAGCTTGGGTAGCCGCCACATCGGCGACCTTCCCCAACACCACTTCATCGGCAAGTCCCGCCGCCGGGTCATCTGAACTGGGGGTCTGAATAATCGTCTTAAGCGTTAGGCGTTTAGCCTCCTGGGCCATCATCCAGGCCAACTGTCCGCCGCCAATAATTCCGACTGTTTGTCTCTCGTTACCCATGATTCAATTAATAATTAAAATATCAGCCAATTCACCAACCCGGTGCGTTCGGGCAAGTTTTCACCGAGTCGCCAAAGTCCAAACCTTCCTGGATGCCCGAACACACCCTAACCAGGGCGACCACAAGGGTTCGCCCCTACGTCTTTTCTCCGTGTCCTCGGGCAACCACAAGGGATTGCCCCTACGTGGTTCCCCCCTACGTCTTTTCTGTTCCCTGTTCCCTGTTCCCTGTTCCCTGTTCCCTGTTCCCTCCCTCTCACCGACAATACAACGAATCCCGAGTGGCCACCCCAGTTATCGGATTCACCCCCTCCGCCAGTTCACAGAGTTTATTCACCTGGGCCCCATCGAGAATCGCCTCGCTGAAATCGGCCCCAGCAATCTGCACATCCTCAAACTTGGAACGGAGAAAAATTACATCGGTTAACACCGCATCCCGCAAATCAACACTCTTGAAGGTTACCTGATCTAACATCGAATTACTCAAATCCGCCCCTCGGAAACTCACATCCGTCATCCAGGAGACGCTAAACGTGGTTCCCCGTAAATCAGCAT
>SMDP01000044.1:1495-8603 GCA_012911965.1 Geitlerinema sp. P-1104
GGGAGATCTGAGGACACCCTTCACTCTACACCGAAGCCTACCCACAACAACACTGCCTCAACCTGCTCAGCCGCATCTCCCCCAGATGACCGGTACAATGGGAAAAGCTTTCCTGACGGTTATCAAACGAGTTTAAAGCCAATGCCACAATTTCTTGTCACCTGGTTGATGACAGCACTCGCCCTCGTCATCACCGCCTATGTTGTCCCCGGAATTGAATTAGACGGCTTCAACGCGGCTCTCATTGCTGCCATTATTTTAGGATTAGTCAACGCCGTGGTGCGTCCGCTGCTGATTCTGCTGACCCTACCCATTACCATTATTACCCTGGGTTTGTTCCTACTGGTGATTAATGCCCTCAGTATTCAATTAGTTGCGGCCCTCACCAGTGGCTTCGAGGTGTATGGCTTATTTTGGGCAATTATTGGGTCTTTGGTTCTGTCCTTTGTCTCCGGTATCCTGGATAGTTTAATTGGCAAAAACGCTGACCCGACCTAAGTTTCCTATCCCATGACTGATCCGTCTCTTGAGGCCATTGATACACAACTGATTCACTTGCTGAGTCAACGGATTCGGCGATCGCAGGGGCGATCGCCCTCCACCTCCTCAGTCCAGATTGAACAGGAACTCCAGAAGGCTGGGGTTCCTCCGTTTGTCTGGAATAGTCTCGTCACCAGTTGCACGGCGGCCTTAGCCACCCATCCCCTACGACTCCCGCAAGAACCCCAACGCTGTATTACCCTCATTGGCGGCCGGGGGATGATGGCTCAGTTTTTCCGCCAGCGGCTGGAGGCGGCGGGCCATGAGGTGCGTCTCTTGGGTCGACAGGATTGGCCCCAGGCCCGAGACTTATTAGAAGGGATTGACTTGGCCTTAGTCTGTGTCCCCATTGACCGAACTTTAGAGATTATTCGCCAGACGGCCGACTATCTCCCCGCTACGGCAACGTTAGCGGATATTACCAGTCTTAAAGGCCCCATGGTGGAGACGATGTTAGCCGTACATCCTGGCCCCGTGGTGGGGTTACATCCCATGTTTGGCCCTGGGGTGGAGTCGTTTTTGTCTCAGAAGGTGGTGATTTGTCCCGGCCGCGATCGCCCGGCTTGGCAATGGTTGATTGATTTGATGGCCCGGGATGGTGGGGATTTAGTGGAGTCTCTCCCCGACGAACATGATCAGATGATGGTGACGGTTCAGGCGATTCGTCACTTCGCCACCTTTGGACTGGGGGTGTTTCTGGCTGAGGATGGCATTGAGGTGGGCCGCAGTTTGGAGTTATCAAGTCCTATTTATCGCCTGGGAATTGATATGGTGAGTCGTCTGTTTGGTCAGGATGCGGAACTCTATGCTGATATTATGCTGGCTAATGAAGAGCGTCGTGGGGCGATCGCCCGTTTAGCCCAAACCTTCGAGGCTTTGGCGAAACAGGTACAAGCTAAAGACCGTCAAGGGCTAATTGATGCCATGGAAGCTGCCAGTGAGACCTTTGGCAGCGAAACGGAACGAGCGGTTCGGGAGAGCGATCGCCTCATCGAAGCGATGAGTATTTTGTTAGCCGCTGATCGGGTTGTGGACTCAACCTCTAGCATTAGCCCTCCCCCTGATGTGGAATGATTAAACAGGCAAGCAATCAGATTGACCTGACAACAATTTTATGGATATCACCTGGCAAACGGCAAAAACCTACGAGGATATTCTCTACCACAAAGGGGATGGGATCGCCAAAATCACCATTAACCGTCCCCACAAACGCAACGCCTTCCGCCCGCAAACCGTGGTTGAACTCTATGATGCTTTCGCAGATGCCCGGGAAGATACCCGCATTGGGGTGGTTTTACTCACGGGAGCGGGCCCCCATAGTGATGGCAAGTATGCCTTTTGTTCCGGTGGCGATCAAAGTGTTCGAGGAAAAGCCGGTTATATGGATGAGGCCGGGGTTCCTCGCCTCAATGTTTTGGATTTACAGCGGCTGATTCGCTCAATGCCTAAAGTCGTGATTGCGTTGGTAGCTGGCTATGCCATTGGTGGGGGTCATGTTCTCCATGTCGTCTGTGACCTGACCATTGCGGCGGATAATGCTATTTTTGGGCAGACGGGGCCAAAAGTCGGCAGTTTTGATGGCGGTTTTGGAGCTAGCTATCTATCTCGCAGTGTGGGGCAGAAAAAAGCCCGTGAAATTTGGTTTCTCTGTCGCCAATACGATGCACAACAAGCCCTAGAGATGGGATTAGTGAATACGGTTGTTCCTGTAGAAGAGTTGGAAGCTGAGGGCATCCGTTGGGCTGAGGAAATCCTGCAAAAAAGCCCAATTGCCATTCGTTGTCTGAAAGCGGCGTTCAATGCCGATTGTGATGGACAGGCGGGACTCCAAGAACTCGCCGGCAATGCCACGCTTCTGTATTACATGACCGAAGAAGGGGTTGAGGGGAAACAAGCCTTTTTAGAGAAACGAGACCCTGACTTTCGGCAGTATCCCTGGCTCCCTTAGAGGGCCGCCAAGTTCCTTCTTGGAAACGCTGAGCCATAAAATCACCCCACCTCCCCTAGGTGGGGCTTTGTTTAGGGATTGACTACAACAACATCGCGAATAAACGGTTTGAGACTCGCACTGTCTTTGTAAGTTTAAACTCGGATGGTTATCTTCCTTGGATGAGAGCGTGTACCGGTATCAAAAAAGCTGAACTCGTTAAACAGCAACACGTTCAGCTTGGGCAGGCACAGGTTGATTTTGTAAATTCCGATGGGGAATTGGCTCGCGGCTGTCGAGAGAAATAAGTTTTTCTAAATGTTCCCAAGAAGGGGCAAAGGGTGGAAAGGCCAAGGAACAGGATTTCCAACTCCCACAAACCGGCGCACTGAGTTGCTGGCATTGGCCACCTCGACGACCTTCGGGGGTATAGTATCGGCACGAGCGACAGGTTGAAACGGAGCAAGTATTGATATTCATTGAATCAGATTTAAAATGGACGTTTTTATTTATCTTCTTTAATTCTACAATCTCTCCCTTTTTTAGATCCCAAAGAAAATATAAAAGTTAGTGTTAAAGGTCTTTTTTGTAAACTAATAATAAACTATGTAAAGAAAAATAAACTGCTGTTGTAGTCATGACTACAGACTAAAGAACCCCTTAGGACTTAGCGGGGATCGATTAGAGAAACCTTGTCAAATGGTCAAAAAGACAAGAAGATTACCGCCCAACTTCTGGGGAAGACACGGCACAAACGGCACAAACGGACCAGCGGTCTAGCTCACCGAGGGGAGTTGGAGAATGGCAAACTGGACAGATGGGCGCGTCGTGAGTGCGAGCGGCGAGTTTTTGTAACAAAGCTTCAAATGCTAGTTGAGGGCTGAGGGAGGACGGAACCATCCCGGTCGAGTGGCGAGCGAAAGAGGGGTCAGCTGGCCTATCCCAAACACTGGGATGGTCTGCAAGTTGGTACTCGGGAGTGGGTTCAGGCATTTGAGTTTCTTGATGCCACAACCGGGGTGAGAGTCGGATGTCTTGTAAGGGGTCGTCTAAATGGGCGTTGAGCCGACTGAGTAAGTGACGTCTCTGGAAGGTCAACTGTTGGGCCCAAACGGCATTGGCGGTAGCAACCTGTAGAATGCCTTGGGATAGACGAGTGGGACGACTGAAGCGAGCTGCTTTTTGCCCAACCAGATCCGGCCAAAGGGCCAGGATTTGCTCGAATGGGTCTTGTTGCGAGGCGGCAACTGGAGGGGAGATAGATCGTAGAATCTGGTCGAGGGATTCAAAACTCATGATTAATAGGTGCTGCTAAATCCGATCGCCCCCTTGGCTCGGGTTGATCTTGAGTGGGATTAGGGGACGGCTACCTGAACAGTTGGCAGGGTCGAGACGTTAGACGTGACTTCCCACTTCCAGGGTGACTCACCTTTGTGAAGGTTGTGTGAAAACTGGCTCAAATTTTCCTGAAGTTGCTGCCATCCAACATATAGCAATCGGAGATTGCCGGATTGACATTCTGCGTCGGGAGAGAAGTTCCCACCTGTTGCCTGTTGCTTGTTGTCTTCTTTTCCCCGTTTTTTAGCCTATTCAGACCCATTTTTGCCATACAGACTGAGACAGACCAAGACTTTTGGACTGACGAGGTCTACAACTTGCCCCCCATTCCCAGTCAAGTCGAGTTAATCTTGTAACAGCCCCGATGGGGTGTCCATCTTGTGAACCGGCAACTTAAGTTAAGTGTCTTCCACTACACCCTCCCCTACACGAACTACTTCTGTGCTTCATCCCTCGTTACAAGTCGCATTGGCGAGTTTGGATGTTCCACTCGATGCTGAACTCGATCGCTATCGACAGCATCGCAAGCGGATGAGTCCCCCTCCTCCTCCCCCGCCATCACAGCCGGTGGTGGTTGAGGGACGGCTTGAGTCTTCTGAGATGACCTCAGAGGAAACCTCTCCTTGGGATGTTTCTTCTGATTTGGCGGCCGATGGAGACGGGACGAGAATTGAGTTACCCGCTGAGTCTGCAACGACAACTGAGTCTGACGCGCTTGGGGATGCTTCGGAGTCTACGGTGGCTCCACAAACCTATTTGGAGTCGGCGCAACGGTTACGTCAGGAGGCGGAGAGTCCGGGAGAGTCTGAGGCGGGGTTGAGCATTGGTGTGACTGGGATGGCGGCGGAGTCGTCTGAGTCGTCTGAGTCTCAGGATGAAGGAGAACGCAAGTTTACGGCTTTGGGGGTTGGTTCGGTGTTGCTATTTCTGGCGGCCACGGCCACGTTGGGGTATGTCTTGGTTAATCCTGAGAGTTTGTCACAGTTGGGATTAGAGCGATTTTTTACTGAGGAAACGGCGACGGAAGAAGAGGACGAGACGACTTCGACGGCGGAGTCTCGGCCAACTCGCTTACCGACATCGCCTGATCTGGCGGCGGAGGAGTTTATTCAGTTGGATTTGAGTACCCTCAGCAGTTTAGATCCTGAGACGCGATCGCCCCTGGTGACTCCTCCTCCGACTCCTGAAGCCCCGAGTCAGCCAGCGGTTCCGGCTGCGACTCCGTCCGAGGGCGCTGATGAGAGTGAAAATACTCTGGATAATATCTCGGCTTTACTCACTCCAGAGACAGCAGAGGACTCTCAAACGGCGGGGAGTCCTGAGTCGGGTACAGAAACACCTCAGACCCCTGAGCCAGCGGCTACGGAAGAGTCTTCCGGTCCCCCCCCGACGATTGATCGCGATGATAATTATGCTGGGTTTATCTTTGTGGTGGTGGACTATAACAATCAGGTGTCAACCTTAAATCAGGTCCGTGAGGTGGTTCCAGATGCCTACTTGCGCCAGTTTCCCGGTGGAGTCAAAGTCCAGGTGGGAGCTTTTGATGATACCCAAAGTGCTGAGAGTCTGGTAAACCGTCTGCAAGAGGATGGGATATCGGCCCAAGTTTATCAAGCCCCCTAGGGGGATTCGGGGTAGGATGGGGAAGTGGACAGAGCCGTTGTCGTCACGCCCCCAACTCCCCAATCTGAGCCGCTGCTCGCTACACTGGAAGTAGACCTCCGTTTTCTACTTGTTAACCAACTGTCAGAAGGAATAAAGACGTTATGGGATTATTTGATCGCATCAGCCGCGTCGTTCGCGCCAATGTCAATGACATGGTCAGCAAGGCTGAAGATCCAGAAAAGATTTTAGAACAGGCGATTATTGATATGCAGGAAGACTTGGTGCAGTTGCGCCAAGCTGTTGCCAAGTCTATCGCCCAACAAAAGCGAACTCAACAACAATACAATCAAGCTCAGACGAATGCCAATCAATGGCAGAGTCGCGCTCAGTTGGCCTTGCAAAAGGGCGATGAGAACCTGGCTCGGGAAGCTTTGCAACGTAAGAAGTCTCATGCGGAAACGGCGGCGACGCTTAAGGCTCAGTATGATGGTCAGTCGGGGCAGGTGGAGACCCTCAAACGCAGCTTGATGCAATTAGAGAGCAAGATTTCTGAGGCCAAAACCAAGAAAAATATGCTCAAGGCTCGGATGCAGTCGGCGAAGGCTCAGGAGCAGTTGCAAAGTAGTCTCGGCTCCCTCAATAGTAGTGGGGCGATGGGGGCGTTTGAACGTATGGAAGAGAAAGTCCTCGAAGCTGAAGCCACCTCTCAAGCTTCGGAAGAACTACTCGGGGCGGATTTGGAAAGCCAGTTCGCTCAGTTGGAATCCGGTAGTGATGTGGATGATGAGTTAACGGCGATGAAAGCTCAGCTTTCGGGAGGCTCGAAACCGGCTGGGGCCCTTCCGGAAGGCCAAGCTCCGGCGGCTGATGCGGAAGTTGATGATGAACTTGAGAAACTCCGGGCTGAACTGGATAATCTCTAGGGACGGGTTCGAGATTGTTCTCGATGATGGCGATCGCTCGATTGAAAATTGGGCGATCGCTTGTTGGTTTCCGGCTCATCTCGTTTTAAACTGGGTGACGGGGATTTTGTTCAGTCCTGTCTCCCCTCAGGGATGTTAACGACAAAACCATGAGTCAACCGGTTACGATTAATGATTCTCAGTTCCAAGCCGAAGTGTTAGAGGCAAGCCAACCTGTTTTGGCCTATTTTTGGGCGTCTTGGTGTGGCCCCTGTCGCTTGGTTTCTCCTTCGATTGATTGGGCCGCGCAGAACTATGATGATCGCCTTAAGATTGTCAAGTTGGAGGTGGATACAAATCCGGAGTCGGTGAAACGTTGCAAGGTTGAAGGAGTCCCGGCGTTACGCTTCTATCGCCAGGGTGAGCTGCTTGAGGCGAAGGAAGGGGCGATCACGCGATCGCAACTTCAGCAGCTCTTAGACTCGCTGTTAGGGGCTTGATGTTTCGCCGCTCTCTGTCTCGTTCACGCTTTTGTTATGCTTCATTTTGCTCAACGCCTAGGCTCGCTCCGTGCTAATGTTTTTGCAGATATGGATCGGGCGAAGGCGGCGGCCCGCCTGGCGGGACGAGATATTATTGATTTATCTCTCGGTTCGTCGGATTTAGCGACGGCCGATTTTATTTTGCAGGAGATTGAGCGATCGCTCTGGGATCGTCAAACCCATCAATATCTCCTCTTCCATGGAACGAAGGCCTTTCGCGAGGCGGCGGCGGACTGGTATCAGCGACGCTATCG
>SMDP01000044.1:9266-22435 GCA_012911965.1 Geitlerinema sp. P-1104
GATGAAAGGGATTGGCTGGACCGTTCCCACCCCCCAGGCGACGATGTATGTCTGGGCCCAACTCCCGGAATCCTGGCGGGGGAACTCCATCGGCTTTTGTGAGGCATTGGTGCAAGAGACGGGGGTGGCTGTGTCTCCAGGAGTGGGTTTTGGTGAAAGTGGTGAGGGCTATGTGCGCTTTGCTTTGGTGCGATCGCCACAGGTCTTAACCACAGCGGTTGAGCGCATTTCCGTATTCTTACGGGGGTCGTTGCTGACCTCCTGAGCTGAAATACTCAGATCATGGGGAGTGACTTGTGAGATTCAGGAAAATAGGCTGACTTCTACGCATTAATACTTAAGATTAAGTCATTAACTTTTACGACTTTAAATCTCATCCGTAATTCCATGTAAAAGCCTTGAATCCCAAATGTCATAAGGTTTTGATGGATCGCTTCAACTTCGCAAAAACTTTATAAAACTCGGGCAAAACTCAACACTAACTTTACCTACTGCCAAGAATAACCCCCTAAAATGAGGGTAGGTTGAAACTGAGCGGTTAGACAGTCGTTCCTGGGCATGAGTGAGATTCATCACTTCCGACCCGGCTTTTCAGAGCAATTGGAACGAACTCTGTCGGCATCTACCCGATATACAAGCGATTCTACTCTGAACTTACTTAAAGGACGTTACACTCATGTCTGGATTACTTCATAAAACCCTAATCGGCGGTTCCGTTATTGGAATGGGCGTTTTGGCTTCCGCTCCTGGCTTGGCATTTAGCCTAACGAACCCCACTCTCAATGACCAACCCTATCTTCTCTACGAACAGGTTGGTGATTCTACTGTTCTCAACAACAATGCGGATTTAGCTACCTTACTCCAAGGAGACATCAACAATCCTGGGGGTCATGTTGAGCTATCGGGAATCCTCGGCAGTCCTGACTCCGCTGATATGGATAATGCCACTACGCTATCTGGCTTCCTGAATGGTGAGGAAATTCGAGTGAGCAGTCTCACTCGTAGCGATTGGTTAAACCCCTATGGAGGCTACAATAGCTTGGCTGAAAAATGGTTCTATGAAGCTTGGAACCATTCTGACACTGGCTTAGAAAGCTGGTTTGCGTCTCAAGGTGCAACCAACTACAATTCGGCATTTTCTGCTTTCCTTTTCTTCGGAGGCTATGCTCGGTTTAGTGACCCGAACGTCAACTACGTCAATATGGCCAATGATGGCACGATCTCTATTGGTTTAGCTGGACACCTTGACCATTACACCGGTTTGAACCTTAGTGAAGTCGTCCGAGTTGACTATGCCGGTGAAACTCACTTCCTTTACGATTTTGGACAGGCGTTGGCTTCAGGCTTGGTGAATGACCAAGGTGAAGGTGCTGATGGTAGGTCTCACACTGGTTTATATAACCTGACAATTCCTGGCCGTCCTCCCAGCGAGCCGATTCCTGAACCCTCGACCGTCTTGGGACTATTGAGTATTGCTGGACTGGGTTTGATGAAACGCCGTCAGTCTTAGTGGCCACCGCGACTGTGCAACCGTCAACCTAATGTATAGAGTTCCAGACATGGGGGGGTCTTCTTGAAAGGCCCTCTTTTTTCTCTATGGGGAGACTGCGATAGAATGGAGTGAGTTTTTGTGTTGTGAGCGATCGCCCTATGGCTCAACGGGTTCCAGATTGGCAAGATGTAACGGGGAGTTCAGTCCTAATTCCCAATCGTCCTAAGGGAATCATTCACTTTCTCGGTGGGGCGTTCGTCGCCACTGCCCCCAAATACACCTATCGTTTCTTGTTGGAGTATTTGGCCCGTCAGGGCTATCTGGTCATTGCGACCCCCTTGATTAATACCCTCAATCATAAGGAGATGGCCCAGGAGTCTCTGAATCGTTTTGAACAGACTTGCGATCGCCTCTACGCCACGGGCCAACTTCGTCAACGGGGATTGCCGGTTTATGGGGTTGGCCATAGTCTTGGCTGTAAACTCCATCTCCTCATTAGCAGTCTGTTTAGCGTCAAACGGGCCGGTAACATCTTTATGGCCTATAACAATTACCCCGCACGGCGTTCAATTCCCTTTGTTGACCAGCTTTCGGTGCTGACGGATGTGGAATTTACTCCGTCTCCAGAACAAACCCAAGAGTTAATCGCCAGTCATTATGGGGTCCGACGCAATTTATTGATTAAGTTTCAAGATGACACCATCGACCAAAGTTTGATTCTGCGTCCCGTGTTAGAGGGGATGTTTCCCGATTGGGTCAGTTTTAGGCTTCTCAAGGGGACTCATCTAACACCCATTGCTCAGGATATTCCCTGGGAGGTGGGACAATCCTTTTCTCCCTTTGATGCCATGGCCCAGTGGGTGAAACAGGGACTATATCGGGATTTGAATACTCTCACGCGGGAAGTGGCTTTCTGGCTCGATCCAACGACGGTTCGCTAATTCAGAACCTTAGGATTAATGCCACTCGCTGGCTATTCTAGATTTTTGTACGTTAATCAGAAATAAAATTGCCCTGCCCAGATGTTTGGCTTTGCGCGACCCGCACCGGGGTCGCGAAGCCTTGCCAACCTTGAATCAAAAATTTGGTGCGCTTTGATTAAGGGGTGAAGCTTTATTTATGGTTCTATTATAACGAAACCAATTTTCAATGTCAAGGGCAATTGAGCCGAAACAGCAAGAAAAAAAGCGTCCTCCGAAGAAGACGCTTTTGGGGAATCGGCAAATTGGATTAGGCTCAATTGCCTCCTAGGGCGACCACAAGGGTACGCCCCTACATCTTAGGGCGACCACAAGGGTACGTTCCTACATCCTAGGGCGACCACAAGGGTACGTTCCTACATCCTAGGGCGACCACAAGGGTACGCCCCTACATCCTTTTGCCTGCTCTTTTAACCCAACGCTTCAGCACCGCCGACCACTTCAAGAATCTCTTGAGTAATGGCAGCTTGACGGGCTTTGTTGTAGGAACGAGTCAAGTCAGAGATAAGGTCGTTGGCGTTATCACTAGCGTTGTTCATCGCGGTCATCCGCGCCGCTAACTCACTCGCTGCCGATTCTTGCAGGGCCCGCAGAATCTGGTTGGTGATATAGAGAGGGAGCAAGGCATCGAGGATTTGCACCGGGTCTTGCTCAAAAATCATATCTCGGGGCAGTTCTGCCGCCGTCATGGGAGCCGGTTCGCGCTGCACCTCAAAACTGCCACCACGACTGGTGAGGCGGAAGATTTCGTCATCCTGGGCGGCTAAGCCTTGAGGATCGAGAGGAAGCAGGGTTTGCACCACTGGCTTAGAACTAACGAGAGAGACAAATTTGGTGTAGACCAACTCCACCCGTTGCACATTATCCGAGAGATAGAGAGCGCGGGTTTCGTCGTTAATTTGTCCGGCTTCTTCAGCGGTGGGGATTTGCGAGAGATTGGCAAAGGTGGCGGTGATGGGAGCATCCCGACGCTTGAAATATTGAATGGCTTTGCGGCCGATGAGGATGAAGGTGACGTTTTTGCCTTCTGCCTTCAGTTCAGCGGCGCGGGCCTCGGCGCGACGGATAATGTTGGCATTGTAGCCACCACAGAGACCGCGATCGCCAGACACGACCACCAGGGCCACAGACTCCACCTCTTGCTGTTCGAGTAGAGGTAACTCCGCGTCTTCAAATTGCAGACGGTTTTGCAGGCCAAACAACACTTGGGCCAAAGCATCAGCAAAGGGACGAGTCGCCAAGACTTGTTCTTGAGCGCGACGAACCCGCGCCGCTGCAACCAGACGCATGGCCTCGGTAATTTTTCGCGTATTTTTAACAGATTTAATGCGATCGCGAATCGCCTTTAGATTAGCCATAGTGGAAAAAATTGAACAATAGTGGCACTAGAGGGATTGAGGGCAAGGGATGGCCAGGCCAGCCTCACCCTCAAATCAAGTTCGCGATTACGCAGACACCAAGAAGGTCTGTTTATATTCTGCGATCGCCTCTTTGAGCAGGCTTTCCGATTCTTCTTCCAACTTCTTAGTCGAACGAATCAACTCACCAAACTTCGGCTTGCTGCTACGCAGATATTCCCGAAGTCCCTGGGTAAAGCTGGTGACTTTTTCCACGGGGATGTCATCGAGGAGACCATTAACCCCAGCGTAAACAATCGCCACCTGTTCTTCGAGAGGCAGAGGCGAGTTTTGCGGCTGTTTGAGCAACTGACGCAAGCGTTTACCCCGTTCGAGTTGGTTACGGGTTGCTGCATCCAAATCAGAGGCGAACTGGGAGAAGGCTTCGAGTTCATCGAACTGAGCCAATTCCAGTTTCATCTTCCCAGCCACTTTCTTAATGGCTTTCGTTTGCGCCGCCGAACCCACACGGGAGACGGAAATACCGGGGTTCACTGCTGGCCGCTGACCGGAGTTAAACAGGTCAGAGGAGAGGAAGATCTGTCCGTCAGTAATCGAGATAACGTTAGTGGGAATGTAGGCAGACACGTCACCGGCTTGGGTTTCAATAATCGGCAACGCCGTCATGCTACCGCCACCGAGTTCATCGCTGAGTTTAGCGGCCCGTTCCAACAGACGAGAGTGAAGATAGAAGACATCTCCAGGATAGGCTTCACGACCGGGGGGACGACGCAGCAACAGGGACATTTGACGATAGGCCTGAGCCTGTTTCGACAAGTCATCATAGATGACCAGGGTAGCTTTACCGTTGTACATAAAGTACTCCGCCATACTAGCGCCAGTGTAGGGTGCTAAGTATTGCAGGGTAGCCGGGTCAGAAGCGTTAGCGGCGACGACGATGGTGTAATCCATGGCGCCGTTTTCTTCAAGAACACCAATTACCTGAGCCACCGTGGAGGCTTTTTGACCTACCGCCACATAGACGCAAACCACGTCTTCGCCTTTCTGGTTGAGGATGGTGTCGATGGCGATCGCAGTTTTCCCGGTTTGACGGTCACCAATAATCAACTCCCGTTGACCGCGGCCGACGGGAATCATGGCATCGATGGAGGTAATCCCGGTTTGCATGGGTTCGCAAACAGATTTCCGTTCGATAATCCCCGGCGCACCGGATTCAATGAGGCGAGTTTCGCTGGTGTTGATGTCACCTTTACCGTCAATGGGACGACCTAAGGCATCCACCACCCGACCAATCATGGCATTCCCTACGGGAACCTGAGCGATTTTGCCGGTGGATTTAACGGACGATCCTTCTTGGATGTCGCGGCCTTCACCCATCAACACGACCCCAACGTTATCTTCTTCGAGGTTGAGGGCGATGCCAATGGTTCCATCTTCAAATTCGAGGAGTTCCCCAGCCATCGCTTGTTCTAAGCCATAGACACGGGCAATTCCGTCCCCAACTTGAAGGACAGTTCCCACATTGGAGACTTTGACATCCTGGTCGTAGTCTTCAATCTGTTTCTGAATGATGCTGCTAATTTCGTCTGGTCTGATAGCTACCATAATCTTGTCTCGCTGTTGAACGCTTCTTGGATAAAACTGTGATCACGAACGTCTAGACACACTCGCCGCTTATGGCGGTGGTGTTAACTGAGGCTCAGAGCTAGACGACGCAGTTGACCCCGCAAACTGACGTCAAGCACTTGAGAGCCAACGCGGATAATCACGCCACCCAGCAGAGCCGGATCGACTTCAATCTCTAACTCCACATCACTGGCGTTGGTGAACCCTTTGACGCGATCGCGCACTTGCTCTTGTTGCTCATCGCTGAGTTCCACGGCTGAGGTGACTTCAGCCAGCGCAATATTTTTCAGTTCTCGCAACAAGACTTGATACTGAGAACAAATCTCCTGTAAGAACAGAATGCGACCGCGATCGACGAGCAGGCGTAGAAAACGGAACGTATAGTCATGCACCTGGCCGTCAAACAGTTGCGTTAAGACGGCTTTCTTTGTCGCCGGTTTGATGATGGGGTTGGTAATAAATTGCTGTAGCTCCTCAGAACTCTTGAGAGTATCGAGGATTTGAGCCGTATTGTCGCCGATGGTATCCACCAGGTCATGTTCGCTGGCGATGGCCATCAAGGCTTTCGCATAAGGCTCAACAATTTCGGCGGTTGCCATTTGTCCTGTCATCGCTGACCTCCAATTAGGCTAATGCTGCGATCAATAATTTTCTGTTGATCCTCAGAATTGAGGCGATCGCGCAGGTACGTCTGAGCCTCTTCGACGGCCAAGTCCACAGCACGCTGACGTAACTGTGACATAGCGCGGCTTTCATCAGACTGAAGTTCCTGAGCCGAGGACGCTTTCAACCGTTCGATTTCAGCGCGAGTCTCGTCCCGAATTTGGTGTTTGACCGTCTCAGCCCGTTCTTTGGCCTCTGCTAGAATACGCTCAGCCTGAGCCTGCGCCTGTTCAAGATTTGCTTGAGCCGTTTTCAGATCGGCTTCCGCCTTACTGGCTTTCTGCTCAGCTTCTCTAATTTCCGTTTCAATGGTGTTGCGGCGTTCACTGAGGATCTTGCCTAGGAAGCCCCGACCGAAGTAGTACAGTACACCAATGACAATGATGAGGTTGATCAGGTTGCTGCCGAATAGGTCTGGGTTAAACGCAAAACCTCCTTCGGCCTCAGCCAGCCATACAAAAGTCTCCATGATTCTTAAACCCTAATCGCTTAAATGTTACCTTGCTGATCCATCCTTGGAGGCAGTCCCCCATTGGATCTCAAAATCGAGACACCCACTGATTTTACAGTCTGTGACTCGTGACTAGCTCGTTAACGTTTGACGAGTTCAGAACCGAGGATTTTTTCGAGGATTTGTCGACTGAGGGCATTCACTTGCTGATCAATCTGAGCAAAAGCGGCTTGTTTTTGCTGTTCAATTTCAGCCGCCGCTTGTTCTCGTTCCTCATTAGCTTGACGCTGTGCTTCCGCAATGTCAGCATCAGCTGTTTGATTCGCTTCTGCTCGAGCCGCGTTAATAATTTCTTGAGCCTTTCTGCGACTTGAGGCGAGTTCTTGCTCGTACTTCGCCTGTTTGTCTTGAATCTCTTTGAGACGGGCCTGGGCGCTCTGATTTTTGTTGCGGATATAGTCATCTCGGTCATCAAGGGATTTCGTCAACGGCTTATAGAACACCGCATTGAGAATCCCGACGAGAATCATGAACTGAATTGCCATCAGGGGCAAGGTTGCGTCGAATGCAAACAACCCACCCTCTTGAGTGGCTTCAGTTGCCAGTACGATTGTCCAATGCATAATCTTAGGTTTGTCCTTACCCTCCTTATCGTGAGTAGGGGGTCAGAACCGCTGTTCCTTGAAGTCACTTCAGTGAACTGGCTCTGAACCCCCTAGCGTCAAAAACTCGATTAAACGAAGGGGTTAGCAAACAGCAGCACCAGAGCAACCACCAAACCATAAATGGTCAGTGCTTCCATGAATGCCAAGCTCAGCAGCAAGGTTCCGCGAATTTTTCCTTCTGCTTCGGGTTGACGAGCAATCCCTTCGAGGGCTTGTCCAGCTGCATTACCTTGACCCAGTCCGGGTCCAATTGCAGCGAGTCCTACCGCGAGAGCAGCAGCGATAACAGAGGCAGCAGCCGTTAAAGAATCCATTGTTTACTCCTTATTTCAGTCTAAATTAAACGTTAAACGACAAACGAATTGCCGAGGGTGTTGCTTACAGACAGGGGAAGACTTGCCCGCTGGGGCCAAGATCTCTCTTCTCTGTGGGGTTTATGGGGGTTACACCAAAGGCTTCAACCCCATAGGAACGCCAGCGATGAACTAATCGTGTTCGCCGTGTCCCTCCATGGCTTCGCCAATATAGGCAGCGGCCAGGGTGGCGAAAATCAACGCCTGAATCGCACTGGTAAATAAACCCAGCACCATCACGGGTAATGGCACGAACAGCGGCACCAGCAAAACCAAAACCGCTACCACTAATTCGTCCGCTAAGATGTTACCAAAGAGACGGAAACTCAGGGAGAGGGGTTTGGTAAAATCTTCCAGAATGTTGATTGGAAGTAGGATCGGCGTTGGCTCAATATAGCGGGCGAAGTAGCCCAGCCCGCGTTTGCTGAACCCGGCATAAAAATACGCCAAGGAGGTCAGCAGTGCCAAGGCCACCGTGGTATTGATATCGTTCGTGGGTGCCGCCAGTTCACTGGCGGGTAGCTCAATGAGCTTCCAAGGAACAAGTGCCCCAGACCAGTTTGACACGAAAATGAATAAAAATAACGTCCCCACGAAAGGAACCCAGGGGCGATACTCTTTTTCTCCAATCTGGGTTTTGGCCAGATCCCGGATAAACTCCAGGGCGTACTCCATCAAATTCTGAAGTCCGCTGGGAACCCGTTGCAGGTTGCGCGTTGCTAAAAGTGAAACGATCGCCAACAGGGCGATCACGAACCAAGAGGTCAGAAAAACTTGTCCGTGAAGTTTAAGGCTACCGACTTCCCAGTACCAATGTTGACCGACCTCCAAGTTAGCCAAAGGGAAAGTATTAACGGTATGTAGCACGTCGAGCATGTTATCTCATCGATTGACAGGTTGCCTGGAAGAGTTTAAGTCCGGCGCGAACGTCGTCAACAGGACATAGACGAGAATCGCTACTTTATACGTCATAAACCCAAGGAAGGTGGGGAGAATCTGGAGCTGCTGAACTTGGGTGGCGACCACCATTAGCCCGATAAACAGTGCCATGCGTCCGTTCCCCAGCCGAACCTTTGTCCGACCGAGACGTGCCACATCTCTCGCCATCATTCTCAAGTACACGGTACCGACCATGGCCCCAATCAGATAGTTTAATGCCACATCACGAGAGTACAGAGACCAGAGGGAGCTACAGACCACTCCAGAGATGACCAAGGTCACAACGTAGAGTTGTTTCTGAAGCCGGTAATAGTCCTCATCTGAGGTTTGACTCTCAGTGGAGGGGGCAACGGGTTCCGATGGGGTTGGAGGCGCAGAGACTCGGATCGGCTTGGACGAGACGGGGGAGATTTTGCCGCCGAACTCGTCATCAGACCGACGAAAGCGAGGACGTGTCGTCAACGGCGTGAGGTTATCTTCAAAACGTGGGTGCATAGTGCAAACACCTACATTGATGTCACGCAGGACCGATTAGCACAGTTACGGCGGCCCTAATCGGCCTCAAAGGAATTTGAGTCAACGGTTAGGGTGATGTAACTGACCATCTCGGGCTGACGAGAAGGAGCGTCTGGACTAATCCAAACCAGAAGAGATCATATCACGGTGCGGTACGCCAACTGCCCGAGAACTTTCCCTTTTGAGGAATCGATCTGATTTTCTGGCCAGGCTAGGGTGGGTTTTAGGATTTGGGGGTGAGCATTAGCAGTTGTTGCTTGAGCAGCGATCGCACTTCCTCTAGGTCGAACCCCAGGCGATCACAGAGGTCACCGACGCAAGTTTCCCCCGCTTCACAGGCCTGCATAAACGCAAATTCGCGTTCTGATAGGCTAACAATCTGATAGTCGTAGTTAAACAGGGATTGGCTGGGCCAGCCTTGCAGACAGGGGTGAATTTCAGGAATCGCCTGGCGTAACTGCTCATCCTGCTGCCAATGCCAATGGTCTAGGGGGGGACGGGAGAGGAAAAACTCATAGTGAGTTAATTCCGGGTCCAGTAGTTCCACAAGGCGATAATAGTCCCGTTCGGGCAACTGCTGCGATCGCGCCAGTAACTCAGCATCAGACCCCAGCAAGCGGTCAATGTCCCAATAACTGGGATTAGAGAAGCCGACAAAGGACAGCCCCGAGGCATCAATCAACTCAAACAGGGTTTCAATGTTGTAATCGACCTCCTGAGGATGGAGATACATATCGGCGAAATTGGCATCGCGATGATTTTCCAGGGACCAACGGCGTTGATCTTCGACCACCAGGCGATTCGTCTTCGGGAGGGACTGAAACAGTTGACGGCCCAGGCGTACCCCTTCCTTGAAGTTACCGCGATCGCTCCCTTGCAACAGAGCCAACGCCTGCTGGGCCAAATAAATCTCTCGTCGTCCCAACTCCGCATAGACGAACACGTGCATCAACCCCCCTGGTTTCAAGCGACTGGCCAGAGCTTGAAGGCCAGCGATGGGATCTGGGAGGTGATGCAGCACCCCAACACAGTTAATGTAGTCAAATTGGCTGTCGAGCTGGTCCACATCATAGATACTCAGGTTTTGTAGCCTAACCCGCTCCGCCCCCGAGCGGCGACAGCGTTCCTGGGCCACGTTAATGGCTTCATCACTCAAATCAATCCCCGTCACCTGAGCCTGAGGATTGAGGTGAACCAGATATTCCGTCCCCACTCCCGTTCCGCAACCGGCATCGAGGATTTGCACATCATCCCGTGGCGGCTTGCGTCCCGAGCAGAAGTTATAGGCCGCCTGCCAATGCCAGCGCCAGTTATAACCGGGAGGGGGTTCGTCCAGCAACGGTTCCGGGGGAAAGGGATACGTATTGTAAAGTTGGCGCACTGCCGCGCTAATCTGAGACCTGTCTGTCATATACCAATCTTAAAAATAGCCGAATCAACCCACTCAAGCGGTAAAATCTGGGATCGGGGGGGCGATGGGCGATCGCTCAAACGTTACAAAACTTTGCGTTTTCTCATACAGAGACCCGCGATCCTTTATCATGTCGCGGTAATTAGAATATTGACCGCCCGAGTTCGCAACCTGATTTTGACATACTTCTTAACAGTGCGAGCTTAATAAAACTAGAGTGTTTGAAGCCGGATAACAATACTAGGATAAGAAGAAGCCTTTGCCTCTCCCCTGTCCCTCCCCGGTATCCTGTCGTTCTTGTAAATATAACTCATGAGTGTAACAGCAAGCGGTGGCACCACATTAGTGCGCCAGCAAATTTTCAAAACGGTTCCCGTCTCAACGATCTCGCAAGCCGAACAGCAGGATCGTTACCTGGGACGGAACGAACTGGGTGAACTGGACACCTTCTTCAAATCCGGAACCAAGCGCGTTGAGATTTCCCAAATTCTCACCGCCAAGTCAGATTTAATCGTCTCCCGGGCCGCCAACCGGATCTTCACCGGCGGGTCTCCCATGTCCTTCTTAGAAAAGCCAGAGCCAGTCATGGCCATGGCAGGAGCCGCCTCAGAAACCCTAGAGACCGTTAGCTACGTCGAAGAAGAAGGAAGTGTCTTTGACGGCATCAAAAACCTCTTCTTCACCCCCAGCGCCGGAGCTGCCCCCGCCGGTTTCCGAGCCATCAACGTGGCCCGCTACGGCCCCGCGAACATGACCAAATCCTTACGAGATTTGAGTTGGTTTCTGCGCTACGTGACCTACGCTCTCGTCGCCGGAGATCCCAACATCATTTCCGTCAACGTGCGGGGCCTGCGAGAAATCATCGAGAATGCCTGCTCCTCCGCCGCCACCATCGTGGCTATCCAGGAAATGCGGGCTGCGGCCGCCAACTACTTCAAGCAAGACCAAGAAGCCGCCGACTTAGTGCGTCAGTACTTTGACGTCTTGTTGAGAGAATTTGAAGCCCCCACCCCCTCCGAGAAAGTCCGTAAAGGGCAATCCTCCGACCAACAGGGCTTGAAGCTGCCGCAAATCTACGCCAATGGCGCTGAGCCTCGCTCCAAATTCGCCATGAAGCCGGGGTTATCCTTCAGCGAAAAAGATGCCATTGTCAAAGCCGCCTATCGGCAGATCTTCGAGCGGGACATCACCCGAGCCTATAGCCAGGGAATCTCCTACCTAGAGTCCCAGGTGAAAAACGGCGAAATCTCCATGAAGGAGTTTGTGCGTCGTCTATGCAAAACCCCGCTCTATCGGCAACAGTTCTTCCAACCCTTCATCAACAGCCGGGCCCTAGAACTAGCCTTCCGCCACATCCTCGGTCGCGCTCCCTCCTCCCGAGAAGAAGTCCAAAAATACTTCTCCATCATGTCTGAAGGAGGTCAAGGGGCGCTCATTGATGCCCTAGTCGATTCTCAGGAGTACTCCGACTACTTCGGCGAGGAGACCGTCCCCTATCTGCGGGGCCTAGGACAAGAAGCCCAGGAATGCCGCAACTGGGGCGCTCAGTTCGACCTGTTTAGCTACAGTGCGCCCTTCCGCAAAGTTCCCCAGTTTATCACCCTGTTCGCCGACTACGTGCGGCCCCTCCCTGATCGCCATCCCTATGGTGTGGGTAACGATCCCCTCGAAATCCAATTCGGGGCGATTTTCCCCAAAGAAACCCGCAGCCCCAAAAATGCCCCTGCGCCCTTTGGTAAAGATACCCGCCGCATCCTAATTCGTCGCGGTCCTGGTATCGAGAACCAACTGAGCAATCCCGCTGCACGAGGTCTCAACCCCGGTTCCTTAGGACCGAAAGTCTTTAAGATGTCTCCGGTTCCCAGCTTCACCGTTGCTCGGGGAAGTAGTGTTCAGTACAACGAAAGCAGCACCCAAGCGGTGATTGGAGCTGCCTACCGTCAAGTGTTTGGTCGGGACTTGTACGATGGACAACGGTTGAAAGTCTCGGAGATTCGCCTGGAAAACGGAGACATCACCATGCGTGAGTTCATCCGTGACTTGGCCAAATCGGAAATCTTCCGCAAGATGTATTGGACTTCTCTTTACGTCTGTAAAGCGGTTGAATTTATCCACCGTCGTCTGTTGGGCCGTCCGACCTACGGTCGTCCCGAAATGAACCGCTACTTTGATATCTGCGCCAAACAAGGCTTCTATGCCCTGGTGGACGCGATCATGGATAGCCCTGAATACATGGAGTCTTTCGGAGAAGACACTGTCCCCTACGAACGCTATGTCACTCCCGCCGGACAAGCGCAACGCTCCCTGCGGGCCGGCAGCATTGGCGACACGGGGATGTTGGTCAAACCCGAACCCGAAGCGCCTCGCTTTGTGCAGTTGGGAACTCCCAGCGACGCGGGAATGCGGACTCATCCCGATGTCAACTTCCGGATTCAGCAAGGGGTCAGCAAACAGCGGCAACAAACCAAGCAGTTCAAACTCACCAGCACCATCGACAAGACTCAGGTGCAAACGGTTATCCGCGCCACCTATCGGCAAATTTTCGAGCGGGACATCGAACCCTACGTCACCAAGCGCGAGTTCACCGCTCTCGAAAGCAAGTTGAGCAATGGCGAAATTACCCTCAAAGAGTTTATTGAGGGCATTGGTTGTTCAGAACTCTACATCCGCGAGTTCTACACGCCTTATCCCAACACCAAGGTGATCGAGTTGGGG
>SMDP01000044.1:22612-24191 GCA_012911965.1 Geitlerinema sp. P-1104
TCAAACTTCCCCAATACGGAGCGTCTCTATGAGCAGCTCACGAAGCAAAATGATGATGTGGTGGTTCCGAGCTTTGTGCCTTCGGTTCCTTACGGCATCAATTCCTAGGGATGGCTTAGTGGGAGTTGTGATATAACGAAAACATAACTCCCAATAGTTGTCATTGGGGTTCATCTACAAACGAGTCTCATTAGACTTAAACAAAAAAAAGATGGGAGTCAACTCCCATCTTTTTTTATGCCAAGCGACTGAAATTAGTTGTCGAGATTGGGGGATTCTAACTCATCGATTGAGACGGCATCTTGTTGGCGGATGAGTTCGAGTTGACGGCGACGGAAGGCATCCGCTGCATTGTCGAGCCGGCCTTCTTGTCCAGAGCGGAATTGTTCGAGACTGGGACCGTTGCCGAAGTTGCTGCGGTGGATAATGTCGAACATATCCAGACCGCCTTCTCCTTGCATGGGGTTGCGATCGCCCATGTTGGGACTATCCTGAAAGGGATTATTGGAGGGAACATCGCGACGGTTTTGGGCTTGGGCGGTTGTCGCTAGAACTAGGCTGCTGGCCAGGGCGACGAGGGTGAGGGACGCGGGGACGAGAGAACGTAAGGGATTCATAGAGATATCCTCCTAAACGGGGGTTAACTGAGAGAGTTGAGAGTTAGGCGAAGCGGCGACGGAGTAGGGGTTGAATCAGGGCTAACGCCGCGATCGCAAAGAGAAACAACACCAGCAGAGCTGCGCCGAAGGTAATATCAGCAAAGGGTGCTTCCATCACCACACTACCCAGGCTCCAACTGTCATGGAGATAGAGATAGCGAATTGGCTCAATGGCGTAGCTAAGGGGGTTGAGACTGGCGACCACTTGTAGCCAACCTGGCATAAAGGACAGAGGCGCCAGGGCAGTACTGGCAAACAGTAACGGTAAGTTAGTGACGAAAATGGCGGCAATCAGTTCCACATGGCCTGGGAGGGCAAAAGCTAAACCGAGACTTAAGCCGGTGACACCCAGGATGAGGAAAAAGAGGAACAGAGCGATCGCACCCAAGCCAGCCAATCCGGGAAGTCCTGCCCCCATGACGGTTCCGGCGGCCATAATCACAGCGGTTTGCAGGAAGCTGAGACTGACAATATAGATGGTGGAGGCGAGAACAATCGAGAAGCGGCTAGAGAGGGGAGCCACCAGAAGGCGATTGAGGAAGCCAAACTCGCGATCGAACATAATCGGCAGGCCCGCATTGAGGGCGCCGGCGAAGGCGGTAAAGACAATCACCCCAGCCCCGAGGAACTGAAGATAGTTTTGGCTTTCCTCAAACAGGCCAGCGGGCGCATTTTGGAACAAGGCGCCAAAGAGAATCAACCACATCAGAGGTTGAATAATCCCCGCCACCAGGGTGCTGGGCCGGCGTTGCAGTTGAATAAACAGACGCCGGGTGAGGGCTAAGGTTTCTTGGATAAAATCCGCCAAAGCATTGTCGGCGACGGCTTGCGCGGCCAACTCAGCCTTAGGCGTGGGTGTGTTAACGGTTGTACTCATAGGAGAATCGATAATTGCCATGACGAGGGTCTTCGATTGTCTC
>SMDP01000440.1 GCA_012911965.1 Geitlerinema sp. P-1104
TGAGAGAGAGATTTCCCCGCCATCGACATCGCCACTTTCGACATCCGATAGCCATAGGACCCCCCCGAGGTATTATCCTCGATCGATCCCATACGACTGGTCATCAGAATCAGCTTCGACCCCTCCGAGAGATTGGGCAGAAGAGCCTGAGTCACCCGTAACGTGCCGATCGCATTCACCTCAAACTGGTAACGGATGGAATCAAAATCCAAATGATCTAGAGGAATCGACTGGAGAACCCCAGCATTATTAATCAGAACATCCAGGGGCTGTCCAGCCAAGCGAGCAGCCAAATCCCGCACCGCCGCATCAGAGGTAATATCGACCCCCGTTTCCACCCGAACCCCCAACTTATCTAATTCAGGAGAACTCGAACGACAAGCCGCAATCACCTCATCACCCCGCTCCTTCAACTGTCGGCAATACTCACATCCAATACCACCACTTGCCCCAGTGACCAGATAGGTAGCCATAATAATCAGATTTAACTCCCAAATAAACGTTTCTCGATCCAGTTTAAGAAATTCCCACCAGACCCTACGATAGTCACAGAAGCAAGCCCTGCCTTCTTTCCCCCCTACTGCCTGCTGCCTGCTGCCTACTGCCTTCTTCCCCCCACTGCCTTCTTCCCCCATGCTCATTCTCACCCTACTCTCCCTCACCATTTGGATCACCCTCCTGGCCTTTCGCGGGCAATTTTGGCGATCGCAGATCCAACTGTCCCCCGTCCCCCCCAACTTCGACACCTTACCCAGAGTCTGTGCCATCGTCCCCGCCCGCAACGAAGCCGACGTACTGCCCAAAACCCTGAGATCGCTCCTCCTACAAGAAAACATCAGCCAATTGCAAGTGATTCTCGTCGATGATCGCAGCGACGACGGAACCGCCGATGTGGCCCGGGCGATCGCCGCCGACATCAACGCCCTAGGAGAAGAATTAAACCTAACCCTACCCCAACTCGACATCATTACCGCCGATCCCCTCCCCCCCGGCTGGAGCGGTAAACTCTGGGCCATGGACCAAGGCATACACCATGGAGAACGTCATAACCCCGACTATTACCTCCTCACCGACGCCGATATCCAACATCACCCACAAAACCTACAGCAACTGCTCTTCAAAGCCGAACGAGACGGCCTCGATCTCGTCTCCCTCATGGTCAAACTGCGCTGTCAGAGTATCTGGGAACGACTACTCATCCCCCCATTTATCTATTTCTTTCAGAAACTCTACCCCTTCGAGTGGGTGAATACCCCCCAAAAAACCACAGCCGCCGCCGCCGGAGGCTGTATTCTCATCCGTCGTCAGGCCCTAGAACGCATTGGCGGACTAGCCACCATCAAAGAAACCCTTATTGATGACTGCGCCCTAGCCCAAGCCGTGAAACGGCGTCAAGGTCAGGAGTATCATGGCATTTGGTTAGGCTTAAGCCAAAAGACCATCAGTTTACGCCCCTATCGCTCCCTCTGGAGTATCTGGGGAATGGTCGCCCGCACCGCCTACACCCAACTGAACCACTCCCCCCTGCTGCTCCTGTTTACCCTACTCGCCATGGGGGTGACCTATCTCATACCTCCCATCGCCCTGATTTGGGGCATCCAGAACCACGAATCCTTTATCGCCTTTATCGGCTTCGCCACCTGGTTCTTAATGGCCTTTTCCCTCCTCCCCACCCTCCGCTTCTACCAACAACCCCCCTTCCTGGGGCTAATTCTGCCCCTGATTGCTGCTCTCTATAGCCTCATGACCCTCGATTCCGCCCTGCGCCATGGGTTGGGCCGGGGAGGCGCTTGGAAAGGTCGAGTCTATCGGGGCAAGGGGACTGCCTAAAGTAGCCGTCGCCCTATCCCCAACCGCCTAAACAGTATAAGATTATCTTTGCTGGCAAATCGCCAGAACACCGTTGTTATGAGAAGGTTATGGACGC
>SMDP01000441.1 GCA_012911965.1 Geitlerinema sp. P-1104
ATAATAACAGCCATCCTCCAACCCCGCCACCGCCGTTGTAGCGATAAAGGTTTGAATCAAACTGCGATCGCAAAAATCAGGCTGTTCCCAACTCGCCGCCTCAGACAACGCCGCCGATGAGCCTTGAGGACTCAGCTGCTCCAGAGGCTGGGGCTGATAGGCAAAATTTAACAACGCCTTCACCTGTTCCAACTCAATCTCAGCACCTCCGTCATAGGCTCGGGTTGAGCGCCGTTGCAGTAACGTCGCCTCTAGGCCACGTCCGTGCTCCCCCCAATCTAAAGGAGAACTGGCAGTGCTAACTTTGGTGCAAAACGGAAAGTTATATTTATCCTCAATGTCATAAGAACCGGACTCAGAACCCAACTCAGAACTCGACTCAGGAGCCGTCTCGATGGCACTGGCCTGGTGCAAATACCCCAGGAGAGAACCATCGGGTAACTCAGGATAATCCCAGTCAGCATCCGAGGCTAACGCCGTCATCAACGGAGCTTTAAGAGGTTGGCTCTGTCGATCTTGAAGGGCCACAACGGCGATCGCCCCCTCCTCCTCAGGGTTCAGGTATAGCAACTCATTCACCGCCCCATCATCAAACCCAGCCATCAAGTAAGGGCGATAATCCGTTAACGCCGCCGCCAGTTCCAGATTGCCCAACAGATGCCCTGTATCCAGGTGAATACGGCGGTAGGCTCGATCCTGATAACGCCAAGACGAGCGGAAAAACACCGCCGTCGTCACAATCACAAATGGGGCATCCTGAAGGGCCCGATGGCCGAAACAGGCCGCCTCTAGCTCCTCAGCCGAGTCATTCTCCCAGAAGCGCACCAGGCTATGATCCCGGACTTGGTAGTTATAGCGTCCGGGGGGAAGATCCCCCGCCCCAGACGAGAGCAGATACAGCTCCGCCGGATAGAGTCCCCCGGCCGAGGGAGCCGCTCGTAGTAACAAATCCTGTTGGGCAATTTGAGGAATGCGAGCCGTTACCCCATAAGTGCAGTACAGCAGATGAGACAGGCGCGACAGCACCGTTTGGCGATCGCCGATATGGGGTTTTAAATCAATACGAGTGCCAATGGGATAGTCTTTGAACGGAACCGGTGGCCGCTCCCAATCAATATCCGGAACCCGTTGATTGATGGTCTCCGGGTCGTATTTCGTGCGCTCATGATAGAGCTTAGCAATGGAAAACTTCTGTTTGGTCATACCCCACAGGTTAATACTAGACAATCAATACTGGACAATCAATACTAAAAGAATTACCGGTATTGTTGGATTTTTAGGCGTTAAAGTGTCCTAACTTATCAGTCGTTTTAGGCGGTACAGCCTCAGAATTGAAAGCTCATAGGTGCACAAGGTCTCATTACGGAGAGGTTTATCGTAATTGTAAAGCTTCCTCACTGTTCGAGACCTCCTCATAAACATCTTCTAGAGTGCCCCCATCCATGAGCTTGCGCCTCCAAGTCTCTAAGCCACTCTCATCCACATCCCGTCCTAGAATAGCCTGATAAATCCCATTGATTCGAGCCGTCACCTCCTCCCCTTGCACCAAGGTACGCCGTAGTTCCGTAATGGACAGCCCCGTTAAAATCGTATGAGACCAATGTTCTAGCTCTCGTTCCGTAGCCGTGCGTTCAAGCAGCTCCCGATAAATGCGGTTAATTTCCGGGTAATAGTCCGACGCATCCGGCGGAACCCGACTGCGCAGATAGGTTTGCCAATCGAGATCGGACTGAGGCTGGGTATAATACCGTAGCCAATCCCGGTCAAAACAGAGGGTGTAGTCATCCGTGCGTCGGCATGACTCCTGCCCATTTGCCCGGGGAGCGATCGCCGCTAAAATCGTTAGGGTCGCGATCGCGAAGACCATTGAAACCCGATATCGACCGTCCTTTCGAGAAGAATCCATGAAGTCCTACCTTGCTG
>SMDP01000442.1 GCA_012911965.1 Geitlerinema sp. P-1104
TTGTGGTTGCCCTCGGCAGTAGGCAGTAGGCAGTAGAAAAGACGTAGGGGCACACCCTTGTGGTTGCCCTCGGCAGTGGACTTAATTCCCCGTTCCCTTCTCTTCCCCCTATTGCCTGTTGCCTACTGCCTACCGCCTTCTTCCTCTATTCGCGATCCTTAGCCATAAACTGTTCCACAAAATTGGTATAGACCGTGCCACTGAGGAACTCGGGGCTGTCGAGAATTTTTTGGTGGAAGCCGATCGTCGTGGGAATGCCGGTGACCGCACATTCGCGGAGGGCCCGTTTCATGCGGGCGATCGCCTGTTCACGAGTTAAGCCCCAGACAATCAACTTACCGATGAGGGAATCATAATAGGGAGGAATCTCATAATCCGTATAGACATGGGAATCCACCCGAACCCCAATCCCGCCGGGGGGAAGATAGCCACTAATGCGTCCAGGATGGGGTCGGAAATTGCGATCGGGATCTTCAGCATTGATGCGACATTCGATCGCATGGCCCCGTAACTCCACCTGATTCTGATTAACCGGCAGTTTTTCCCCTTGGGCCACCAAAATCTGAGCCGCAATTAGATCCAATCCACAAATTGCCTCTGTTACGGGATGTTCCACCTGAATACGGGTGTTCATCTCCATAAAATAGAAATTCCCCGAACCATCCAGGAGAAACTCCACCGTTCCCGCACCCACATAGTTAATGGCCTTGGCCACCTTTACCGCCGCTTTCCCCATCCGTTGCCGTAACTTAGGATCTAGAGCCGGACTGGGGGCTTCTTCAAGAAGTTTCTGGTGTCGTCGTTGAATTGAGCAATCCCGTTCCCCCAAGTGAATCACATTGCCATGTTGATCCGCGAGAATCTGAAACTCAATATGGCGCGGTCGTTCAATAAACTTCTCCAAATAAATTCCCGGATCACCAAAGGCCGCCTCAGCTTCCCCTTGGGCCGCCAGAAACAGTTTCGGTAACTCTCCAGCGTGGCGAACAAAACGCATCCCTCGGCCACCCCCGCCGGCTGTCGCTTTCACCATCACCGGATAGCCAATCTTATCCGCCAGCTTGAGAGCTTCTTGTTCATCATGCAGCAGGCCATCACTCCCGGGAACTGTGGGAACCCCGATCTGTTTCATGGTTTCCCGGGCCGTGGATTTGTCTCCCATCTGTCGCATCGAGTCAGGAGAGGGGCCAATAAAGGCAATTTGGTGATCCGCGCAAATTTCGGCAAAGCGAGCATTCTCTGCCAAGAAACCATAGCCCGGATGAATGGCAGTGGCATTGCGGGTTAGGGCCGCCGAGATAATGTTGGGAATGTTGAGATAGCTTTTATTACTCGACGGTTCACCAATACAAACTGCTTCATCAGCGAGTTGCACATGGAGGGCATGGCGATCGACCGTGGAGTAAACAGCAACGGTGGCAATGCCCATCTCCTCGCAGGTTCGGAGGATACGGAGGGCGATTTCACCTCGGTTGGCAATGAGAATTTTCGAGAACTGCATCTTTGAATGTCTGGGGCAACGGGGAACGAAAACAACCGCAGCAGGATCGGATGAAAAAAATTTTTCATCAAATGTGGCGCAACTGTCCACAGCTATGCTAAGTTATCATAGTGCGGTTAACCAAGGTTAACGGTATAAGCGCCACGCGGATGTGGTGGAATTGGTAGACACGCACGCTTGAGGGGCGTGTGGAGCAATCCTTGCGAGTTCGAGTCTCGCCATCCGCATCGCAATCTACCCATCTGTACCTCAACAGATTCTAAAGAAGGGATGGCTCTAGAGCTGTCCCTTTTTTAGTGGCTCTGTTCCCTATTGCTAGCTTGCCTTCTTCCCCCTGTTCCCTGTTCCCTGTTCCCTGTTCCCTGTTCCCTGTTCCCTGTTCCCTGTTCCCTGTTCCCTGTTCCCTG
>SMDP01000443.1 GCA_012911965.1 Geitlerinema sp. P-1104
GAGCGTCCCCCCACCCCCTCATCAAGGCGCAAGAGCGCATCGGGTTGAGGTTCATTGTCCAAATCCAGACGAACTGTTGTGTTATCTAACACCATACTATTCGGGGTAGCCGCTGCATACACCATTAACCAGCCCATAATGAAGCCGTGAGGTCGGCCATGTTGTCTCGCTCTGACTGGCGATGCCATATAAACTACTCCTTCCACTAATTCCGCCTTCTTCACCTCTGGCAACAACTGATAGCGTCGCTCGAACTCCGTCCGAGTGAGGCGATCGCCGTTTTCCAAAATTGGCATGAGTTTCAACGTCATTGATGTTTCTCGACTCACAACCGAACCTCCTTGCATTCTCGAATGACTCTAAACAGACGACTGCTGCAACCAAGCCTGAAAATCCTCCATCCCCCCAAACTCCAACAACGCCTCCGCCAAAGTTCGACAGCGAATCAAATGTCCGCTGCCAATTTGTGCAGATGAATCAACCCGAAAAATAACCTTCATCATCACTCAAACTACAAATCATCAGGGTTCACGCCCAATTGCCGTAATCGCTCCGCCATTTTTTCTGATTTTTCCCGTTCCACTTGTCTGGATGTCTCGATTTCCCTCAAACTCCCGAGCCGTTCTCCCGTCTCAGGATTATAAAAGCGAAAACTGCCGTCCTGCAAGCGTCGTAACTCCAACCCCAACACCTCCGAAAACAGGATTAAGCTGGGTTCATTCTCTCGGGGAGGAATCGGAAAATAATTACCATCCAGCAAACGCAATCCTTGAAGTGAGGGACTTAAATAATCTGAGGTAGGGTCATATTGAAAATACTCCTGAACGCCCAAATAGGCGTAAAGTCCTTTTTTAGTGCCTTGGTCTTCACTGCGGGTACTTTTTGAGGTGATTTCCAAAATAAAACTGGGCAGTGTATAGTTCTCCTCCCAGACTTTATACGATAAGCGTTGTTTATCCTCAACCCCAAACACCACGAACACATCGGGAGCCACAACAGCTTTCGGATTATCCCGTTCATAGTAAACAAATAAGTTTCCCGAAACATAGACATCTGAGCGATGCTGAAAATGCAGTTTTAGGCTCTCGGTTCCATAAATTAAATAATCCCGCGCCGCGTCACTTTCTGCCATGGGCAATCCATCACAATCAGGATATTCAATCTCATTCAGAATCTTGTTCAGGGACGTAGGCATGGGTTGTTATCCTAAAACGCCACATTTAGGGACAGCCTAACACAAGACTCACTCAATCCGCCTACCCAATCATTGCGATCGCTGGAGGTTCTTGAGAAAAGCCTGATGTTCTGGCGACGTAATCCCTCCCTGTAACGTGGTCAAGACTTGCTGCATCTGACCCTCTAACAGCGCCTCAACATCCAATCGCAAGCCGGGAAACATCCCACTACTCAGACAACCTGCACCGTCTGGCTCCTGCTGCCGATAATCCCCATCCTTCAGCACATACCAGCGAAACTCCCGTTCCAGCACCACCCAAACCAAATAGTCCCGAACCCCATGACGACGATAGACCTCCAACTTATCATGGAGGTCATAAGATGCCGTACTCGCCGCAATTTCCACAATCAACTCCGGCGCACCTTCGAGATAATCATCCTCACTAATCCGAGACTGTCCCCCCAACGACTCATCGAGACGCAACAGCGCATCGGGTTGAGGTTCATTGTCCAAGTCCAGACGAACCGTTGTCTTGTCAGCGCAATAGACTCCAGGCGTGGCCGCCCGGTACAGTCCCAACCTAGTCATAACATCGCTGTGGGGTTGACCGTGCTGGCGATACCTTAATGGAGATGTCACGTCAACAATTCCTTCAACTCGCTCTGCTTTTTTAACATGAGGCAATTGCTCTCACTCTTCCCC
>SMDP01000444.1 GCA_012911965.1 Geitlerinema sp. P-1104
TGAAGCGGAAACCGTGGACTTCTATAACTTGGAACTGACCGATACCAATGTGACAGATCACCTGAGTTACGATTATCTTGAGGAGGATGGGGTGGAGTTTGCGATCGCCCCCACTCGCCCCTGACTCGCACCTCATCTATCCTGGCCATGACTCCCCTAGTCACCGTCTCCGATTCGTTGCAGGCTTTAATTGAACAGGCCCTAGAGGCGGGACTGTTGGAGTCGCCACCGCAAAACTGGACGGAACTGCTGCAACAACTCCCCCACAACACCCTCGTCAACGCCTGTCAGGAGAGTGACGTCGGTAAAACCCTCCCCAGTGCCTTCTATGTCCATCGCAGTGCCGTCGCTGCCCTGCCGCTGCCCCTACGTCTCTATGAAGGTTACGCCGCCAGTGGGGTTGAGAACCTAGACAACGCCACTCTCGTCAAGTTCTCCCTCAGCCAGCCTCAACTCTCCTATTTGTCCTATCCTGACTTCGATGCAGACCCCCATCCCGCCCTCGTGCAAAGTATTCTCGTCAATTTGCGACAGGGAACCGTCAGTTGTCGCAATTACCAAGACTCCAAAAATCCACCCATTTTGCATCGTAAGGAAACCTTTGTTGAACCGAGTTATCCCGGTTACGAGCAATTCCGAACTCTGACGCAACAGGAAGAAGCCCTCGGACTCCTCGATAATACCCGTCACATCGGCACTCGCAACAATTGGCAACGCTATTTACGGGATGTGGGGGTGGAGATTCAGGGCCATCAGGTGCAGCGGCGTCAGGTGGAGAATCCTCTTAAAGCCCGAATTGAACGCCATCGGGCGGCCATGATGCGTCATGATTTTTCTCGTCCCCTGAAGTTAGCCCTAGAAGCGGGCTTGTTAACTCCTGAAATGACCTGTTTTGACTATGGTTGCGGCTATGGGGGAGATGTGGAACGGCTGCAACAGCGGGGACTCACGGCCCAAGGTTGGGACCCTTATTATGCCCCAGAAACGGCGTTGGAGAAGGCGCAATTTGTCAATTTGGGCTATGTGATTAATGTGATTGAAGATCCTCAGGAACGCCGGGAAGCGTTGCAGAAGGCTTGGGCGTTAACGGAGGGGGTGTTACTGGTGGCGGCCCAGGTGTTGGTGCGCGATCGCGATGAGGAAGATGTTGTCTATGGCGATGGGGTGGTGACGCAGCGGGGAACCTTTCAGAAATATTATGAACAGGAGGAGTTAAAAGCCTATATTGATGGGGTGTTGGGGGTGGATGCGATTCCGGTGGGCTTGGGGGTGTATGGGGTGTTTCGCGATCGCGAACAGCAGGAGCAATTTCGCGCCTCTCGCTTCCGTTCTCGCAGCCAAACCCCCCGTGTGCGTGTCTCGGTTCAGCGGTTTGAGGAATGTCGAGATACCTTAGAACCCCTGATGCAGTTTTTCAGCGATCGCGGCCGCCTTCCAAAACCCACGGAGTTAATTGAAGAAGCGGATATTATTGATTTATTTGGCAGTTTGCGTCGCGCGTTTCGCCTGGTGTTGCAAGCGACGGATGAGGCGGACTGGGATGCGATCGCCGAACGTCGCCGCCAAGAACTCCTGATTTATTTAGCCTTAACCGCCCTGGGCGATCGCCCCCGGTTTAGTGAATTAACCCCAGCCATTCGCTATGATATCCGCGCCTTTTTTGGGAATTATAAACAAGCCCTGATGGCGGCGGATTTAATGTTATATGGCTTGGGGAGTTTAGAGCGGTTAGGCAAGTTGTGCGATCGCAGTAACATTGGCCAGCGTTCTCCCAGGGGCTTAACCGTACATATTAGCGCCTTCAACCACCTCGACCCCATTTTACGGCTCTACGAAGGTTGCGCCAGCCACACCATCGGCAGAATGGACAA
>SMDP01000445.1 GCA_012911965.1 Geitlerinema sp. P-1104
CGCCAACTCCGCCGCCACCTCACCCAGCAGTGGCTCAACCTGCCCAACGACCAACTCGAAACCCACTTCAACAGCCAACTCGGGCAACTCCACAAAGCCCTCTGGCAAAGCGGCCTCAAAAACGAACCCCTCACCGCCGAAGACCGCCAGACCATCGCCCAACTCAGCCAAACCCTCAGCCAAGGCCTACAAGCCCCCGGCGCCCTGCAAGCCCTTCTCTGCGCCACCCTCTACGGCTACCCCCACCAATTCAACATCCAGTACCACAACGCCCCCATCCCCAACTGGATGACCGAACTCTACCTCACCTACCTCTTCGAGTCCCCCCGCCTCTTCAAAGACCTCGGTGAAGTCAACCAATACCACCACTACCTCAGCCAGTGGCTGACCTACCTCCAACAAAAACTGCAACAGCAGCCCAACAGCCCCGCCAGCCAACTCCTGGCCAAAGCCTTCGCCAACCTCGCCAACCTCACCCCCCTCTGCTTCAGCGACCAAGACCAACGGGCCGTCCAAGAAACCCGAGCCGCCATCCTCGAACAGTACCTCGAACAACAAGGCTGCCAACTGGACCATCACTTCCCCCCCCGTCCCGACAACCGCCCCATCCGCTTCGGCATCCTCTGCCTCAACTACCTGCCCTCCGCCGAAACCTTCACCACCATCCCCGCCTTCGAACACCTGGACCGCAGCCAATTCCAAATCCACCTCTACGCCCTCCAACAGACCGGCCATCCCCACGAAGACTACTGTCGCCAGCGGGCCGACCACTTCACCGTCCTCCCCGCCGACAACCTCAGCGCCATGGCCCAACGAGTGCGCCAAGATGACCTGGATATCCTCCTCATCGGCACCAACATCACCGCCCGCTCCTACCCCCTGACCCTGCTGAGCCTCCATCGCCTGGCCCGCATCCAAACCACCGGCCTCTCCGCCCCCACCACCACCGGGATGCGGAACCTAGACGTCTACCTAGGCGGCTCCCTCACCGCCACGGACCCCAGCCAGTACAGCGAACGCCTCATCACCATCGAGGGGTCCGGACTCTGCTTCCAATTCCCCCCCGACCACGACCAACCCAGCGTCAACCTCAACCGCGCCAACTGGGGTCTCCCCCCCGACACCACCGTCTTCATCTCCGGGGCCAACTTCCGCAAAATCAACCCGGAACTGCGGGACACCTGGGCCAAACTCCTGGCCCGCCTCCCCAACTCCATCCTGGTGCTGTACCCCTTCGGACCCAACTGGGGGCGACATCCCCAACTGGAGACCCCCTTCTTCCAACAGATGCAGCAAGCCCTCCGACGCCACAACGTGGACCCTCAACGACTGCTGCTCATCAAAACCCTGCCCAACCGCGCCGACGTGCGCCTGGCCCTGCAACAAGCCGACATCTATCTCGACTCCTTCCCCTACTCCGGCGCCGCCTCCGTCCTCGACCCCCTGCGGGTGGGACTGCCCATCGTCGCCCGAGAAGGGTCAGAACTGCGCTTCCGGCAATCCGCCGCCCTACTGCAGGAACTGGGCCTCCCCGACCTCATCGCCCACAGCGACGACCACTATCTCGACCTGGCCGTCCAACTGGCGCAAAATCCCCAATGGCGACAGGCCAAACAGCAACAACTCCAAACCGCCATGGCCCAAACCCCCCCCTTCCTAGACAGTCGCGCCTTCAGCCAGAAAATCGCCCAAGTGCTGCAAGACCTGGTCCAAGGTCACCCCCGCCCCAGCAACGACGACCATCCCAGCAGCCAAGCCTTCATCAACCGCACCATCGGCTGTTGCAACATCTACTACATCGACCCCAGCGAACAGCCCATCATCGAAGAATTGCGGCAACTGCGGCGGCAACTGGTCGACCACTGGCTCA
>SMDP01000446.1 GCA_012911965.1 Geitlerinema sp. P-1104
GATCGCACAGCCAACGCAGAATCTCACGATGGGCAATACTGGGAGGATCGGCACTGGTTCCGAAGAGGGCGATGTGGGGCATTTTGAGGGAACAGGGAACAGGGAACAGGGAATAGGGGAACCACAGAGTCACGGAGGACACGGAGGTAGAGGAGGGGAGAGGGGAGAGGGGAGAGGGGAATTTTATACTGATGATTGGTTGAGATGTTGGGAGACGCGATCGCGCAGTTGGGTTAAGGCTGGGGAAATTTGCACGTCGGGAACGTGGGGTTGATGGATGTCGCGAACGTCTCCGGGGAGTTGCATGACGTTGTCTCGGGTGCGTTTGCTGAGGGTTTCTAGGGAATCTAGGGGCTGTTGGCGATCGCCGTTGACAATGATGGGTTGTAATAGGGGTTCCTCGCCGGGTTCAGGGGATTCGTCGGCTAATCCCAGGCGATCGCCCTTCCATTGTCCCTCCTCGATGCGCCGAAAAATCTGTTTGCGGCCGGGATAGGTGGATTTGCCGCTAGACTTTTTCATGACGGGAATCCCATCGACTTCCACGAGTTTATAAACGCCGTTGAAGGGTTCCCCGGATACCAATTTTGTGCCAATTCCATAGCCATCCAGGGTTGCGCCTTCAGCTAAGAGTCGGGCAATTTCCCACTCATCCATGTCACCACTGGCGAGAATGGGGACATCCGGCAGATGCGATCGCACTTCCTGAGAGAGGGCGACGATATCCCCGGAATCAATGCGAACGCCATGGAGTTCGATCTCATCTCCTTCAAGACGATTGGCCAGATAGCGGGCAGCGGCTACCGTATCAAAGGTATCAATCAACAAAGGCGCACCGGGAAAGTGGTGATGGAAGGCGGTGAAGGCGTTGGCTTCACTTCCCTCCATGGCGACTAAGGCCTGGATAAAGGAATGGGCCATGGTTCCCGTGGGTTTTCGCCCCAGTTTGAACGCCGCCAAGACATTGGAGGTGGAGTCAAAGCCAGCAGCTAAGGCGGCCCGGGCCGCGTAGAGTGAGGCTTGGGGGCTGAAGGCGCGACGGGTTCCAAATTCTAAGAGGAGAGCGCGATCGCCCGCCACATCGCGAATCCGCGCCGCCCGAGTGCCAATAAGGGTTTGATAGTTAACGACATTGAGGAGATAGCTTTCGAGGAGTTGGGCTTGCCAGAGGGGGGCCTCAATTCGCAAAATAGGTTCATGGGGAAACACCATGGTTCCCTCCGGTAGCGCCCAGAGATCTCCCTCAAAGCGGAAGTTGGCCAGAAATTCCCAAAAGCGATCGCCCGTCTGGGAAAAAATCCCGGTTTCCCGCAACTCCTGTAACTGGCTGCGGGTGAAGTGCAAGTTTTCCAGATAATCAATGGCCGTTTCCAAGCCAAAGGCGATCGCATAGCCGAACCCCGGGGGAAACTTGCGGGCGAACAGTTCAAAACTTCCCCGTTCCGTTTCCAACCCCTCCCCCAGGTAACAGGCGCTCATCGTCAACTGATATAAGTCTGTCAGCAAGCTATAGTCTTCAGGGCGAACCGTGAGTCGTTGTTCATCCGTTAGGGGGGCAATGGGGGAGGCCATACATTTTTAGTAAAAGCACGTCCCTCTAATTATAGTAGATTTTACCAAAACAAACAAATTTCCCCAGAGACGATAAATAGTCTAACAATTTCAGGGTATTTAGTGAGGACTAGATTCTTAAAATAAGATAGCAAAAAGCATTCCCATAATTGGGAATGCCTAAATCCAGTCTCATAGTAACCTGTCCTAACAAAATAGCATCTAACAGGTTAATCGACTAACGCAGCAGCGTGGTGATAATCTCATCTGCACTTAACGATTGGTTGGTCAAATTCATCACTTGCACAAACGC
>SMDP01000447.1 GCA_012911965.1 Geitlerinema sp. P-1104
GACTGGGGAGTAGTCGCCAACCCTGATATTTTGGGGTGAGGGGTGTTCCGGCGTTGTTTCACGGATGGGTTTAGCCTATGCGGTGAAAGGCGCCGGATTGAGGGGCGATCGCGCTAGTCGGCATCCAATGTCACTTGTCGTAGCTTATCCTATGTCAGAATAGAGAGAAGGTCACCCTATTTCAAGGAATCCCATGGCAATCCGGGAACTCGATCGCATTACTATCAACCCAGGAGTATGTCTTGGACAACCCACAATCCGGGGAATGCGGATCACGGTAGAATTTGTCCTGAAGCTACTCGCAAGTCAGTTATCAGTTCCAGAAATTTTAGAGTCCTATCCAGAGTTAGAGGAAGAAGATATTCGTCAAGTCCTCAATCTTAATTATGATGGGTCTTCAGTTGTTGCATTGGATACAAAATTGTAGGGGCGAAAAATTTTTCGCCCCTACAGCAACGGATCTAATTCGCCATGAATTTTCCTGATCACCCTGAAACCAGAAGACCCATTGTGATTGGGTTCTGCCGATTTCATGTTCGGGTTTTGGGATTAGTTTGAGTCTCTGCATTCAGTCAAGTTGCGGATGTATTGTCGAATGACGGGTTGTAGGCTTAGCTGGAGATTACACTGGGATGAGGGTTCTAATAAACTGCGTCGTTTGAGAGATTGGATAGCTTTGAGAAATTCTCGATCTGAGAGGAGATTGGCGGGTTTTGGGTTGAGGTTGGCGGGGGACTCTTGCTTGGCTAACCAGTGCAGTAGGGTTTTTTCCGCGTTCCCAAGGCGTTGGTAGTGGAGCGTGAGGACCGTTTCTAGGTCTCCTAGGAAGAGAGTGGGATAGGAGAGGAATTGCTGGACGCTACCGTTGAATAAGTCGAGAATTGTGGAAGCGGTTAGGTTGAGCCACAAGGGATTGTTGTTATAAAGCTGAGTCAGTTTGGGCCAGGTGTTGGGGTCTTTGAGTTGGCGATCGCGGAGGATTTGGCTGGCGAGTTGAGGAAACCCTTGAACGGGAAGGGTTTTACAGTGGTGGGTTTCGCTTTCTAAGGCGGCGATTTCGAGGGGATGTTCCCAACTCAGGAGCAGAATACAACTTTGGTGAGAGCAGGTGCCGAGTTCACGGAGGAGTTGGCCATAGCCTTGATAGTCTCGACAGTAGGTTCCGACAAATTCACCGGGGGTTAGGGCCTCTTGCAGGTTGTCTAGGATGAGCAAGCAACGGTGATGTCTGAGATGGTCTAGGAGCGATGTGTTCGGGGTGGAGGTTGCGGCGAAAAACTGGCAGATGTGGTTTTTTAGGGTTTCTAGGTTGGAGAATTTACGATGGTTACACCAGAGGATATGGGTAAAGTGGTCTTTTATGTGTTCGACGAGTTGTCGAGCGAGGGCGGTTTTGCCAATTCCTGATAGTCCGGTGAGGGTGATGATGCGGCTATGTTCTTTGACTATCCACTGTTTGAGGGTGGTGAGTTCGTCGTGACGGGTGTGGAGGCGATCGTATTCGGGAGCTTGGCTGAGATTATGGCGGGGTGTGGTGTCGGATTCGCTACTGGTGGCGGATGGGTTAGTTGAGATTTTTGGCTCGTTGTATAAGTCGTTACAGACATTATTTATGTGATTACTGATATGCACTCCATCGTTGTGATAAGAGAATATTCCGTTTTCGATGAGCGATCGGACATTTTTCTTTTTTACGTCTTCTTCGAGTAGTTCTGAGAGGAGTTTCCATAAGTCGGACGCTGATTTCCTGACGTGATCGCTTGTACAGTGGTATTCTTCGGCGATTTCCTTATATCCTTTCCCTTGCCAGGCTCCCTCTAAGATAGCGCGTTGCAGGGTATCTAGGTGTTTTCCCGT
>SMDP01000448.1 GCA_012911965.1 Geitlerinema sp. P-1104
CAATTGGGAAATCGGGATCTAGCTCGGGTGGCGTTCTCCAGTTCCCATTCCTATCCGGTGGCGGCTGTCGGGGAGGCGGCTGAGGTGTCGGTGGGCGATCGCGTCTATGCGGCGGGCTATCCGGCTCAGTTCTTTGAGCGGCAGGGCGATCGCATCATTAGTAGTCAGGATACCCGAGATTGGGGGCTGCGTGCCTTTCGTGTCACCGAGGGCGAGATCGGTTGGATTACGGATCGCGCCTTTTATGGTGGCTATCAACTGGGATATACCAATGAGGTCAGTGGGGGGATGAGTGGCGGCCCGGTGTTAAATGCTCAGGGTGAGCTGATTGGACTCAATGGTATGTTGGGTTACCCCTTTTTGGGGATTCGCGCCTTTGTCTTTGAAGATGGCGGCCTCCCGAGTCAGGAAGAATTTGCGCAGATGGAACCCCTGAGTTGGGCAGTTCCTATGCAGAGACTCCCCTCGGCGACGTCGCGGCCAGTGGCGCCCCGCCCTTCTAACCCAGTTCCGAGACAGCCGTTACCGCCACCCGAACCACCCGCCCCCAGCCACGAACAACCGTTACCTTTGGTGTTTTAATCATGTTTTCTTATGTTGATGCGTCCAAGTGGGTCGCTGTTTGCACCACCGCGAGTCTCGGGGTGGGTTTGGCGACTGTTTTAGTTCCCAGAGCGGCGATCGCCTTTGATAGCCGCTTGGCGGAAAACGTTACGGTACAAATTAATGGCCGTGACTATCCCGGCGGAAGTGGGGTGATTGTGGGCCGGGAGGGCGATCGCTATTGGGTGTTGACGGCCTTACACGTGGTCTGCGATTCCATAGAGGGTCAAGAACCGATTACCTGTCGGGAAGATGTTGCGGAATACCGTGGTTATCAGATCCGCACGGCCTCGGGCCAGGAATATGAAATGACCAATATCCAGCCGCTCCAGCAAACCTTGAACGATCCGGAGTTGGCTCTGGTTCAATTTGAGAGTTCTCGGGATTACCCTCTGGCTACTCTGGGGGATTCGGATCAGGCGCAATTGGCCTCATGGATTTATGTGGCTGGCTTCCCGGCGGCGTTTGATACCGTGGGAGCCAATCGTGATTTTTATCTAACTGTAGGGTCGTTTTCGGGTCGAAAACAAGAGGTAACGGAAGGTTATAGCATGGTCCATACTGCCATTACCAGAATCGGGATGAGTGGAGGTCCCATATTTGATAGTGACACTCGTGTGATAGCGATTCATGGCCGTGGTGGGATGGAAGTCGGTGGCGAGGTCATGATAGAGACAGAGACGGGGCCGGGAAATCGTACAGAGACGGAGCAGGAAAATCGTACCCCTCGAGTTCTAGAGGTGACAACTAAATCCGGCTTTAATGGGGGGATTCCCATTGCTACTTTTATGCAGTTGCGCCAGACTCAGCAGGTGCGAGTTCCCAATCTCAATCAGGATAACGCTCCTGCGAGTCAGACTCCGGCTAACATTGCTAATCCTCAGACGGCAGAGGATCATTACCAACGTGGGCTGAATGATCTCTCTGAGGGGAATGCTCATTCAGCTCAGGAACACTTCGAGCGAGCCTTGACGATGAACTCTAATCTTGAGGGAGTCGAGTTCCTTTATTTTCAGCAGGGGAATTTCTATCTGGCTCAGGGAGACTATCACGGGGCTATTGAGAAGTTTACAGCAGCTATTGCGGCTAAAAATGACTTGGGAATAGCCTATACGAACCGGGCCGTGGCTCGGATTCAGTTACGAGACTACGCGGCTGCGGTTGAGGATTTGACGGCGGCGATCGCCAATGGGGATTATGATGCCCGCACCCACTATAATCGCGGTGTGGCTCATGCTCGCCGGGGAAATCT
>SMDP01000449.1 GCA_012911965.1 Geitlerinema sp. P-1104
CGAGACCTACCCTGGGGTAAAATCCAGCGGAAAGTCTTTAAGTTGCAAAAGGCGATTTATCAGGCTGTGAACCGTGGCAATAAGGCGAAAGCCCGACGACTACAACGTTTACTCCAAAAATCCTATTACGCAAGACTCCTAGCAGTGCGTAAAGTAACTCAGGACAACCAAGGTAATAAAACCGCAGGTGTGGACGGGGTTAAATCCGTAAACATCAAAGACCGGTTCCACTTGGTTGAGGACTTACGCAAACCTAGCAAAGCCAAAAGCTTAAGACGTGTATGGATTCCCAAACCTGGACGGGATGAAAAACGCCCATTAGGTATTCCTACAATGCACGATAGAGCCTTGCAAGCCTTGGTCAAACTCGGATTAGAACCGTACTGGGAAGCTCAGTTTGAAGCTGAGTCATATGGATTCCGACCGGGACGGTCAGCACATGACGCAATCGATGCAATATTCAAGAAATGTCGTAACACACAATACGTCCTTGATGCAGACATTGCCAAGTGTTTTGACCGTATCAACCATGATTACCTTCTGTCCAAACTAGGTTGTCCAACCGTATATAAACGGTTAATCAGACAATGGCTCAAAACCGGAGTTATGGACAATGGCGCATTTGATGCAACAGAGGCAGGAACCCCTCAAGGCGGGGTCATTAGTCCACTCTTAGCCAACATTGCGTTACACGGAATGATAGATTCGGTTGTCAACAGGTTTCCCAAAAGGAAATCCATAGACGGAAAACAAGACCAATCATACCGTCCGAAAATCATCCGGTACGCCGACGACTTCGTGGTTTTAGCCAATAAACCAGAGGTCGTACTAGAAGCTAAACGATTGATTGAGGAATGGTTAAAACCAGTTGGACTGGAACTAAAACCCGAAAAAACCCGACTATGCAATACGCTAACCGAGTGGAACGGTGAAGAACCAGGATTCGACTTTCTCGGCTTCAAGATCCGGCAATACCCATGCAGTATCCACAAAGGGGTCAACGCCGGAACAGCAGGCGGAAAGAAACGATACCAACTGCACATCAAACCCTCCAAAAAAGCGGTAAAAACCCACTATAACGGATGCAAAGAGGTTATCAAGCGATTCAAAACCGCACCTCAAGCGGCGTTAATCAAAAAGCTAAATCCAATCATCCGAGGATGGAGCAATTACTATTCCAAGGTAGTTTCCAAGGGAACATTCTCCAAACTCGACCACATGATATGGAAAGCATTAAGGGCATGGACAGTGTCACGATGCGGCAAAGCCACACAGGAGAAATTAGACAACTACTTCTCCCAGGGCAAACATGGTAAATGGACATATCAAACCAAAGACGGAACGGTACTCCTAAAACACCAAGAAACACCCATCGCTAGGCACGTCAAAGTCAAAGGAAGTAAATCACCTTATGACGGAGACTGGGCATATTGGAATAAACGAATGAGTAACGGCTATGGGGATATTCCAACCCGAGTAGCTAACCTCATCAAACGTCAAAAAGGACGGTGTAATCACTGTGGACAATACTTCACAAGTGACGACCTGGTTGAAATCGACCACATTCAACCCAAGAGCAAGGGAGGCAAGGATGAATATTCAAACCTTCAACTGTTACACCGCCATTGCCACGATGACAAAACCCGGAAGGATGGAAGTCTAACCGATAACAGCCCCCATGACAAGGGATAGCAAACTAGGAGCCGTATGAGGTGAAAGTCTCATGTACGGTTCTGAATGGGAGGGGTAGCCCACGAGGGCTATCTCGACCCCTAATTTTGACTCGGATTGCGTCGCGCACGCGATCGAGCAGCTTCTTGGGAGGAGGTTGCATGATTTGGGAATGCTTGTGCT
>SMDP01000045.1:0-15273 GCA_012911965.1 Geitlerinema sp. P-1104
CAAGGAACCAGAATCCGCTTCAGCGGCCTCTTCCCCATCGAGATCGAAGTCCAACTCAAAATCAAAGTCTTCCCCGGCATCCTCATCGTCAGGGGAGATCTCCTCAGACTCGTTGACGGCAAAGATATCGTCAAACTGCAAATCCGACTCAGAGTCAGCCGGACTCCAACTCGGCCCATCGGAACTGCCGAATAAGGCTTCGAGTTCAGCGGTACTGTCATCCCCTAAACTAAGACTTTTATCGAGGGGACTGGTTTCGTCCGTTTCCTCAAACTCTAATAAATCTAGGAGATCTGAGCCAACTTCTGGCGCTTCAGCTTGGCTTGGCTCTTCCGGGAGGTCATCCGCCCCAACATCGAGTAAATCCTGAAGTTCGGGATCCCCCGTCTCCTCCTCGGAGTCATCCTCAAGTTCATCGCTGAAGAAGTCGAACATCTGCTCAGGGACTTCTGCCTCAGGTTCAGCGGCTGAGGTGTCCTCGTCAAAGAGATCATCGTCGAGAAATGCCTCATCCTCCTCGCTCTTCGCTTCGGGATCTAAGGTGTCGTCGTCGAGGAAGAAATCGGAAAACTCGCTATCATCCTCGCTGATTACCTCCTGGGGGGGATCACTCATGCCTGAGGGATCGAAGTGGCTGACTTCTTCCCATTCGTCGAGGTCGTCGTTGTCTCCTTCAAATAAATCCGCTAGACTGCTGAGTTCTGAGCCGCCCACTTGAGGACCGTGAGAGGCTTTCTTGGCTCTCGGATGTTCCCCTGAGAGGGGAGCAGATTGGGGTTGGGGCGCTTGCGATTCCCGCACGCTTGGTGATTCTGCGGGGGGCTGATTGATGTCTTGGCTGCCGGCACGGGTTTCTTCTGAAGCCGGCACTAGCTCTAATAGGGCCGGACTGGGGGCAATGTCGGCTTCTCGGTTGGCTAAGACCAGTTCTTGTCCCTGTTTCAGGTCTTTAATAATCACGGCGGCCAAGCTGGCAAACGTGTTATTGGTGTCGGCGATCGCCCGCTGGGCGGTTTTGACCAAATCAGTCCAAGACTCCAACTCAAACTGTTGCCCCACTTGAGCGAGGAGTTTACACAGTTGCCGCAGGGATTGGCGGGTTTCGGGGCCATCCGGCTGCTTAAACAGTTGCAGCATCTCCCGCAGGCGAGCCAGCACATCGCTGGTCATGATCAATTGCAGGGCGCTGTCTTCTTCCGATTGAGTCGACAGGGGGCTTGTCACCGGCAGGGAGCCGGTCTTGGGGGCAGTGGTGGGTTCTGGCGGCACTTCTCCCCGAGACAGACAGTTGATGTAGGTGCTGAGTTCTTCACAGACGGGTTCCACATCCGCCATGACGCGCTCAGAATCCTGTTCACTCAGTCCCTCGGGACTTTGCAGGCGATCGACGAGTTCTTGCAGACTATCAAAGATTTGTAGAAACAGGGACTCTAGGCGATGGTCTGCTGTGATGGGATTGTCTTTGAGGATTTTGAAACAGTCTTCGAGGCGATGGGAGACGGCTTGAATTCCCCGTAGGCCCAACATGGCGGCCCCTCCCTTGACGGAATGGGCGGCACGAAACACCTCGTCGAGCATTTCGCGATCGTCGAGGGTGCTTCCGAGATTGAGCAAACCCCGCTCAATGGTTCCGAGGTGATCCCGTGATTCTTCGATGAAGAATCCCATGATTTGTGATTGTTCTGATGCCATGGCTATTTCAGGTAGTTGCGATTGCGGTTCCCGCACGCTTTGCGAACGTCGCCTCAGCAAGCGTGAGGTTTAGCGTTCGTTGGTTTCGACACGGAACCGTTCTACGGAGGTCAGCAAGTCACGGGAGACCCCCACTAGGTTTTGTAAGGCTCCTGAGACCCTGTGTGCCTCTTGAGAGGTTTCCTGGGCGGTCAACTCGACCGCTTGCATGACTTGAGCAACAGCACGAGAGGTTTCTGTCTGTTCGACGGTGTCAGCGGTAATCGAACGCACGAGGACATCAATGCGGTTTGCCACCTGGATAATGTCTTCGAGCGATCGCTTGGCTTGTTCCGCCAGTTTCGTGCCGCCGATGACCTGCTGTTGCCCTTCTTCCATCGCCATCATCACCGAGCCGGTTTCACTCTGAATTTGCATTACGATCTGTTCGATTTCTTTCAGGGCTTTGGCTGAGCGGTCTGCGAGTTGTCGCACCTCATCTGCCACGATAGCAAAGCCGCGTCCGGCTTCCCCAGCCCGTGCCGCCTCAATACTGGCATTGAGGGCTAAGAGGTTGGTGCGGGAGGCAATCCCGCTAATGAGGGCAACAATTTTAGAAATTTCTTGGGACGATTCCGCCAAACGCTTGACTTTTCGCGTTGTTTCTGCTACCGTCTCCCGAATTTCTAAGATACTGGCCACTGTCCGTTCCACTGCTTCCCCACCTTTGAGGGCGGTTGCTGAGGCTGAACGGGCCACTTCTTCGGCTTCTCGGGCACTTTTGGCTACCTGTTGAATCGAGTTGGTCATCACCTGGACGGAGTTGAGGGTTGCCGCCAACTCCTCGGCTTGGCGCAAGGCATCTGAGGCCAAACTACGGGCGAAGGATTCACTATCGGTTGCCCCTTTACTCACCTGACGGGCGGCTTGTTTCACCTGAAGGACAATTTCTCGCAGGTTCTGAATCGTTAAGTTGAACGAGTCTGCCACAGCACCGAGTACGTCAGCGGTGACCTCAGCAGTCACGGTTAAGTCCCCACGAGCCGCCCCTTCCACGTCATCGAGGAGGCGAATCACTTGCCGTTGTAAGTCTTCTTTGGCCTGTTCCATCTCCTCGGCCCGTCGTTGGGCTTCGTTGGTGGTGGTATAAATGACCCGGGCCATCTGGTTAAACTTGGCCGACATCTGCCCCAACTCATCCTCAGAGACGACGGCCGCGCGTACACCGAAGTCCCCTTGAGAGACAGCATCAAAGGCTCCCTGTAAATCCACCGTCGTTCGTTTAACTTTTTGGGCACTGAGGCTGCCCAAGAACCAGGTGGTGGCCCCTCCTGCCAATCCTGCCGTTAGGGACATGGCTAAGCCGCCGAGTTGCACGTGGGGTAGCAGGCGGCGGCGCACTTCTAGGTCAAAGCGTTCTGAGTTGGCCAAATAGCGCGTGGAAATATGACTAATCCCCGCTACCGCCACGGCTGAGAGGATGCCGGCAATTAAGGCGGCAATCACGGGTTTATTCTTGAGGCTGGCGTTCTCGAAAAAGGAGAGGGGCCCTTGTTCTAGGGTGACCGCCGTCTCGACGGTGCCACTCTCAGTTTGGGCGAAGGCTGGGACGCGATCGCTGCTGCTGGCGATGGTAAAGAGTTCTTCGTCCTGAACAATCGAGCCATCGGTCATATCGGCGAAGTCCATGGCGGAGGACTCTGTCTGACCCCGGCGGCCACTCTGAACATCCATGGTGGCTTCTAGGAAGCCGGATGTGGTGTTGAACTGAGACGAGTCGGTGTTATCTTCACTCTCGAAGTTGGGGATTTCGCCGAGATCGTCAAAGTCCTCAAACTCGTCTAAGAAGTCAACACTCGATGCATGGGGTTCTTCCGTTTCGTCAGCGGTAAATTCCTCGTCATCATAGAAGTCCTCACCGCCAAAATCATCGAAGGCATCGAAATCAAAGCGATCGCCCCCCGCCACATTCGCATCTGGGGTCACGAAGGTCGGGTCATCGGTGGTATCTTCTGGGTACTCCTGAAACTCGTCCTCAGCGGGGGCATCAAAGTCGTCAAACTCATCAAACTCATCAAATTCTGAATCATCCCCTTGTCCCGAAATGGGCTGTTCAAAGGACATCTCCTCTTCAGGGGCATCGCTTTGCCAATCCCCGGCGTCGAAGTCAAAGTCTTCGTCGGACTCAGGATAGTCGGCGATCGCCTCTCGCGTTTCGGTCGCTCCTCGGGTGTCTTCTGGGGGAGACATCAAAAAGGTATCGGCCCCTGAGGTATCCCGCTCGGGATCGCCTCCCTGAAGCGCCCCAAAGCTGCCAAAATCGGCATCAGCGGCATCGGGGTCAAATTCTCCAAAGGGAACGGCATCGAGGTCATCATCCCAATCCTCTTCGATATTGCTCCCGGTGTTGTCTAAGGCTTCGAGATGCTCAGGGTCTGCGGATTCAAAGTCGTCCTCGGAGAATGAGTCAAACTCGGCAAAGGGTTCTGGCAGATCGACATCGTCAAAATCATTGGCTGTCTCAGGAGAGCTACTCTGACGCTCGCCGATTAAATCGGGCATTTCCTCATCTGGAAGAAAGTCCGGTAAATCGCCCCATTCGCTATCGGCACCGGTGCTAACCGGCATCTCCTCTTCTTGCACAAAGGGGTTATCCTCATCCTCCTCTAAATCTGTGCCTGGCAATCCCGTATTAGCGACGGTTTCGGCGGTGTCGAGGTCAAACTCACCGAAATCCCCATCATCGTCTAGGCCATCATCTAACTCTTCGGGAATGTCCTCCTCCCAGGAGTTGAGGTCACTCATCTCGGAGGACTGATCTAGGGCAAAGGGATTATCCTCATCCGGCTCGCTGTCAGCGAGGGGTTCAGGGGATAAATCGAAGTCACCAAAGTCCTCCTCATCTCCCGTATCGTCACCAAAGTCATCTCCTAGGGCAAAGGGATCCTCTTCAGCCGCATCTTGCTCAAAGTCCTCTTCAAAGTCCCCCTCAAACTCTGAAGGGTCCCAAGCCGCCGTTTCCTCGTCATCGTGATCCAGGATCGCCGTTGCCTCCTCCTCCTGAGAAAACTCATCGGTAAAGACTTCGTCCTCACGGCTGTCAGCCTGACTATCTTCTAGGGCTTCAAACTCATCAAAGCTATCAAACTCATCGCCATCAAATTCATCAATGGCACCACTGCCATTAACATCGACCTGTTCGACATAGGCCAGGGCCTGTTGAGCGTGATCATGAAACTCGGCATCATCAGTAATCTGAAATACCTGTTCATACTCACCTCGGGCCACATCATAATGCTGGAGTCCGCAGTAAATATGTCCTCGAAGCAACCGGGTACTGGGGTCCTCAGGATACTGAGCGACGAGCTGATCGACAAGTGGTGCGGCCTCCTCATAGTTGCCGTCAAGATACACTTGCTGTGCTCGTTCGTACTCTTGAGCAAAGTCAATACTTGGTTCCATCTGCCTCCCCCAGGTTTACCGTCAAAATTCCTCCTTCTCCGCTGCAACACGGAACAGGTACTCTCGCCAATGGGCAAGGGACAGATGCTCGCCGTTCGTTGTTCCCCTCCGCATTGCGATATAGAACCAACTCTGCCAGCAGCCTCCCATGGCGCTCATTGTAACCCTCAAGCGGCCCACCGCGCTGAGCGCAGAATTGAGACTTGGTCAAGCAGTCGTAGGGTCACAGGTCGTTCGTTTTCTTCAAAGACCCATTCGCCCCGTAGGAACGGCGCCACACCATCGGGAATATCCGTTGGCATTTGCAGTTTTTCCACATCAAGCCACTGCATTTTAACAATCCGTTCAACTGCTAACCCTAGTATAGTGTCTTGGTCTTCGACCGCGATCACGAATATTTCGGCGCGATCGGTGTTTAAGGCTACAGAATCCCCCAAAAACTGCCCCAAATCCGCCACCCAGATGACACGCCCGCGCACATTGAACGTCCCCAGTAACAGGGGAGAGACATTGGGCATGGGGGTGATGCGATCGGGAGGAGGATCGAGGACTTCACGAATCCCCGTGGCGGGAAGTGCCAGTTCTCGTCCCGAGGGAACTTGAAACCTCAGATGTAACTCACCTTCAGGGGTTTCGAGTTCCTGGAACTCGGGGGCCAAGTCATCTTCAGACTGCCCCATCAAAAAATCTGGGTTCCCAACCATTGGTCTCGTCCTTTAGCCCCGTAACATTTGCTTGACGGTTCCCACCAATTCCGTGGGTTGGAAGGGTTTAGCCACGTAAGCATCGGCCCCTTGCTTCATCCCCCAGTAGCGATCGAACTCCTCCCCCTTGGAGGAACACATCACCACGGGCACGTTCTGGGTTTTTGGATCAGCTTTAAGGCGACGACACACTTCATAGCCGTTCATGCGGGGCATGACAATATCGAGAACCACCAAATCGGGAGGATTTCCCTGAATCTTATCCAGGGCCTCCACGCCGTCAGTTGCCTCAATCACGGTTAGTCCGCTCCCTCGCAAAAGGTTTGCAATCATCTCCCGCTGGGTCACACTATCTTCAATAACCAGAACTTTACTCATTTACTTACTTACCTGCTCGCGAATCCTGACCGAACGCTCGCGTCCGAACCCTGACAGTTCATCGGGGTAGATTGCTCTGCTGCCTGTTTGAGGTTCGCCATTAACATAACGTTATCAGACGGCTCCGGTGTTGAAGGCATCCGGTTAACTGAATCCGCTGACTCCGCGCCTGAGAACTACTCACGATTATAGACTAGGAGGCAAACCCATCTGAAGGCAAGTTCCCGACTTATTTTGGGCTTGACTCCCATCTCAGACTCCCAGGGCTGGATCGTCTAGGGAGGTATCGACGGAGGGGACAGGGCCGTCAATGCCTGGCCCAATATAGGTTTCGAGGAGCATGATCAGTTCCTGTTCACCAAAGGGTTTGGTTAAATAGTCGGTTGCTCCTACCATTCGCGCTCGTACGCGATCGATAAAGCCATCCCGGCCGGTTAACATGATAATCGGGGTTTGACGGAAGGCCCGAGATTTACGCAACATGGCACAGAGTTCATAGCCGTCGGGTTCGGGCATGGCGATGTCACAGAGGATGAGGTCGGGTTTGAGGGGAAACACCAGGGAGAGGGCTTTGAGGGAACTGCCGAAGGAGGTAATTTCATAGCCGTGGGGTTTGAGCATTAACTCAATGGTTTTGCGGATAGTGCGCTCGTCATCGATGCAGACAATGCGGGGGACGCGGGCGGTGGCTGGGCGTAATCCCGTATCGGCGAGGCGATCGCTCCCAGGGGAGGTGTGGGCCGGGGAGAGCAATTGCACCCAGCCTTGTTTGATGTAGGGGTGAATGGCCCGAGCAATGGGGACGAGATCCCGATGCAGGTAGCGGGACATCTGACGCAGGGAGGTTTTACCGTCACAGAGACGGTTGAGGGTATTAAAGGCTTTGGGAGGGAGTTCGGCTTGCAGGGATTCGAGATCGGTAATGGCGGGACATTGATGGGGAGATTGCAGATGAGGATAAAACTGTTTCCATTCCTGGACTTGCTTGGCGGTTTTGGAGAGGGGAGACGCCATCTCCAGGGTCATCAGTTGGGGGGACAAGCCTGGCCCCATATCGAAGATAAAGGAGCCTTGATGTAGGCTCAGCAGGTCAAAGAGGGTCTCATGAACCATTTTGCGCAGAATACTACGACCCTGTTCTGGGGCAATCAGATGATTTTCCAGGAGTTGCCAGAGACAGCCATATTCTGGGGCATTGGTGGTTTCAAAGGCGGAGCGTTGAATCTGGTCGATGAGGTGGTCGAGCTGATAGTAGCGTAGATACTCCCGGAGTCGGGTCAGGTTTCCATCGATGCTGCCGCCGGCGTAGACTAGCTGCCCATTGGCACAAAAGACAAACCAGGAGTTCTGGGAGGTGGCCATCTCGCGGTGAATATGGGCAGGACTATAGGCACGAACCGGAGTCGGTGGCGAGCTATAGGTTTCTACGAAAAGTTCTCCGGTGCGCTGACCGAGTTCGATCAGTTGCAGGATACTGCGGATGTCAATTTCGTTTAAATTTCCCTGCATGTGGCTTTTAAGCTCGCTGCTTGATCGTCTAGTTCATCCTGGGGTGCACCAGGGCCCGGTCTCCAGGTCTTTGGGGACTAAGCTTGTGTTCTCACCGAATGGAATCGATAACGACTAAACTGCTATTGTGCCAGATGATTGTGCCAGACGGTGGTACGCGGGTTAGGATAGGAGAGGATTTGGAGTTGTGGCCCCATTCCAGTCTACAGGTCACAACGACCACCTGGGGTCACGAAACGTAGTGAGTGATGCTCAGTTATGGGTGTCTTGACTCAAGAGATCGTGCTGGGGGTGATCTGGCTGGCCACAATCTTCAATGATGGCCAGGGATGATGCCCTCAACTTGATTACGTCGGGTTCCCTGTCTGGTCTGTACGATAACTCGGGAAAGGAAAAATAAGCGTGCTGTATCTAGCGGAAGTCCTCAAGAAAAGTGGCGTTTTCGGCAGTGGCAAAACAGAGCTAAAACTGTTAGCAAGTCAGCGAGGAGAATATAACTGGGTTCCAGTCCCGGGGGAGGATATTATCCCGGCGGATGACTCTGGGAACTTTAATTCGGGGGCCTTGGTGTTTGCGGATCTCAATGCCAGCAAGCAGGTTCAAGGCAACCTTAAGGAAGCCAGTGGCCAACTGGTTAAGATTTTGCAAAATTTCTCCCGCTTTCAGGAGAAGTTCAAAACTCAGGAGGAAGAGATTGAGCAGTGGAAGCAGTCCCTGACCTATCAGAGTCAGGAACTCAACCGCCGTGAGATGGAAATGGAGGCCCACCGCGAAGAGGTAGACAATGTTCAACAGGAATTGGCTCGCTTGGAGGCCAAACAGGGGGAAATTGAGGAGCAACAGGGGGAGATTGAACGCTTACGTCAGGAGGTGGAGCAGTCTCGTCAGGAGCTTGAGTCGGCCTGGACTCAGTTACAGGGGGAACGGGAGGAACTTCAAGGCTCCGGCTCGATTGATGCGGAGCAAGCGAGCAGTTTACAGCAATGGCTCGATTACCTGTCGGAGGTGATGCTACAACCCGAGGAGCTGCAAACCTCGTTGACGGCGGTTCAGGAGCAATTGTCGGCTCAAGAGGCTTGGCTAGGGGAACGCACGGCTCAGTTGGAGGAGTGGCGCACTCAGGCTCAGGAGAACCAATCTCAGTTAGATGAGGCGGTGCAAGGTTTGGATCAAGGTTGGAGCGAGTGGCATCAGTCCCAATTGGAGTTGGCGGGTAAACGTACGGAGGTGGCGGTACGGGAACGGCTACTGGCGGTGAAGGAGGAGGTGCTGACGGGCCTGCGCGGTCAGTTGACGGGTTTGGCTGATTTGGCGACTCAGATGTCTAGTGTGGGTAGTGGGCCGGCTCCGGGTTCTTCTGGGCCCGATGTGGATTTGTCGGAACTCGAACGGATGCCTTTGAATGCGCTTCAGGAGCGAGTGCGCCAGTTACAAAATGAGTTGGAAACGGGAATGCACCTGGTGATTGCTGAGCAGGAGGAGTTGATGTTACAACGCCTGGATCTCAATGAGCTAGAGGCTAAGGCGGCCCGGGCCAGTGAGGGCGATCGCGCGTCTCTGGAGGCGGAGTTGGCGGATTTACAGGAAAGTTACGGTTTCCTCAACGATACGCTGGTGGGACAGCGCCGCAGTCTCCGGGAACGGGAACGGATTATGAATCAACATCAGAGTGTCCTCTGGCGACGGTTGGGGAATCCACCGGAACCGGTCAGTTCTGGGGGAACGGTAGATTTAAGTCCTCTGGTGTCTCGGCTGACGGAACAGCAGCAAGGCCTTCAGCAACAGGTGCAAACTTTAGAAGGGGAGTTGAACAGCCTACGGGGTGAGTTGGAGGAGTTTCGCGGCCAGGTTGAGCAACAAGCTAGTGCCGATGAGGGACAGCTTCAGGAGTTGAAGGATCGCGATCGCCAACTGCGCGATCGCCGTGCGGAAATTGCTCAAACCTGGGGCCGGGTGAATGCTTATCAGGAACTCCTCGATGGACTGCGCGATCGCCTGACGCATTTGAAGGAGACGACGGATCCCCTGGCTGGCTCTCTGGAACATCTCCAGGAATTGGCGGATTCACAACAGAATGCGGTGACGCAATTGCAAGAGGTGGTGGGACATCTGACGGCCCCGGAGTAGGAACTAGGAACTCTCGGGGCGAATCCAGTGAATCCAAGGATGAATGACATGGGCGATCGCACCTCCGGGAAAGGGATCGCTCTGACTTCGGTTGGGAGCGCCAATGAGATGCTGGAGTTTCTCGACATGGGCAAAGCTGGGATCCCGCTTCAGTTGCTGCTTGAGGAATAATCGCAAGGCACGACGTTGCAGGGCCAGCGGCGCGTCACGCAGTTGGCGGCGGTCTAGGGACTGATCCCCACTTGCCAAAACCTGCTGTAATAGCTGCTTGGCCTGCTGGTTGAGATAGGCGACGTCGGCCTGTAAGAGGTCGGCGGTTTTGGCCAGGTTGGCGCTGACTTGAGGGTGAAACTGTTGTTCTAAGTAGGGCAGGACATCCAAGCGTAGCCGATTGCGGGCATAGGTGCGGCTGTCGTTACTTGAATCCCACCAGATGGGGAGTTGTCGTTCTTGGCAAAACTGCCCGGTCTGTTGACGGGAGATCTCTAATAGGGGACGGGTTAAGGTCAGATGGGGGCTGAGCGATCGCTGCCAGGTGAGGGCCTGTAATCCCTCTGCACCGGCTCCACGAATTAGGTTATAGAGTAAGGTCTCGGCGCGATCGCTCTGGGTATGTCCGGTGAGCAGATGGGGGTAGTCTTTGGCTTGGGCGATCGCCTCTAGGGCCTGATAACGCCAGTCACGAGCGGCGGCTTCATTCTTGGGAGGGGGACTGGCGACGGACTGAAAATAGGGACAATGCCACTGTTGGGCTATCTCCGCTACGGCCGCAGCATTGGCGGCAGAATCCTCCCGCCAGCGATGATCACAATGGGCGATGGCAATACTCCAATCCCATTTAGGTTGTAAGTCGAGGAACAGTTGGGCTAAGCAGAGGGAATCCTGCCCCCCGGAGACGGCAATCAGGAGGCGATCGCCCTTCTGGAGTAGGTTCCGCTGTCTCAGGCTGGTGTGAATTTGGGCGTGTAGGGGACTCCAGGGCATGGGGGGAACAGGGAACAGGGAACAGGGGGGTTAGCCCATCATGAGGAGTTCGGGGTTGAAAATCATGATGAGACCGAAAAAGAGCATAAATACTCCGCCTAGGAGTTTGAGGACTCGTCCCTGGGATTCGGTGACGCGGGCTGAGCGGAAGGAGACAATAAACGTCAGTAAAATCCCAAAGAGGGGAATGGTGTAGATGACGGTGTAGATAGCTGTCCAGCCGAGGGTGCAGGTGTTCCAACCTCCTTGACAGACTCCAAACAGACGGGTGAAGTAAATCATCGGCAGGATGGCGGTACAGCCAAACTCTAGGGTATTCACCACAATCGAGAGGAGGATGGTTCCCCCTAAGGCGGCTGCAAAGAGACGGCGATTGCCTCGGGCCGCTTGCAGCGATCGCACGATGGCGGCGGCTTTCTTGGTAATCAGTTTCTGCTGTTTTTCGGAGAGGGAGAGGGAAAACAGTTTCTTGAAGAAAAAGAAGTCTTTGATGTTAATCAGGGCCGCTAGGGTGATGATCACGCCCAAGCCGACTGTAATCACCGCTCCATACCGTTCTAGGAAAATCGCCCCGACGCTAATCATGACGATGATGGAGATGAAATAGATTACCCCGGAGGTAATCACGAACGTTGTCCCCACTAGGGTCATGTCGCGGCGATTTTTGGTATAGGTCAGCAGGGAGAGCAAAATCGCTAAGACGGTGAAGGCACAGGGGTTAAAGCCATCGACAAAGGCAATGGTGAAGACAAATAAGGGAAAGGGAAGCTGGTCGGCAAATTGGCGGACAATGCCTTCTGGAGTCAGGGCGACAAAGGCAAATAGGCTGATAATCAGGGTTAGAACCAACCCCCCGGTCCAAACGCGACGGGATTCAGGGGTTCTCAGGCGAGATTGAAGGATTGGATAACTGACGGCGTAGAGTCCAGGAATGGCAAACAGCCACCAGGGAACGCTTCGGGGTGCGAGATCCCCCTCTGAGAGACGGATCTCAATTCCAGCTTCTGCCTCGATGGCGGCGATAATTTGATTGCGGTAGCCGATATAGCCTTGATAGGCGGATTGGTATTGCAAAGGACCGTCGTCTTCGCTATAGCCGATGAAGGTGCGATCGCCGATGAAGGTGCGCGGGACTCCGCTGGAGGTGATGTCGTAACGCTCTCGAAATTCTTGCCAAATTTCTGGAGACTCTTCGACTTCATAAGACCGTAACCGCACTTGGGGATAGGTATCGTCGATGTAGTGCATCAACGGTTCCTGCTGGCGACAGTAGGGACAGGTGGGACTATGGAAAAAGTAAACCTCTGTGATATTGTCGCTGAGGCTGGGGGCCTGGGCGATGGCGGGAATCTGGGAACTCAGGACGGTGAGTAGAGCCGTCAGGGTTAGGAGGACTGAGACGAAAATCCCCCGACGTTGCGATCGCCGATCAGGATAGAGAGCAGGAAAAGGCATGGCAAATCTCCGAGTGATGAGAGATTCTGACGTTTAGACCGAGGACTGCTACCATCTGGCAATAGGCTCTCGAACAACGTCTCTCGGCGGAGACAGGCTGGGGACGGATCTTGCCCTAGTCCTGTCTGGAGAGGTGATCTCCCGGTTCCATTTTAGATAAATTTTTGGGCGCTTCTAATCCTAGGTCAAATAATGTTACGTAAGACATCGTAAGTCTATTGAGAAACGTAAACCTCTTGATAGCATTCGTTATCTTGGGCGATCGCTCAGGTGGACATGACCGTGTTAATACTGAGTTGCCGGTTGGGGTTGATGGCACTCTCATCAAAGAGGTCAGGACTTATGTAGGATTGAGAACAAAGTTGAGTTGCCCGAAAATGAAGACTCTAAAAGCATAAACCACCCAACCTAGGTCACTCATCCTAAATCTACCCTCGTTGTTCATCTACCCCGAGTCTATTCGGGGTGAATGCTTAAAATATATCAATAGCACCCATCAAAAAAGGAGTATATTTAATTGAAATAAATCAGTTTACTGAAGTTATTAAATCCCCGAAACAATTACAGGGAAGGCTTTTTGTGTGAATTGCGTCTATTTTTTTCATTGTTTTTGTCTTAACAAAATATGAGATAAGTTGTGTTTGGGCTTTTTTGCTTGGGCTTCACTTTTTATAAAAAGCTTTCGGGTAAAGTTGAGTTTATTTATTTTTGTATTTTTGCGGCTTCAAATAAACCATAAAACACTCAAAAAATAGGCAGCATTTATTTCGAGAAAGATAATCTTTATGGTTTTGAATTTATTTACTGATAAAACACAAATAAAGTGGGCAGTAACGTATCAATCATCAACAAGTTACTGCCCAAAATAGGGTTTGAAAACCGTAGAAATGTCTAAAAAGAGAATAACTCTAACTACATTGACTTCTGGAATGATTTGAGGTCAATCGAATGTTGAGCCTGTTCCTCCAGGTGAATTGAAAGACGATGGGAGACCAGCTCACAGAGTTGAAAAACAACTGGATCGGTAATCTGGTAGTAGACGCTGACCCCTTTTGGGGTACGCTCAATAAATCCTGCCTGGGTTAGGATCTTGAGGTGCTTGGAGACATTGGCCTGTCCGAGTCCGGTACTCTCGACAATCTCTGAGACATTCTTAGTCCCGGATTTGAGAGTACAGAGAACCAACAGGCGACTGACTTCGGACAAGACCTTGAAGTAGTCGGAGACTTTGGCGATTGCGGCCATGGAAGCTTCTTGCATTTGGTTTAACGTTTAGAGTAACGTTTGGATCGTGTTTTAAAGTATAGTCTAAATTATATTCGCATATAAGTTTTGGTGAATCGGCAATGCGATCGCGCATCTTAACGTTTCAGACCGCTGCCAGGATTCCCCTTTGTGCCAGAAGTCGCTAGGATCGTTCTAGGCCAGGCTGTAACAGACTGGTTCCATTGACCCCACTATCGATCGTTAAGAGAGAACACCCCATGGATCTGGTATCCCTCGAGAATGTACTGGATAATCTATCCTTCGCGATTCTGTTCCTGACAATGCTCACCTACTGGGTGGGTGTTGCGTTTCCCAAACTGCCCTATCTGGGGACGGTGGGAACGACGGGGATGGCGATCGCCAATCTTTGCATTGCAGGCCTCCTGGGGGCCCGTTGGCTCGAAGCGGGCTATTTCCCCATCAGCAATCTCTATGAATCATTATTTTTCCTAGCCTGGGGCATCACCGGCGTGCATCTCATTGCCGAGACCATTAGCCGCAGTCGTTTGGTGGGAGCGGTGACGGCCCCGGTGGCCATGGGCATTGCTGCCTTCGCCACCTTAACCCTGCCCCAAACCATGCAGGTCTCAGAACCCCTAGTTCCTGCCCTCAAATCCAACTGGCTAATGATGCACGTCAGCGTCATGATGCTCAGCTATGCCACCCTGATGGTTGGATCTTTGATGGCGATCGCCTTCCTGGTGGTCACCCGAGGTCAAGAGATCGAATTGCGAGGCAGTTCCGTGGGAACCGGCAGTTTCCGGGACATGAAACGCCCCGAAAACCAACCCCAGCCCAGTCCTACCCCTAGTTTTAACGCTTTCAGTAGCCCACAGGGGGCTGTAGCCACCCTAGAACGTCCACAAACCCTGACATTATCCCCGCAACGGCTCAACCTAGCCGACACCCTCGATAACGTCAGCTATCGCATTATCGGCTTAGGCTTCCCCCTATTAACCATTGGCATTATCGCCGGGGCGGTTTGGGCTAACGAAGCCTGGGGAACCTATTGGAGTTGGGACCCGAAAGAAACCTGGGCGGCCATCACCTGGCTCGTCTTTGCTGCCTATCTCCATGCCCGCATTACCCGGGGCTGGCAGGGTCGTCGCCCGGCGTTCCTAGCCGCTGGGGGCTTTGTGGTGGTTTGGGTCTGCTATCTGGGGGTCAATCTCCTGGGTAAAGGCCTGCATTCCTACGGCTGGTTCTTTTAAGCAACCCTTATGCTCATTCCCAAGGTTTTGCAGTTCGGACGAGAGACCTGTGGCAACTTAATCATTGCTGAACGGCGAGAATGGCTGGTGACCAATGGCATCGGTGGCTATGGGTCCGGAACGGTCGCCGGACTTCTAACCCGCCATTATCACGGCTTACTGGTGGCGGCCCTGGAGCCGCCTCTGGGACGGACGCTAATGCTAGTTAAACTGGATGAGACGGCCCACTATGGGGGTCAACGCTTCGAGTTGGGATGTAACCGTTGGGGCGATGGCAGTATTGCTCCGACGGGTTATGTCGATTTGGAAGCGTTTGAGTTAGAGGGGACAATTCCCGTTTGGCATTATGCCCTGGCGGATGCCCGCCTCTCGAAGCGCGTCTGGATGGAACAGGGCAAAAATACGACCTATGTTCGCTATTCTCTCAGTCGCGGTAGCACCCCCCTACAGTTGTCCCTCAAGACCTTTCTCAACTACCGCGACCATCATGGCGGAAGTGTGATGGG
>SMDP01000045.1:15639-24048 GCA_012911965.1 Geitlerinema sp. P-1104
TCAGTTTATCTGCGATCGCCCCCTCAGTGATGGAACCTCTGGCCAGACCATCATGGCCGGCTATCCCTGGTTTGGGGATTGGGGACGCGATACGGCGATTAGTTTACCGGGGCTAACCCTGGCTACCGGTCGCCCGGAGATTGCCCAGACCATCTTACGCACCTTTGCCCGCTATTTCGATCAGGGCATGATGCCCAACTTATTCCCCGATAGCGGCATGGAACCGGACTACAATACGGTAGATGCCATTCTCTGGTATTTTCAGGGCGTACAGGCGTATTTAGAGGCAACTGGGGACATTGATTTGATAGAAGAGTTGTACCCCGCCTTACAAGAGGTGATCGATTGGCATCTGCGGGGAACTCGCTACAACATTGGGGTGGATGAGGATGGTCTGCTCTATGCCGGGGAAGCGGGAGTCCAGTTAACTTGGATGGATGCCAAGATTGATGATTGGGTGGTTACCCCCCGTCAGGGGAAAGCTGTTGAGATCAATGCCCTCTGGTACAACGCCTTGGAGGTGATGGTGCGCTTGGCCCAAGCCCTGGGTAAAGATGAGAGGCAGTATCAACACTTAGCCCAACGGACGCGCCAGGGATTTGGCCGCTTTTGGTATGAGGCGGGGGGCTATTGTTATGACCTGTTGGATAGTCCCCAGGGTCATGATGCCAGTTTGCGCCCCAATCAGATTTTTGCCCTATCCTTACCCCAGTCCCTGTTGACTCAAGACCAGGGTCGTTCCTTGTTAGGGGTGGTGGGCCGGGAGTTGTTGACCTCCTATGGTTTGCGATCGCTCTCGCCGCGCGATGCTCAGTATTGTGGGGAGTATGGGGGCGATCGCTGGCAGCGGGATGGGGCCTATCATCAGGGAACGGTTTGGAGTTGGCTGTTAGGCCCCTTTGCCCTGGCCCATTACAAGATCTATGGGGACAAGGCCCTGGCCCGCAGTTTCTTAGACCCCGTATTTGACCATCTCCGCGATGGTGCGGTGGGCAGCATTAGCGAGATTTTTGACGGCAATCCTCCCCATACCCCTCGCGGCTGTTTTGCCCAAGCTTGGAGTGTGGGAGAACTGTTGCGAGTGATGAGTCTGTTACGGGACTAACTGCGAGACGCGAAATTGAAATCCGCCGCCCGACTGATACGAATGGCCCGATTGGCCACATAGGCAACTTCGGGATAATACTCCAAGAGTTTATCCGAGGGGGCCCGGGCTACGGCGTTGGCAATGCGAATCTGAGTCGGGTCCATCTGTAGGGCCATAATCAGACATTGGGGATTCCCCGCCGCGCCGGCGTGAGCGATACCCCGCAAGCGCCCCCAGACGAGAATATCTCCCTCGGCAATCACTGCCCCGCCAGGGTTAACATCCCCCACCAGCACCACGGTTCCGGGATGGCGAATTTCTGTGCCGGATCGCACGGTGTTGTTGAGATAGAGGGGTTCAGCGAGGGCTTGGGGGGCGCTGGCAAGCTGGTTTTGCAAACTTTCGTCCCGAGAGGGTTGTTCGACGGAATAGCCGGCAGTTGCCGCAGCGACGGCGGTTTGACGGCGATAGGTGGAGACCCGTTGTAGTCTGAGTTGGGCTTCTTGCAAGGCTTCGTCGAGTTCTTGCAGTTGGCGACTGTCGAGGAGGCGATCGTCGGCTTGCAGCCTCACTGGGGTTTGGGGTTGCCAGAAGCGATCGCCGGCATTGAGGCGATGTTTGAGTTGTTGCCAGAGTTCCTGCCAAGTCAGTTCGCCAGCGGTTTCGGACTGGGGGGGGAGCAGGAGGAGAACTTGCCCCGCCTCACTCTTGAGACGAACCTGCTGATGAAGGTTCAACCCAGCCGGTTGAGGGGTGTCTTCGGACGAGTCGATCGAGTCCAGGTCCTGCTGCACCTCTGACGTGGTGATGTCATCGCTGGAGTTCGGTTCGAAAATGAAGTCAGTGGGAAGGGAGGGGTCAGAAGCCATGAAAACGCAAATGAATAACAGGGTTGGGGCAACTGGCAGAGACGGGGGACTTAAATGAGCCGCCTTCTATCCTAGCGCGTCTGTTTCTCTGGGTGGCCAGAGGTTAAGACGGGTTCCCTTGATGTGGCTGGGTTAACGCTGAAGCTGGCGAGGCAAACTGTCACAAAAACTAGGACATGAGTTATCCTGGTTGGGGATGGGACTATTTGTCAAGAAAACCAGGTTGTGTCAGGGAAGCTCGTCACCATGTCTAACAGTTATAGCTATGATTTACGTCAGAAAGTCATCAAGGCCATTGAACTTGATGGTATGAAGAAGAGTGAGGCCAGTCAAGTGTTTGGTATTAGCCGTAACACAATTCATTTATGGCTCAAGCGCAAAGCTGAAACAGGAGATTTCCGCCCCCGAGAGTATCGCCCTCCGGGCCATAGTCATAAAATCAAGGATATTGACAGATTTCGGGCTTTTGTTCTCCAACATCCTGATAAAACTCAAGAGCAAATGGCTCAGCTGTGGCCCGACGATATTAGTCCTAGAACCATCTCCAGATGGCTCAAAAGACTGGGGTTTGTCCGCAAGAAAAAACTATGGGTGTTAAAAAAGTGAGGACAACCCCCTAGAAGATGGGGGTTGGCAAAAGATTCAGGACATGGGGCTTCGGGAGTCTCGGGAAATGAGCCGCTGGGTTGGGTTGCTCCTGTCCTGGTTGGTTTGACGATTCTATCGGTCTAGCCCGGCGGCACTTCTGACTGGGGGAGCTAATTGAGGCTAACTTGGGGGGTGAGGACCATCACCCGTTGACTGTCCACCACCATGGTCCAAAATCCTTGCTCACTGAGGCGTTGTAACAGGGCGTTGGCTTCGGTTTCATCGCGACTGTAGCCCACTAATAAATAGGGACGTTGCCCATAGGAGACTAAGCCAACGCTGCGATTGGTGGCCTGTTGGAGGTCACGGGCCACCTGGGGCTGATTGAAGTAATCGACGAGAATGGCATAACCCGCCTCTAAGGGTTGGGGATTGTAGCCCCGGTTGCGTCCCGGTGGGGAGGTGATCGCCACCTCTGGCATGGCTTGAGGTTGGCTTTGAGGCGGACTCGCGAGAGGGCGATCGCCTTCCTCGACGGGGATATAGACGGGTAAGTCGTCAGGATCGGTGTCGGGGCTGGGAACGTCAAAACTGCCATCGGGGAGGTTGGCGGGGGGTAATTCCCCCAAACTGATGTCTAAATCCCGTTCCTGGCTATCCTCATCGCTGCGACGGGAGGAGCGACTTCGCTCCCGACGGCTGTCCTGAGATTGCCCCCGAGATGGCTCCTGTTGGGGTTGCGTCTGTTCTTGGGAGCGGCTCGGGGAACGCCCCCCGGCGGGCCGCGCTTCAATGACTTGCACTCGGGGCAGGTTTAGGGAACTCGATGAGGTGGGGGCGGGGGAACTGCTCCCAGTTGCGGTTTGAGTCTCTGTGTTAGTCCCTGTATTAGTGGGGGGGCGGGTGACAAAGGCGTTTAGGCCCAATTCTTCGGTAATCTGTCGCGCTAGGATGGAGGCATCCTCTTGCCCCTCCAGGCCGTGAATCCGTAACACCACTTCATCGAGGTAGGTGCAGGCTTGAGCGTCCACCCGACTGGGGAGGCGATCGCCGATCGCCCCTAAGTCCTGATTGCTTTGAGGTAGCACCAAGACCAGAAATTCCCCAGCCCGAGGGGGGGCACAGGCCGGCAATTGGGCCATGGCTTTTGGCATTCGCCCAATCGCTCCCAGACCACTGAGGGCGATCGCAACAGACATGACCGAGATGAGGGGCTGAGGAAAACGCATGGGCTGTTGACCGAAATGGGGTTGACAAATAGCGATTATTATGCTATAGCATCCCCAGGTAAGCCTAGGCTTGAGCCAGGGAGGCGAGGGGGTCGGGGATGCTCTCGGAGGGGGCCTCAAACTGACCCGTTAGCACATATTCTAACCGTAGTTTCAGCCAGGTAATGAACTGGGGATCGGTAGAAATAATGGCAACAGAGGGTTGTGGACATTTCGCCTTGGCTTCGGCGAGTTCTGGAGCCTCCAGAAAAGCGGGCTGTTTCACGAGCCAGAAATCAATTTCTTTTTCTCGTTCCTGGTAATTCCGCACCCGTTCTTGAAGCACCTCATCGAGAGGTTCTTCTTCCAAGAGGAATTTCTGGCTGGCGGCGACGTAGTAGTAAGTTGTCATGGTCAGTCGAAAGGAGTCTTCAGAGACGATAGTACGGCAGTTGCAGTATCAAATCATACCGCCGTGCAACACTTTAGGGAAATCAAGTGTTACAGTTCGCGACGAAAAGCCTGTTTCATTTCCCGCACGGCTCGTTCGATGCCCACCAAGGCCGCGCGGGCAATAATCGTATGGCCGATATTGAGTTCTTCCATCCCCTCAATACAGGCGACGGGATAGACATTAAGATAGGTTAAGCCATGGCCCGCATTCACCCGCAAGCCAGACTCACGGGCGATGGCACAGCCGTCTCGCAACACCTCCAATTGTTGATGTCGCTCAATCTCCGTGGTGGCTTCGGCATAGCGGCCGGTATGGAGTTCAATAAACTGAGCCTGAGTCGCCGCCGAGGCTTGAATTTGCTTGGCTTCGGCGTCAATAAACAAGCTCACGGGAATCCCCGCCTCCTGAAGCCGTCCGACGACAGCGGTGAGGCGATCGCAACTCCCATCGACATCTAATCCTCCCTCGGTGGTGACCTCCTCTCGTTTCTCAGGAACCAGGGTGACATAATCGGGTTTGAGATCCAGGGCGATGGTCACCATCTCCTCGGTGGCCGCCATCTCTAAGTTCAAATGGGTACTAACGGTTTGTCGCAGCAAATAGACATCGCGATCCTGAATATGGCGACGATCTTCTCGCAGGTGAGCGGTAATGCCATCGGCTCCCCCTAACTCTGCCAAAACAGCCGCCGCCACGGGGTCCGGTTCTGTGGTGCGCCGGGCCTGTCGAATGGTGGCAATATGGTCGATGTTCACGCCAAGGGTAATCAATCTGGGTTCTCTCCTGGTGGTATGATGACGTTCCATATTCTAGGTTGTTCTCTCCCTTTTCTTCTATGACCCCAACGGTCTTAGGTCTTGACGGGGGTGGCAGTCAAACCCGCTGCCGACTCGTTAACGCCCAAGGAACAGTATTAGGACAGGGTGAAGCCCCCGCCTCCAATTATCACGCCGTCGGGGGTGAGGCGGCCTATCATGCCATTCTTTCAGCCATCGCTGCTGCCACGGCGAACCAGGCGGTGATCATCCGCGCTATTACTTTAGGCTTAGCCGGCGTCGGTCGGCCTCGGGATGAGCAGGTGGTTCATGATTGGGTACAACTGTTACAACAGGATAGCCGCCTTCCTCTAACCTGGAATTTACATCCCCAGGGGGTGCGCATCTGTCCTGATTGCGAAATTGCCCTCGTGGGGGGACTCGGCCAGGAGGTGGGCCTGGCGACCATTGCTGGAACGGGGGCGATCGCCTATGGCCGTAATTCCCAAGGAGCGGTGGCCCGGGCCAGTGGTTGGGGCTATCTCCTGGGGGATGAAGGGAGCGCCTATGACATTGGCCGTCAGGGATTAAAGGCGGTGGTTCGAGCGGCTGATGGGCGATCGCCCCAAACCCAACTTACGGAGGCGTTCTGCGACTACTTCGGCTTAGAGCAGATTCAAGATTTGGTGGAGCGTGTCTATCAACCTGACTGGATGGCGAGGGATGTGGCTAGGTTGGCCCCGCTGGTGGATCGCGTGGCCTGTTTCGGGGATGGGGTGGCCAATCAAATTCTCGATGAGGCGGCGGCGGAGTTGGCGATCGCCAGTCACGCGGTCTATCGGCAGTTATTTCCTGACCACTCTGGAGTTGAATTAGTCACCCTGGGGGGAACCTGGCAAAGTCAGGGGAAACTTAGACAACGGTTTCAGCAGCAACTGGCCCGCCATTGTCCTCAAATCGAGGTGGTTCAGCCCCGTGATGATGCCGTTTCAGGGGCAATCTTGTTGGCTCGTCGGGCAGTGGGCTGGTAATTGGCAGACTTTCCCGCCAAGCTTTGCTACCATGACGAAGGGGATTGGCCCCTCGGGCCGAGATTCTTCGGGATTTGCCAATTCTGGCCGTCTGGACTCCCCATCGTAGAACTTTACATAGGTAGGCACGAAGGCGTGGAGCATTCCAACGACTTCAATTTAACTCTCTTGCGCCAAGTCCTAGAACAATCTGGGACGGCGATCGCCCTATTCAACCGAGATCTCAAGTCTGTCCTCTGGACGCAACCTTGGCAAGATCTCTTTGGGGTTACTCCTAAGGCGGGCCAAGCTTATGCTGAGTTGGTTCCCCATGCACCCCCATCTTGGCTTGCAGCCTATCGCCGCTGTCTTGATGGCCTGCCCAGCCTCTGTCCGCCATATCGTCTCAAGTTAGAGAATGGCGATCGCCGTTGGCTCAAAGAAAAACTCTCCCCCTGGCACAACGAACAAGGAGAGGTCAACGGTGTCATTGTAGAAACGCAACTGCTCGATCACCGTGAGGCACTGGCCCAAAGCTGGCAGACGGTCTTTGACAACAGCCCCGATCTCCATTGCCTCGTTGACCAACAGGGCATCCTACAACAGGTGAACCCCGCCTGGCACGACCATCTCGGGTATGACCCAGAAAACCTCCGTTATCAGAAATCCCTAGACTACGTTCATCCCGAAGAGATGAACTCCACTCAGACGGCGTTTCATGACCTGACCCCCAACGCTCATGTCTGCTTCAAAAATCGCTATCGTCACCAGGATGGCTCCTATCGCTGGTGTCAATGGACATTGGTTGTCCTTGGGGACGGTCAATATTTTTACGGCATCGGGCGAGTTTTAGCTAGCACCACAACTTCCCCCGCCCAGGCCAACCCCGATGACTCGGAGTTGGAACAACTCTCACAAACCCTCTCTGATACCCTCGACGAACTCCGACAAACTCAACTGCAACTGGTGCAAACGGAGAAGATGTCAAGTTTAGGGCAATTAGTTGCCGGGATTGCCCATGAGATTAATAACCCAGTTAACTTTATCTACGGCAACTTAGTTCACGCCAAGGAATACACCGAGGATATTCTGGGTTTACTGGACCTCTATCAAACCCATTATAGCGACCCCCACCCCGACATTTCCGAAGAGGCGGATTCCATCGATCTTGAGTTTTTACTGGACGACTTACCCCAGTTGCTCAGTTCGATGACAGTGGGGGCAAATCGGGTTAAGGAAATTGTCAGTTCTCTGCGTAACTTCTCCCGCTTGGATGAGGTGGAGATGAAACGTTCCAATCTCCATGAAGGACTCGATAGCACCCTAGTTATTCTCCAAAACCGCATCAAAGCCAAACCCAGCCGCCCTGAGATTGTTATTGATAAGGTCTATGACGACTTACCCAAGGTTGAATGTTTCACGGGGCAAATGAATCAGGTCTTCATGAACATTGTCAGTAATGCTATTGATGCCCTGGAGGAGCGAGATACCCATCGCAGTTATCAGGAGGTGGAGGCAGAACCGAGCCGTCTTACTCTAACGACCCTCTGTAATGCTGATAAGACGGTCACGATTCGGATTAGTGATAATGCGTTGGGGGTTCCTGAGTCGGTTCGTCAGCAGATTTTTAAGCCTTTCTTTACCACAAAACCGGTTGGCAAAGGAACTGGACTGGGGCTATCGATTAGTTATCAGATTATCGTGGAGAGACATAAAGGCACGTTAGATTGTCGTTCTACCTTAGGAGAAGGAACGGAGTTTATTATCACGATTCCTATCTCCCATAGTGAGTCTGATTGAACGTTTCAGCTTCTAGCCATGCAGCTTTTGGGTCACGGCTGCTAGAGCTTTTCCTAACTCCCGAACGGCGGTATCTTGCTCAGAGTCTGTGAGATGTCCTTGTTCGTCAAAGGCTTGATAAGCCCCAGAAATAGTTTTTTGTTGGGGGATGACGGTTACCCCAATGTTTTGCAAGATATCCCGCACATGAACTAAGCCTCGTAACCCTCCCATTCCTCCAGGAGATGTGGCCATCAAGGCGGCAACTTTCCCCCGGAAACAGGTTAGGGATAAGGGGGGTTCTCCTTCTTCTGGGCGGGAGGCCCAGTCAATGGCGTTTTTCAACAGTGGGGTGATGGAACTGTTATATTCTGGGGAGGCAATGAGAAGCCCTTGATGGGATTTGAGGAGTTTTTTGAAGGCTAAAACGCTGTCAGAAAATCCTTCTTTGGCTTCTAAGTCCTGGTTATAGAGGGGCATGGGATAGTCCCCTAAGTCAATAACGGTTACGTCGGCCCCGGCGGCTTCCGCGCCTTGGGCGGCAATTTTAACGAGGGCTTTGTGAAAGGAACCGGTGCGAGAACTTCCGGCGAAAGCGAGGATTTTGGTCATGGGGAAAGAGGGGGGAGGGGGAACCACGTAGGGGCACGCCCTTGTGG
>SMDP01000450.1 GCA_012911965.1 Geitlerinema sp. P-1104
GCCATTATCTCGATATTGGCGTTTGCGCTCGTCGAGGAGTTCGAGGGCTTTTTGTAACCCGGTTCCCATGCTGGTTAAACCTTGGGCCGCTAACACGGGGGCCTCGAAGCGATCGGCGGTGACGAAGTCTAACACGACTTTGACTTTGGAATCGAAAGAGACCACGGCAACCTCAACTCGTTTACGGGCCAAATCATCCTTGTTGAGTTCATCTCGGAAGGTTTCTAAGCCTTCGTTGAGCGCGTCAATGGGTAGGCCTGACATTGAACCTGAGGTGTCCAGCAGGAGAATACAGGGACAACGGGGTTCTGGGTTTTCGGCAAACTCAACAGCATCTTCGAGACGAATGGCATCGGACATAACTTCGGAGGATCCAAGAACGGTTAACAGGATAGCAAAGTTGTTGGGCGATCGCCCTGATGGGGACAGCCCCAATCTCAGTCACAAAGGGGCCCAATGGCAGCTAGCGGCCCAGTTTATTGGGAACTCCCTCGCAACCGCCGGGAATGGTTTGACGGGCGTTTTCCCCACACCAAGCACAGCAATAATAGCGTTGTGCCTCGGATAATCGCTGCACATTGGTGAAATTCGCATCTTCGACGACGGTGCCGGTATATTCCCCTGTTTCATAGTTGGGGACATCATGGCGGGTGCGGGGGGTGGCGGTTTCGGGTTTCCCGTAGAAAAAGCGGGTTCCTTTGAGATCAGCATTGGTGAGATTGGCTTCATAGAGAATGGCGCGACTCATGTTGGCCATGACTAAATCACAGTCGCTGAGATTGGTTCGCACTAAGTTGGCATCACTGAGATCTGTCCAGCGTAAATCGGTTTTGGCTAAATCTGTGGCGGCTAACATGACGCCAAGATCGATGACGCGGGTTCCGTAGCGGCGATCTTCGGAGTAGCCTCCTGCCCCATCTAGCATGGGCCGCCCAAGACGGCGATCGCGCTGGAGTGGGGTGAGTAGCCGCGATTGAGACAAAAAGCGCAGGATTTTGGCTTTCCCTGACGCATCGACGCTACTGAGAATGGCGGCGGTTCGTCCATCGGCGATGGCCCGTTCCTGGGGCCAGTCTTCTAATAAGCCTTCGTCGTTAATGGTGAGATCCGAGATTCCCTGAAAATAGGCATCAATGGTTTGTTGCTGGGTAATACGGTTCTGTTGAATGGTTAAGTCTCGGGAAATCACATATTGTTGCCAGGCTACATACACCGCCAAAATGGCAATGGCAATTTGCCCCAACGCCCCAACAATCTCCCCTAAGGCTCCCACAGCATCCCAGTTAATGCGAATGGCCCGGGTTCCTTGCTGGTTGGAGGTACTCAGCACTAAGAGGCCCGTGGCAGAAGCCAGTAGGCCCAGCGTCGCCACCACTAACTTGCGCCAGGGATCAGGAATCACCTGTTGCCAGACATTGGACCAACTTGGCAGAATTAGAATTAAGGACACCACCAAGGTGACTAATAACCCCGTTAACGCTAACCAGACACTGTCGACGGCCAAGCCCACAATGGTGAGGAGAATGGCGGTGATAATGATGAAACTGGGGTAGCGTTTTAGGTAGGCCAGGGTGGCCGAACGAGTCTGGGGGGCAACCTCTGAAGCAGATGACGCTGTATTTAGGCTGGCCGGGGCTGGGGGGGCAGAGATGGATTCCTGGCCTTTCCCGTTTACGTCTGATGTGGGGGCTTGAGATTGGGGGTTTTGACTCATTTAGCTAACGACAAGGGCTGAATAAGGCTCAATGGATGATTCGATCAGGGCAATTGGGGGGGGTTGGGGAAAAGTGAGGGAACTTGGAGCCTCCGCTACAATGATTTTAGCCCTGCTGTATGTCCCCTTGCTGACAAAAT
>SMDP01000451.1 GCA_012911965.1 Geitlerinema sp. P-1104
GCCATTATCTCGATATTGGCGTTTGCGCTCGTCGAGGAGTTCGAGGGCTTTTTGTAACCCGGTTCCCATGCTGGTTAGGCCTTGGGCGGCTAACACGGGGGCCTCGAAGCGATCGGCGGTCACAAAGTCTAAAACCACTTTGACTTTTGAATCAAAGGAGACAACGGCGACCTCAACCCGCTTACGAGCCAAATCATCCTTGTTTAGTTCGTCTCGGAAGGTTTCTAAGCCTTCGTTGAGCGCGTCAATGGGTAACCCTGACATTGAGCCTGAGGTGTCCAGCAGGAGAATACAGGGACAGCGGGGTTCTGGGTTTTCGGCAAACTCAACGGCATCTTCGAGACGAATGGCATCGGACATAACTTCGGAGAATCCAAGAACGGTTAACAGGATAGCAAAGTTGTTGGGCGATCGCCCTGAGGGGACATGGCTGATGAGCTGAGGGAGATGGCCCAACGGCGGTTAGCGGCCCAGTTTATTGGGAATCCCCTCACAACCGCCGGGAATGGTTTGACGGGAGTTTTCCCCACACCAAGCACAGCAATAATAGCGTTGTGTCTCGGATAATCGCTGCACATTGGTGAAATCGGCATTTTCGACGACTGTGCCGGTGTATTCTCCCGTTTCATAGTTGGGGACATCATGGCGGGTGCGGGGGGTGGCGGTTTCGGCTTTCCCGTAAAAAAGGCGGGTTCCTTTGAGATCGGCACCGGCCAGACTGGCTTCATAGAGAATGGCACGACTCATGTTGGCCATGACTAAATCACAGCCGCTGAGATTGGTTCGTACTAAGTTGGCATCACTGAGATCAGTCCAGCGTAAATCGGTTTTGCATAAATCCGTCGCGGCTAACATGACGCCGAGATCAATGACGCGGGTTCCGTAGCGGCGATCTTCGGAGTAGCCTCCTGCCCCATCTAGCATGGGCCGCCCCAGACGGCGATCGCGTTGTAGGGGGGTCAGCAGGCGCGATTGAGATAAAAAGCGCAGGATTTTGGCTTTCCCTGACGCATCGACGCTACTGAGAATGGCGGCGGTTCGTCCATCGGCGATCGCCCGTTCCTGGGGCCAGTCTTCTAATAAGCCTTCGTCGTTAATGGTGAGATCAGAAATTCCCTGAAAATAGGCATCAATGGTTTGTTGCTGGGTAATTCGGTTCTGTTGAATGGTTAAATCTCGGGAAATGACGTATTGTTGCCACGCCACATAAACGGCCAAAATGGCAATGGCAATTTGCCCCAATGCCCCGACAATCTCCCCTAAGGCTCCCACCGCATCCCAGTTAATGCGAATGGCGCGAGTTCCTTGCTGGTTGGAGGTACTCAACACCAATAAGCCGGTGGCAGAGGCGAGCAGGCCTAGGGTGGCTACGACTAATTTCCGCCAAGGATCAGGAATCACCTGTTGCCAGACATTAGACCAACTCGGCAGAATCAGAATTAGGGACACCACCAGGGTTACTAATAACCCCGTCAGGGCTAACCAGACACTATCGACCGCTAAACCAACAATGGTTAGGAGAATGGCGGTGATGATAATGAAACTGGGATAGCGTTTTAGGTAGGCTAGGGTGGCAGACTGAGTCTGGGGAGTTACCTCTGAGGGAGATGAGGTGTCGTTAAGGCCACCCGAGGCTAGGGGAGCAGAGATGGATTCCTGTCCTTTCCCGTTTAAGTCTGATGTGGGGGCTTGAGATTGGGAGTTTTGACTCATTGAGATGACGACAAGGGCTGAATAAGGCTCAATGGATAATTCGATGAGGGCAATTAGGGGGGTTTGGGGAAAAGTGAGGGAACTTGGAGCCTCCGCTACAATGATTTTAGCCCTGCTGTATGTCCCCTTGCTGACAAAAT
>SMDP01000452.1 GCA_012911965.1 Geitlerinema sp. P-1104
GGCAAAGATGCCCAACTCGGGGAACGAGTCATTAAATCCATTCCCTGCGACGATCTCAAACCCGTCTTACGAGACCTACTCCTGGAAAAATTTGGTGCCACCCCGCGCAGCTAAGGGCGTCTTCCGCACACCATCCCCCTACCGATGCTCTAAATCCTTTGGATAGTTTGTCTGATGTTAAGTAAAATCTTCTCCTTTAGCGGTCGCACCCGCATTCTTCATCTAACCTGGTTTGCCTTTTTCCTGTCCTTTGTCGTCTGGTTTAACTTTGCCCCCTTCGCCACCACTATTCAACAGGACTTTGGGCTAACCACCGGACAAATTCGGACCCTCGGGATTTGTAACGTTGCCCTCACCGTACCCGCGCGAATTCTCATCGGGATGTTGCTCGATCGCTTCGGGCCTCGTCTTACCTACTCGATGCTGCTGATTTATGCCGCCATTCCCTGCCTGACCTTTGCCCTAGCTCAAGACTTCAATACCCTAGTCATTAGCCGCTTGATGCTCAGCATTGTCGGCGCGGGCTTTGTCATCGGCATCCGCATGGTGGCAGAATGGTTTCCCCCCAAAGAAATTGGCATCGCTGAGGGCATTTATGGAGGTTGGGGCAACTTTGGTTCAGCCGCCGCCGCCTTTACCCTACCCTCTCTGGCCCTAGGACTCTCGGTTTTTGCTGGAGGCGACCTCAACTGGCGTCTCGCCATTGCCCTAACGGGAATTGCGGCTGCCATCTATGGTGTGATTTACTTCTTCAATGTTCAAGACACTCCCCCTGGCAAAGAATATCGACGACCCAGCCGCAACGGAGGCTTAGAAGTCACCAGCCGCAAAGATTTTGTCTTCCTGATGCTGATGAATATCCCGTTGGTGGGCATTCTTGCGGTCTTAGCTTGGCGTTTAAGTAAGGTTGGCTTTCTCAATGAAACCGGACTGCTAATGGTTTGGGCCGCCTTAGTTGGGTTGTATCTGTTTCAGGCCTATGGCTGCTGGAGTACCAACGCCGACTTGCTGCAAGGTAAAAAATACTATCCCCCCGACGATCGCTATAAATTCAATCAAGTGGCCATCCTGGAACTGACCTATGTGGTTAACTTTGGCTCAGAACTGGCAGTGGTCTCCATGTTGCCAGCATTCTTTGAGTTAACCTTTGGTCTTAATCCGGCTCAGGCGGGGATGATTGCCGCCAGTTATGCCTTCATGAACCTGATGTCTCGTCCGGGAGGTGGTTTAATCTCTGACTCCCTCGGCAGTCGTAAATGGACGATGACGGTTTTAACCGCTGCCATGGGGATTGGTTACTTCTTTCTGGGAACCGTGTCTGAGGGCTGGTGGCTGCCTGGGGCGATTCTCCTAACCATGGCCTGTTCCTTCTTCGTTCAAGCTGGAGAAGGCTCCACCTATGCCATTGTGCCTCTGATTAAACGACGGGTGACGGGGCAGATTGCCGGCAACGTTGGCGCCTATGGCAATGTGGGAGCGGTGGCCTATCTGACGCTCTATAGTTTGTTGCCGGAAGGGGCAACGGGAAATCTGATCTTCTTTCAAACCTTAGGGGTTTGCTCGATGGTTGTTGCCTTCCTCTGTGGCTTCTTCCTCCGGGAACCTCACGGCTCTTTTGCTGAGTTCCATGAGGGGGAGGAGCAAGTTATGGAACCGGCGATCGCCCCCCTAAGCTATGAATCAGGTTCCGAGGAATCTCTGTGACAGGGCAATCTATAACAGGGCCACGGGGTTATTTCTGGGATTGTGAATTGCGAATTGGAGGATAAGATCATGACAACGCCGACGAAAACCCTTTGCCCCTATTGTGGTGTCGGCTGTGGCCTAGAGGTACAACCGCCGGCC
>SMDP01000453.1 GCA_012911965.1 Geitlerinema sp. P-1104
TTCCCTGTTCCCTATTCCCTACCCATTCATAATCAACAGCCAGGCCCAACCCCAGCCGAGGAGAATGGCTAGAATCGCCCCAATGGCCGTATTGATGAAATTCACCACTTCATTCGTCATCCAATCTAATTGCTCCTGGAGGGTGGCCCCAATTAGACTTTCAATATTCGTGGCGATGAAGGCGGCCAGGATGCACCAGAGCATCCCGATGCTGTCAATCATCTCTAATCCGTAGCCTAGCAGGGCGATCGCCACCGCTCCCACCAGTCCCGCGAGGGTTCCCTCCAAACTCACCGCCCCCTCGGTTCCCGCCGGCACAGGCTGCAAGCTGGTAATCAAAAACGTCCGTTTCCCGTAGGCTTTCCCCACTTCGCTAGCAGTGGTATCGGCCAGTTTGGTGGCGAAGCTGGCTACATAGCCGAGTTGTAGCAAGATAATCAGCAAAGGAGGAACGGCGGGCAGGGGATGGGTGGGAACCCCTTGCAGTTGGGCATATCCCGCCAGGGCGATCGCACACAAAGTCCCCGTTAACGCCGATCCCCAAACATTCTCGGGTCCCCTGGCTCCATCGCGCTTCTCGGCAATTCCCGCCGCTTCCTTTTGCGCTTTACCAATCCGCGTCACCGTTGAACCAAATAAGAAATAAAACATGACAATGGTATAGCCTTGCCAACCCAGACAGCCCCAAACTAAAACCCCCAAAATCCAAGCGTGAACATAACCAGCGGGGGTCAGCAGTTTTTTAGGGAGCAGGGCGGCGAACAGCCACAAAATTGTATTTAAGATAATGGCAAACAGCCAAGGATGCAGGCGAATCCACTCAAAGCTGCTTAATTCAAACATAATGATCAACCCGAAAAAAACAAAAAATAATCATCAACCAAATACCCTAATTTTGAGTAAATCAATTGACTATTTCTAAAAAATAACGTAAATCAAAACCCTTGTCGTAGGGGCGATTTTTCGCCCCTACCCTCTGGTATTCTGGGCAACTGAAAACCCAATTAACCTACCTTGAACCGAGGTCGTTAGGGACTCGCTAAGGCTTCTGGTTCGATGTCTCGCAGGTTGAACAAGAAAGGAACCGCAGGCGAGTCATCGCCAAGCACTAATACTTTCGGCATTTGTGCGCCTCCCTCGCGCCAGGCTTGGATGGCTTCTTTTTGGAGAACCAAACGTCCACCCTGGGATTTAAGGGTTTCAGCGAGGAGTTTCTGAGCTTCAGCTTTACCGCGAGCGCGGTTAATTTCTGCTTGAGCTTCCTGTTCAGCTTCTTGAGCGACATAAACCGCTCGGCGAGCGCGCTGTTCAGCAATTTGTTTCTCCTCAACCGCTTTGGCGAACTCTTTAGAGAAGTTCAAATCCACCACACTGGTATCAAGAACAATCACCCCATATTTTTCTAGGCGTTCTTGTAGGGCGATGTCAAAATCGTATTTTAACTCCGTCCGTTTGGTGATACTTTCCTCAGCAGTACGTCGGGCGGCAGCGACTTTGAAGGATTCTTGGGTTTGCGGGGCAATCACTTTGCTGACGATATTCTGTAACGTCCCCTGGGTGCGGCGAATTTCCACCACCCGAGTTGGATCGAGACGGAAGTTAATGGCAAAGCGTCCCGTCAAATCCTGAAGGTCCTTAGTCGAACTTTGGGCGGGAACTTCAAACTTCTGAACGGTGACATCATAGATGTCAACCACAGACACCAGGGGGGGTTTGAAGTGAATCCCCTCTAGTAAGGCTCCATCTCGGGCTTTCCCGAGAATGCTGATGACTCCCGCTTGGCCGGGAGAGATGACGACGAAGGAACTAAAGCCAATAATGGCGATCGCCGCCAGAATGGCCCC
>SMDP01000454.1 GCA_012911965.1 Geitlerinema sp. P-1104
TTGAGTCAATCGCCCCAGGCGGCGATCGCCCTGTCTTTGCTGCACAGCAGCGGCCAGTTAACTTGGCTCGATCCCTTTCATTACCAGATTCACACCACCAAACCTCGGCGAAATCAGACGAATCATCAAGCCAGTCAACAGATGCAGGCCTATTTGCGCGATCGCCGCTGTCGTTGGCAGGTTATTTTAGAAGCCTTCGGGTTTGGCAGTACTGCTAAGCCTTGTGGAACCTGCGATCGCTGTCTGAGTCGACGGCACTAATGTAGTCACTCATCCATTGAGTCGTCGCAGCTTCAGAGAGGTCTGATACCATGAAACTAGAGGCTGAACGCCCCATTGCTGCCTCTGTTGACGTTAAGACTTAAGAATACTCTATGAGCGATCGCCCTAAAAAAAGGCTGAATTTCCTGCAAATCATCAATATGAGTGTAGGATTTTTCGGCATTCAATTTGGCTGGGCACTGCAAATGACGAATATGAGCGCCATATTCGAGCATCTCGGCGCACAAGCTGACGAAATCCCCATCTTGTGGCTCGCAGCTCCCCTAACGGGCTTGATTGTCCAACCCATGGTAGGTCATATGAGTGACAACACCTGGGGGCCTCTGGGTCGCCGACGGCCCTATTTCCTCTTCGGTGCCATACTCAGTTCCACCGCTCTGGTGTTTATGCCCCATTCCTCCAGCCTCTGGATGGCGGCAGGAGGCTTATGGATTTTAGATACCTCCAATAACATCAGTATGGAGCCGTTTCGTGCCTTTGTCGGGGACTTACTCCCAGCGGAACGACGGACTCAAGGCTTTGCCATGCAAAGCTTTTTTATTGGTGCGGGTTCGGTGCTAGCGGCGGCCTTTCCTTGGCTGCTCAATCACCTCCTGGGGATAACCAATACTGGAGGCGAGCATTCCATTCCCCCAACCATTGAAATCTCCTTTTATGTGGGAGCGGCTGCCTTTTTGGGAACGGTCTTATGGACGGTTTTAAGTACCGAAGAATATCCCCCAGAAGACCTAGAAGCCTTTGAAAAACAACAGGAAGAACAAAGTGGTTTTGGGGCGGGGTTCAGTGAAATTTGGTCTGCTATCCTGGAAATGCCGCAAACCATGCGCCAACTGGCTTGGGTGCAATCGTTTTCTTGGCTAGGAATGTACTGTGTTTTCCTATATTTTCCTCCAGCCGTTGCTCGCAATGTGTTTGGCGCAGTTAGTGAAAGTTCCGAACTTTATTCAGAAGGAATTGAATGGGCGGGAATTTGCATTGCCGCGTATAATGCCGTCTGTTTAGTCTTTTCCTTTATTCTACCAAAGTTATCGCGTTTTACGAGCCGTCAAGTAACCCATTGCCTCTGTTTAATCTGTGGTGGCATTGGCTTGATTAGTTTGTGGTTTATTGAAAATCCCTATCTAATTTTGCTGTCGATGGTAGGCTTAGGCATTGCTTGGTCTAGCCTGTTGGCAATGCCGTATGCCATCTTGGTAGGGTCTCTCCCCGATGAGCGCACAGGGGTCTATATGGGTATTTTCAATGCCTTTATCGTCTTACCTGAGATTCTTGCATCCCTGGGATTTGGCTGGGTGATGCGGTATTGGTTTAATGAAAACCGTATGTTAGCCCTCGTTAGTGGCGGAATTGCCATGTTAATTGCGGCCCTGTTGGTGTTACGGGTTCAAGAGTCTGGGGTGAAAACTCCCAGTCAAGAGGATGACTCCCTAGAGTTGCCCGCGACGGCTCGCGCGGTAGAAGGCTAAGTAAATCGGGATCGGCTCATCGAGTCTGATTCCTGATTCGTGGATGATGTTGATTTAAATGGTATTTCAATGGCTACAGTTCAAGT
>SMDP01000455.1 GCA_012911965.1 Geitlerinema sp. P-1104
TCCCCAGCGGTTCCCCCAGTACAACGCACCCGCATCACATCACCCGACAGTCGCTCCACCTGAGCATAGCCCAACCCCTGATAAAACGCCTCCACCCAAGTCCAATCCAACGGCGAAGCGGCGACATCCTCCTCCTGGATTTCCGGTAACCTCCCCACCCGCAACTGATCCAACAATCCCGGAATTTGTCGAGGTTTGGCGTCAATCATCACCGCTAGATGCAGCAAATTCCCCAACGCCAATTCCCCTAATTGCTGATTCAGGGAATCCGTCAGATAGGATAAAGCAATGGTAGGGGCTTGACAATTTGCCAAAAATATGCCAACAGATAGGGGGTCATAATAATGGGTTCCCGGAACCGTTTCCGCCAAGGGTTCCCCGGAGTGTTGATTATGAGAATTGCTGAGTTAGATCGCAAGCCCTTGACACTACTCTGTGAGACAAGTTAAAATTACCTCAAGCTTGGCTATGGATATTGCAGTTATCCTGAATCTTCCGCAAGGCTTGTTTGTAAATAAAAGTTGGTACATAGACAATTTCGAAGTAGTCCTTTCTCAAGAGTTTGATTTATGCGAGATTACATGGTGGCTGTGGCAGTTGCGTTCATAAGTTTATCAGCTTTATGGCTGGCTGCCTTTCTGCTTGGTGGTTCTGTCGGTTTTATGAGTGGATTATTCAGCTAAGCCAACTTGACCCAAAGTCCAAGGAATAAATGACACGCAGATTAATACTACTGTTTTGTTTTGCTCTAATGTTTTTGCCAATAGTTTTGAAAGGTAGTTCAGCGCAGGCAGCCACCATACGTCACTCTAATGGTTTAGCGGCTTTTTGGCGACCTGAAGCAAAAAAGTCACTAACTAGTCCTTCCGAGAAGCCACCTTTGAAGTACAGGAACAATCCTAAGCATAGTCCAACTAACGGCATTGATATCCCTATGTTTGAGGAGTATGACCCTAGTATATTGGAAGACGGATACTTTACTGGAAAAAAACTAGGCTATAGGGCTGGGAGGGCTGTTAAAAATTATTACTGTAATAACCTTGACGTCGAATGCTCTACTAAAGAAATGGTTGTACATTAGAACGTAAAATTCTGTCTTATGTTTGTTGATTCCGTAATAGTACTGGTTTTCTCGATCGTTTCAGTTCTTTTCGTGAAGAAACGTAAAAAATCTCTTGGTTCTCACTCTGGAGTGACTAGTTCAGATGAGAGCTTGGAGAAACCTGTTTTTATTTTTGAAGTATTTATTGTTTTCCTGTCCCTGTCTCTAATTTTACTACTAATTCGTTACTTGCAGTAATTGTAAATTCATGATGGATGCTGACCATCGGGGGGACAGCGAGTTAACTGGATTTACTCAGCTAAATAAATTTTAAAGGTTTTGGCAACCGCCGAACCGCACTTTTAGGCGTTTTGTATCCGATTAGGATAAGTAGCATCATATACCATAAGAAATTTACCATAACCACTTCTGGTAGCATAGATGATGGGTCTTCTGGGTTCAAGGTTATCAGGAAAATTTATAGCAGATTACATCCGTTGCCGTAGGGGCGAAAAATTTTTCGCCCCTACAATCTTGTGTCCCATGCCACAAATCACACCCTAGATCCACAAGACCCTCTAAAATCTCACCGCCAGACGTTACAAACACCCCTAAATCCCCGGATATTCCTGAATCATCTCCGACTGCACTTGAGCCAAAATACTTGACAAATTGACCGATAACTGAGCCATTTCATGACCCGGTAAATGCTCTAAACGAATCGGGGTTTCACCGGTGTTCGCCTTCACCTGAGACTCACTCTCTCCTAACGTCGCCACCACCTCGCG
>SMDP01000456.1 GCA_012911965.1 Geitlerinema sp. P-1104
GCTGTAAAACTCAAATATAAAGGTAATACTAAGATTATCGAACTAAGGTAACTCCTTCTGATGATGACGACCCAGACCTTTAGCCAGCCCATTCCCCTCGACGAAATGTTTGCCCGGGTTTGGAATCTTGGCCATCTGACCCGCGCTGAGCGCCAAACGCTCAAGTCTGTTGTCTTGAGCAACAGCCTGAGTTCCGAGGATCAAGACGTCTTAAACCGTATCTTCCACGCCGTCCGTCGAGGTTGGCTCAAGATTTCTGACTAGGGTTGCCGTCCACAGCAGCTATCAGATTTAACTGTTAAGAACATCACGTTAGCCCTCCCTTTGGCCTAGCTAAGATCGCAATCTATCGTTCTTTTTATGCCAGCGGCACAGTTTAACCTAAATTCCCTTTAAAAAGGTAATACTGAGACTATCGAACTAAGGTGATAGATCCCCATGATGACGACTCAGACCTTCAACTCAAGCATCCACCTCGATGAAATGTTCACCCGAGTTTGGAATCTCGGCCATCTCACTCGTTCCGAACGACAAAATCTCAAGTCTGTTGTCCTGAGCAGAAGCCTGAGTTCCGAGGATGAAGATGTCTTAAACCGTATCTTCCACGCCGTCCGTCGAGGTTGGCTCAAGATTTCTGACTAAGATCAGCCTATCTCACCCAATATCAGATTTAATCGCTGCTTGACCGAGGTTCGCTTCTGTTGAAACAGTCTTGATTATGTGAATCTTTAATGTCCCGGCGTTAACCAGCGATTTTAACCCAAAACTTTTTTAAAACTCAAACGTTAGGCAGGCTCTTTTTAACTCTCTCATGCCCCTAACGGTTCCACCCCCCGAACTTGGGGGATTTTTTTGGGTCTAACAGCCTCGCCAGTCTCCGCTAAGATGATCAGGCAAGACTCACCCGAGCAACATTACCCCTAGGACAGTTGAGGCAACCCCCATGAGAGGATTTGGCACAAGACGTTGGCCCACACTAGCTGGCATCATTAGTTTTTGTATCGTCCTGGTCGTCAGTTGTCAGCAGTTAGACCCCGATGGGGGACCCGTGAACTCCCTCGGCGATCGCATCCGCCTCGGAACCACGGCCCAGATTGTCACCCTCGACCCGGCCGACGCTTATGAACAGTCCTCGATGATGGCGATCGCCAACCTGGGAGAAACCCTATACCGCTACGAACTCAACGAGCAAGGGGATCTCAGCCTCGTTCCCACCCTGGCCACTGATTTACCCCGTCTCAGTGATGACGAACTGACCTATACCATCCCCCTACGTGAGGATGTCGTCTTCCATGACGGAACCCCCTTCAATGCCGAAGCTATGGCCTTTTCCCTGCGGCGCTTTCGCGATAATAAGGGACGAGCCTCATTTCTCCTGGGAGACTTACTTGGCACGATTGAAGCCACCCGAGAGTATGAATTAACCCTAACCCTGAATTATCCCTTTGCCGGCTTTTCGGCTCTGCTGACGTTCCCCGGCCTTTGTGCCATTTCCCCGGCGGCCTATGAAATTGGCGAAGGGAAATTCTTCCCCAGTCAGTTTGTGGGAACCGGCCCCTATCGCCTGGGAACCTATGGCAGTGATTCCGTCAGTTTTGAGATTTTCCCAGACTATTGGGGCGATCGACCTCAAAATCAGGGCATTGATATGCGGCGCTTTTCCAGCCAAGCCAACCTCTATAATGCCTTCCTGACGGGAGGAGTCGATGTGGCCTATCAACAACTCGATCCGGATCAAATCCGTAGCCTCCAGGAACTGGCTCCCGAGGAGGGATTTCAGGTAGTCGAGGCGGAGAGTACCACCATTTC
>SMDP01000457.1 GCA_012911965.1 Geitlerinema sp. P-1104
CAATTGGGAAATCGGGATCTAGCTCGGGTGGCGTTCTCCAGTTCCCATTCCTATCCGGTGGCGGCTGTCGGGGAGGCTCAGGAGGTGTCGGTGGGCGATCGCGTCTATGCGGCGGGCTATCCGGCTCGCGTCTTTGAGCGACAGGGCGATCGCATCATCAGCAGTCGGGATACCCGAGATTGGGGACTGCGTGCCTTTCGCGTCACTGAGGGCGCGATTGGTTGGATTACGGATCGCGCCTTTTATGGTGGTTATCAACTCGGATATACCAATGAAGTCAGTGGGGGGATGAGTGGCGGCCCCGTTTTCAATGTTCAGGGTCAGCTGATTGGACTCAATGGTATGTTGAGTTACCCCTTTATGGGGATTCGCGCCTTTGTCTTTGAAGATGGAGGCCTCCCGAGTCAGGAAGAATTTGTGGAAATGGAACGCTTGAGTTGGGCGGTTCCCATACAGAGGCTTCCCTCGGCGACACCACCGGTTGCACCCGGCCGTCCTAACCCAGTTCCTAGACAGCCATTGTCCCCACCAGAGCCACCCGCCCCCAGCCACGAACAACCATTACCTTTGGTGTTTTGATCATGGTTTCTTTTATTAATGCGTCCAAGTGGGTCGTTGTTTGTACCACCGCGAGTCTCGGGGTGGGGTTGGCGACTGTCCTAGTTCCGAAAGCGGCGATCGCCTTTGATAGTCGCTTGGCGGAAAACGTTACGGTACAAATCAATGGCTATAGTCAGCCTGATGATGGCTTTCCTGGCGGAAGTGGGGTGATTGTGGGCCGGGAAGGCGATCGCTATTGGGTGTTGACGGCGTTACACGTGGTCTGCGATCGCATTCCCATGCGAGAACCCATTAGCTGTCGTCAGGATATTGCCGAAAACCGTCGCTATCGCATCCGCACGGCTTCAGGACAAGAATACGACCTGATGGATGTTCAGCCGCTTCAGCAAACTTTGGACGATCCGGATTTAGCTCTGGTTCAATTTGAGAGTTCTCAGGATTACACCTTAGCTACGTTGGGAGATTCAGATCACGCTCAACTAGCCGCATCAATTTATGTAGCTGGCTTCCCGGCGGCCTTTCAGACGGCGGGGGCTGATCGCGACTTTTATCTGAGTCAGGGGCCGGTGGTGTCACGGCGACGACAGGGAGTTCAGGGCTATACCCTGATTTATGGGGCCAGTACCAAAATTGGGATGAGTGGCGGCCCGGTGTTTGATAGTGACAATCGTGTGGTAGGGATTCACGGGATCGCCGACACGGATCAGAGTGGCCAGTCGGAAACGGGGGAGGGGGCCCAGGTGAAATCCGGCTTTAATGGCGGGATTCCCATTGCTAGTTTTATGCAGTTGCGCCAGACTCAACAGGTGCAAGTCCCCAATCTCAATCAGGATAATGCTCCCCCTAGTCAGGCTCCCGCGAATATTACAAATCCTCAGACGGCTGAGGATTATCAAGCCAGTGGCACCATTGAGGCCTATGAAGGGAATCTACATTCGGCTCAGGAACGTTTCAATCAAGCTTTGGCGATAGACCCCCATCTTGAGGGATTGGGGCGGCTTCATGTGCAACAGGGAAACCTCTATTTTGCTCAGGGAGACTATCAGGGAGCGATCGCAGAGTTTACGGCGGCCATTGAGGCGGAGGATGAGTCGGGGATGGCCTATAGCAATCGGGCCGTGGCTCGGATTCAGTTACGAGACTACGCCGCCGCGATTGAGGATTTGACAGCGGCGATCGCCAATGGGGATTATGATGCCCGCACCCACTATAATCGCGGTGTGGCTCATGCTCGCCGGGGAAATCT
>SMDP01000458.1 GCA_012911965.1 Geitlerinema sp. P-1104
AGCTTCAATGGTTTCATCCCAGACGGGTGCGCCGCTAAACCCCTGTTCGATCCTGCGACCCTGCGCTTTAATATCTTCAATGGATACCCAGCCGTTCCCCATTTGGTCCCGCAGCACTCCCGAGGCCCAGATTCCCACGGGAACGCCGGTTGGGAAACCTAAAATGCGGAACTGATGTCCCCAGGCCCCCTCCCCGACGGTTACTGGGGTTATGTTCTCTGGGGTGCGATCGAGTTTGAGAATCGCGATATCGGCGGGGTTTGCGAGTGAGGGGGCGTCGATGGCTACTTTGTAGGGTAACCATGCCACCACTTGGCCGGTAACCCGTTCTCCTTGAGCCGCCAGGAGGAATTCTAACTCGATAGGCTGCTGTGGTGAGTCTTGGCTGTCGGCCGGTAGGCTTAGAGCCGCTGTAACGACGTGAGCGCAGGTGATGAGATATCCTGGTGCGATCGCGAATCCCGCCCCGACGACGGTTCCATTGCTGTGGAAGATTCGGGCGAGCGATCGCTTAAAGGTTTCAAACCCCTGAGACTGGGGGGTTAACGCTTCCATTTCAACGTCACCTCAAAATTTGCTTCGGCACCAATCTGAGTCACGACGGCACTCAGTTGGCCTTGAATTTTAACACCAAACTTAACTTCAACTTCGTTGGCTGGGGTGGTTAGCCCGCTCAATTTTTTCTCAATGGCAGCCGCTAGGGGGACAATGTCATCGATGGCTTCTTCAAATGTTTTCTGGGCTTTAATGGCAAATTCTCCGGCCTTGGCAGCTGGGGCGGTAACTTGTCCGCCGGTCACGTCTTCGACTTCAATGAGAATGGTGCGATCGCCCTCAACTTGAAATTCAACTAATTGGGTCACGACTGCTTCTCCTGTTGGTTTTGTTTTGGTGTAAACTCGCCCATAGTATAACCTCGATTGGGGGGGCTTTTAATGGTTTGGTTGAAATTTGGTGTATTTAAGAGGAGACTATGGTTTGTAATTCGTTTACGGAACGAGGTTAGGTAATGCTTGGGATGTTTTTTTATGGCTAATTGGGGTGGCTTGATTTAACCTAGATACATCTGGATAAATTTGGGTCGAATACCAGAAACCGGGTGTCTTCAAGACACTCGGTTTCGCTTTGGGTTGGGGTGATTTAAGCTAGATAGGTCTGGATAAATTTGGGTCGAATACCAGAAACCGGGTGTCTTCAAGACACTCGGTTTCTCTGCCGTTGATTGGGTTTAAAAGGGTCAGGGTTGGGGTGGCATTTCATAGCCAAAACAATTGGGATCTACATCGGTCAAATTGATGTCCGCTAGACCATATTCCGCCCAACGACGATCGACCATAGCCGCTGTATCCTGATCCGACTCCAGCGGTTCCCCCCAATCGTGATCCGTTTCCGGCGGCACTTTCGTCGTCGCATCAATGCCCATACGTCCCCCTAAACCAATCTTCTCACTGGCGAAATCCAGACTATCAAAGGGGGTATTCGGCAGAATAAACACATCCCGAACCGGATCAACTTTCGAGGTAATCGCCCACACCACCTGGCGAGGATCGCGAATGTTAATGTCCTTGTCCACCACAATCACAAACTTGGTATAGGTGAACTGAGGTAAAGCACTCCAAAACGCTAACGCCGCCCGTCGCGCTTGCCCGGGATAGGCCTTATCAATGGAGATAATCGCCGCCTTGTAACTCAAGGCCTCCATCGGGAGGAAAAAGTCTTTAATTTCCGAGACTTGTTGCCGCAAAATGGGGGTGTAAATGCGGTTGAGGGCGATCGCCATCATCGCTTCTTC
>SMDP01000459.1 GCA_012911965.1 Geitlerinema sp. P-1104
CCGCGACCTCCTGACGAGGCTGAGACCGTCGATGGCCCGGCACTAAATCCTCCACATCCTCCGGTAACGAGAGGACACATTGAACCGGATAGGCTTCGAGCATAGCATTCTCATCCGGCGGCACAAAATCATGGCGAACACTATCGTACTCCAACACATCTCCCGTCTCAATATGATAAATCCAGGCATGTAAATGAAGCTTATTACGATACAGCTTCGAGTGAATCACCGGATAGGTGCGTAAATTCTCAATTTGCGTCAGCACATTTTCCGCCACCGCCACTTCCAGCAACGTTTCCCCCTCCAAGTGGGCATAGTTTTCCTTCAGGAGCTGACGAGTCGCCTCCGCATGACGCAACCACTCATACACCAAGGGCATTTCTTCCTCCAGACTGCTACGTTTGAGCAATCCCTTCATTGCCCCACAATGGGAATGGCCGCAAACAATGATATGTTCGACCCCTAACGCTTGCACCGCATACTCGACCGCTGCCCCTTCCCCACCATTGGCGGCCCCGAAGGGAGGAATGATATTCCCCGCATTGCGAATCACAAACAGCTCCCCCACCTCAGCATTGGTGATTAAATTGGGGTCAATGCGGGAGTCCGAACAGGTAATAAACAGAACTCGTGGCTTTTGTCCATGGGAAAGCTGTTCAAACAGTTCTTGGTGGGTACTAAAATAATTCGACTGAAATTGCCGCAGACCCTTAAGTAATTTTTTCATGATCCGTAATCTTGATCCTGTGAGTGCATCAGAACCAGCCAAGGGGGCCAGACGGGAGTGTCTCTTAACCGAACTCCAGCGAGCCATTCCCCTTGAGCTGATTGCCCTGTCGCTTCCTGTGGCGCCGAGGGTTACAATTTTGTCTCTAGCAGACGTAGAAACTCCGTATTGACACCCGACTCGCGGGTTAGGGCAATCTTACCCGTTCGGGCAATCTCACGAATCCCAAACTTTTGTAAGACCTGCGCAAATGCTACCATCTTACCGGGATCTCCGACGACCTCAAGAATCAAGGAATCATCAGCCACATCCACCACCCGGGCGCGAAAGATCTGGGCTAACTCAACCACTTCCGAGCGGGTGCTACTGCTAGCATTGACCTTCACCAACATCAGTTCCCGTTCCACACAGGGAATCTCTGTAATGTCCTGAACCTTAAGGACATTAATCAGTTTGTACAGTTGTTTGACAATTTGCTCAATGACCTGGTCATTACCATTGACGACCATCGTCACCCGAGAGACATCATCTTGTTCTCCCGTCCCCACCGCCAAACTTTCAATATTGAAGCCACGACGGGCGAACAGTGCCGCGATACGAGTCAGCACCCCCGCCTCATCTTCTACCAAAACCGAGAGCGTGTGTTTCATTGTGTGTTTTTTGTTAAGAATGTCCTGGGGAACCCATCGTTACTTGTATCATAGAAACGGCTGAAAACTTTAAAAACAAAGGGAAATCTATCTATGAGTTGGTTAAGCCGAATTTTTGGTAAAGACGAAGAGGAAAAAGCCCAAGAGTTTCCTCCCATGCCCATCAAAGAAGCCGTTGAGAAAGCGGGAGGGAAAGTTGCCGCCGCCGCGGCCGGTGCCACCTCCGCTGAAGCCGCTGACGAGGGAGAGCCAATTCCCCCAGAACGGGTGGGCTTGGATGGCAAATATGACCAAAGCGGATTAGCAAAGCGGGTCGTTCGGGCCTTTGATGATAACCCCGACACCGATGATATTGAAACCATCTGGGTGGCACAACTCGGAACCAAGGTGGTGCTAAAAGGCAAAGTCCCCAG
>SMDP01000046.1 GCA_012911965.1 Geitlerinema sp. P-1104
CCTACTGCCTACTGCCCAGGGCGACCACAAGGGTACGCCCCTACGTCTTTTCTGTTCCCTGTTCCCTGTTCCCTGTTCCCTGTTGCCTTTTGCCTTCTTCCCCCCTTGACCCTACTTCACATCGACCAACTACGGATAGCCTATCCCCAGACCGACCCCAACGACCCTCTCACCTGGGCCGTTGACGATGTCTCCTTGCAACTGGCCCCCGGCGATCGCCTAGGAGTCGTTGGTGAATCCGGCTGTGGCAAATCCACCCTAGGACGGGCCTTTATGGGACTTCTACCCCAAGGAAGTCATATCGAAGGCGATATCCGCTTTCAGGGCCAGTCCGTTCTCTCGCGTACCCCTGGACAGTTGCGGAAATTTCGGGGAGAAGAGATCGCCCTGATTTTCCAGGATCCCATGACGCGCCTCAATCCCCTGATGACCATTGGCGACCACTGCATCGAAACCTTACAGGCCCATCGCCCCAAACTCAACTTCAACGATGCCAAACGTCAGGCCCTAGAAACCCTTGAAGCCGTCAAAATTCCTGGGAATCGTTGGAGTCAATATCCCCACGAATTTAGTGGCGGAATGCGTCAGCGTGTGGCGATCGCCCTGGCCCTACTCCTAGACCCCAAACTCATTATCGCCGACGAACCCACCACCAGCCTCGATGTCACCGTCTCGGCGGAGATTCTGGACGAACTGATGGGCCTGTGTCAAGAGCAAAACCTAGCCCTGATGCTGATTTCCCATGACATCGCCTTAGTGGGGGAATACTGCGATCGCCTGGCCATCATGACCGAGGGTAAAATCGTCGAAACCGGCAACACCTCAAAAATCCTCCAATCCCCCCAACATCCCTATAGTCAATCCCTCCTCAACGCCGTCCGAGAACTGCAAGAGGTGCAACCGCCTCCCCCTCCCGATTCCACCTCCTCCATCTCCCCCCTCTTACAAGTCGAGAACCTGCAACAGCATTACAGCCTCGAACCAAACCTCATCGAACGGCTGTTTCGTAAGGGGAAACCTGAAACCATCAAAGCCGTGGATAACGTCAACTTAAGCCTCTATCCCGGCGAAATTCTCGGCTTAGTGGGAGAATCCGGCTGTGGCAAATCCACCCTCTCCCGAACCATCCTGCAACTGGTGAAACCCACCGCCGGGCGAGTCTCCTTTCTCGGGCGAGATTTGGGACAACTCGCCCCTGAAGAACTGCGACAGCAACGACGACAGATGCAGATGATTTTCCAAGATCCTCAAGCCTGTCTCAACCCCATGATGACCGTCGGTGATAGTATTGCTGATCCCCTGATCATTCATGGAATCGCCAAAGGAAAAGCCGCCCAGCAGCAAGTGTTGAGCCTCCTAGAACGAGTGGGACTGAGTCCCGCCGAAACCTACGCTCGCCGCTATCCTCGGGAACTGTCCGGGGGACAACAGCAACGGGTGGCGATCGCCCGGGCCCTCATTACCCATCCCAAGTTAATCGTCTGTGACGAACCGGTGAGTATGCTAGATGCGAATGTTCAGGCCCAGGTGTTGAGTTTAATGAAAGACCTCAAAGCCGAGTTTGACCTGACCTATTTATTTATTACCCATGACTTGTGGGTCGCTCGCTTTTTGTGCGATCGCATCGCCGTCATGACTCAAGGGAAAATCGTAGAACTTGCCCCCACCGAAGACCTCTTTAGGAATCCTCAACATCCCTATACCCGCACCCTTCTCAACGCCGCCTTAAGCGTTAAATCCTCCGCCTAATCTCTTTTAATAGGTTGCAGCTATGACCCTAGAAACCCGCAAAACCCTAACTCGCCCCAGACGTATCCTCTCCATTGACGGGGGCGGAATTCGCGGCGTGGTTGCGGCTGAAATTCTCTTAGAAATTGAGAAGATTCTCTGCCATAACAATACCCCCTGGAACTGTCTGGCCGATTACTTTGATTTAATTGGAGGAACTAGCACCGGCTCCATTTTAGCCTCCGCCCTAGCCATGGGGATGAAGGTTCAAGATATCTTAGACCTATATATCAATCATGGTCGCGAGATTTTTACACCCAATATTTTTTGGAAACGATGGCTGTTCTCAAGATATAAAAGTCAACCCTTAGAACGAAAACTTAAAGAGCTTTTTGGCTACAAAACCCTTGACTCTCAGGACTTAAAAACCTTTCTGGCGATTGTCAGCAAAAATGCGACTACGGCACGAAACTACTTTTTTATCAATCATCCCGACAATCGATATTACGAGGATAACCAATCTCTGCAACTCTGGCAACTGATTCGCGCCAGCACCGCCGCCCCCAGCTTTTTTCCCCCGGAACGAATGACCGTCAAGACTCGGGGCAAGACAAATAACTATGAATTTATCGACGGGGGGATGAGTATGTTCAACAATCCCAGCTTTCAACTCTTCGTAGAAGCCACCCAGCCGAAATATCGGATTGGTTGGAAAACCGGCGCCGATAACCTCTTACTGGTTTCCATCGGAACGGGTTTTTCCTCCAATACCATTGCCTTTGAACGAGCCAAACGCCATACCCTCCTCAACTGGGCCCCCTACGCCATCGGCACCTTGATGGAAGATGCCAATGTCCAGCAAAACTTTATTATGGGCTTAATTGGTCAAACTCCCCCAGACCTACAAAGACTCATGGATAATGAACTGGAAAACCTATCCATCCCAAGCTGTTCAGGATTACAAGATACATCGGCCGGCACTTTTCCTAGCCTGTTTACCTATCACCGTTATACAACCGTGTTCAGTGAAGCTCGCTTTAAAGAACTTGAACTCCACAGGATTACCCCCCATCAGGTCGCGGCGATGGATGCTGTTGACCAAATTCAAACCTTAAGGGCAATTGGTCAGGCGATCGCCACCGAACAAGTCCAGCCTGAATACTTTGATAACTTCCGTCACCCTGATACTGATTAAAGGGCAATGACAAAGGTAGATCTCGACTGTCTTTTTCCCTAAGTAGGCTATGTTTTTTACTGTTATTATTCCCACCTACAACCGCCTGCCAATTTTAAAAAAATGCCTACAGGGATTAGAGCAGCAACAGCTCACCCCTCCCATGGCCGGCTATGAAGTCATTGTTGTCGATGATGGCTCTAATGATGGAACTTGGGAGTGGTTAGACTCCTATCAAACTAAGATTTGCCAGTTACGCTGTTTTCAGCAAAAGAATGCGGGTCCTGCGGCGGCCCGAAACCTAGGCTTAGACCAAGCCAAAGGGGATATCATCGTCTTTATCGACAGTGATTTAGTCGTAACGGAAAACTTTTTACAGGCTCACGCTCAGGGATTAAAACAGGGAATGGAAACCCTCGGACATCAACGCCTCTTTACCTATGGGGCCGTTATTAACACCTGTAATTTTGATAATCCCACCGCTGAACCTTATAAACTCACTGACTTTTCCGCCGCCTATTTTGCCACTGGCAATGTAGCAATTCCCAAACACCTATTAGATAAAGTGGGCAACTTTGACACCCGATTTAAACAATATGGCTGGGAAGACTTGGAATTAGGTGTACGACTTAAAAAAATCGGGGTTAAACTCATTAAATGTCCCGAAGCTGCCGGCTATCATTGGAACCCGGCCTTTTCCTTAGATAGACTCCCCAGTTTAATCGAGCGAGAACAGCAACGGGCGAAAACCGGGGTATTGTTCTATCAAAAACATCCCACCTGGGACGTGCGGCTGATGATTCAGATGACCGTCTTCCATCGGGCCCTATGGGGACTATTATCCTTGGGAGGATATCTAAACGAACGCCGCCTCCGGGGCCTATTACAATGGCTGATTGAGCGAGGCCAGTCTCAACTGGCCCTAGAAATTGCTCGGATTTTCCTAAATTGGTATCATGTTCAGGCTGTACGGGATGCCTACCGGCAGCTACAGCAGCAAGCCTCCTCGTCAGCCTAACCCCTAACCCTCAATCCTTATGACCTCTTCAGTGCGATCGCAGCAACATCCCCTGATTCAAAAACTGGCCGATGCCATTGAATCCACATGGCAAACCCATCTTGACCTAGAACCCTATCATCTTCCCGAGGATTTAGGCTACGTGGAAGGGCGACTGGAGGGGGAAAAACTGGTGATTGAAAATCGCTGCTACCAGTCTCGGGAGTTTCGTAAGATGCACCTAGAACTGGCCAAAGTCGGCAAAAACCTAGACATTCTCCATTGTGTCATGTTTCCCCACCCTACCTATCCCCTGCCCATGTTTGGCACGGATTTAGTGGGGGGACGGGGGCAAATTAGTGCGGCGATCGTAGATTTATCCCCCACAACTGCCGATTTAACCCTCACGTCAGACTACCGTAATGACTTAGAGGCTTTACCGACATTAGACTTTTCTCAAGTCCGTGATTTACCGGATTGGGGTGATATCTTTTCTGACTTTTGCCTCTTTATTCGTCCAGCGAATGAGGGGGAAGAACAGCAATTTCTCCAGCGAGTGACGGACTACCTAAACGTCCATTGTCAACGAGCGATCACCAGTGAACCCGTGACTGGGGACGCTCTTGCACAAGTTCGGGCCGGCCAGTTGTACTACTGTAACAAACAACGTCAGAATGATAAGACTCGGCGTGTACTAGAAAAAGCCTTTGGTGAAGCTTGGGCAGAACGCTATATGACCTCAGTTCTCTTTGACTTACCCCCAGAAGCCAATGTCTAGGTTGCAGGCTAGGGAGAGAGCGTTGAGCGAGCAAAAAAAATAAAGTTTTCCGGATGCGTCCTCAGCAGACAGGGAAGAAGAAGTAGCACTATCACTCAAGAGGCTACTTTTGATGAGCATCTATAAAACTCTTTTCCTCTCTAGCCTGCTATTAATGGGATTCACTGTCAACGTCCAAGCGGAACGGGTATCCTCAAACTCCAACTACGACACCCTCAGTCAAGTGTTCTCGACCGATAGCAGTAATGCGGATACCGTTCCCCACCGTGGTAGCGGTCGTTAAAACGCAATCGGGCTAGAAAGCTAGGTCGTTAATAGGTATCCGTATTAAGGCACAGGTGCTTTAATGCGGATGTTTTTTTTGCTAGAGAGACTTCGTCGGGGCGAACCGCAAGTGGCGCGCCCTCCTCGGTGTTGTATGTCTGGCAAGGATTTCAAAAAATGGTATCAGATGGGTGAATTTGCCGGGAACCATTCCCGATCGCCCGTCTCCTCCGCTACAGTACAAAGAGATTGTTTTAATATCCTCCGATACCATCTCTATGACTGCAACAGCGGCTTCTTCCCCCTCTCAGGCGCGATCGCCCCAATCCTATGATGCCATTATCATCGGCTCAGGCATGGGGGGCCTCGTCACCGCCAGCCAACTGGCCAGCAAAGGGGCCAAGGTTCTGGTTCTCGAACGCTATCTTATTCCCGGCGGTAGTGCTGGCTACTTCGAGCGGTCTGGTTATCGCTTTGACGTGGGGGCCTCGATGATTTTTGGCTTTGGAGAACAGGGAACCACAAACCTGCTAACCCGGGCCCTAAAGGCGGTCAACATGACCCTGGAAACCGTCGCTGATCCCGTACAAATTCACTATCACCTTCCTAACGAATTAGACCTAAAAGTTCATCGTCACTACGAAGGCTTCATCAGTGAACTCACCGCTAAGTTCCCCCACGAACACCAGGGAATTCGTCGCTTTTACGATGAATGTTGGAAAATCTTTAACTGTCTCAACAGTATGGAGTTGTTGTCTCTGGAGGAACCCCGCTATCTGATGCGGGTCTTTTTTCAGCATCCCCTGGCCTGTTTAGGATTGGTCAAATACTTACCCCAAAATGTCGGCGATATTGCCCGTCGCTATATCCAAGACCCGGAACTGCTGAAATTTATTGATATTGAATGCTATTGCTGGTCCGTGGTTCCGGCGAATCTCACCCCGGCAATTAATGGGGGGATGGTCTTTAGCGATCGCCATTATGGCGGCATCAACTACCCCAAAGGCGGCGTGGGAGCCATCGCCGAGGCCCTCGTCGAGGGTTTAGAAAAAGCCGGGGGAGAAATCCGCTACAAAGCCCGCGTCACAGAAATTATCATGGAGGGCCGGCGAGCCGTCGGGGTGAAACTGGCTTCTGGAGAAACTCTCTATGGTCGTCGTATTGTCTCCAACGCCACCCGCTGGGATACCTTCGAGAAATTGCTGCCTCCCGAGAAAATGCCCGCCTCAGAACGCCGCTGGCAGACGCGATATCGTAAATCGCCAGGGTTCCTGAGTTTACATATGGGAGTCGCCGCAGACGTACTGCCCCCCAACAGCGAATGCCATCATATTATCCTGGACGACTGGCAACAGATGGAGGCCGCCCAAGGAACCCTATTTGTCTCCATTCCCACTCTCTTAGACCCCAGCCTGGCTCCGGAGGGGTATCATATTATCCATGCCTTTACCCCGGACTGGCTAGAGTCTTGGCAACATCTCCCCCCCGATGAGTATGAACAGCGCAAGGAAGCCGCCGCCTGGGAAGTGGTCGATCGCCTCGAAGCCATTTTCCCCGGTTTAGATGCCGGATTAGACTATCTGGAGGTGGGAACCCCGCGCACCCATCGCCGCTTCCTAGGACGAGATGAGGGAACCTATGGCCCCATTCCCCGCCATAAACTCCCCGGCTTACTGACGATGCCCTTTAATCGTACCGCCGTCCCCGGATTGTATTGTGTTGGGGATAGTACCTTTCCTGGTCAGGGCCTGAATGCTGTCGCCTTTTCCGGCTTTGCTTGCGCCCATCGCATTGCCGTAGATTTAGGTCTTTAAGTCTTTCGATCGGGGGAGATGTAACTCTATCGAAAGGTGGGGGCGATCGCCCAGTAAATTTGTCAGGATGACAATGTCTCTCAGGCTCAATGTCGTGAGGGATCAGAGAAAAACGGGTTGACTAAGTAGCCCAGCTGGATACCATGGGTTTGATTTTCCCTTAACAACTTACATTGCAGGAGAAGCCTTATTTATGAAACTTTTTAATCAACTCACCCGTGCTGGGTTGGGTTTGACAGCAGCCCTGGCTTTGGGACTGGGTGCTTGCAGTGCCCCAGAAGAAACTGACTCTCCCATGGCTGACGGCGGCGCGATGCCCGAAGAACCCCAGGGGATGGAACCTGAAGATCCCATGGCCCCCCAACAGGGTATGGAGGCTCCCGGACAGCCAGGAATGCCGGGTGAGCCGATGGAGGGTCATATGCACGATCCGGGAATGCACATGACCGCCATGTATCTCGGTCCCGCCGATGATGAGTTTGAACTGCGCTTCCTTGATGCCATGATTCTCCATCATGAAGGGGCCGTTGAGATGGCTGAAGATGCCCTAGAGAAGTCCGAACGGGAGGAAATCCGCCAACTCTCCCAGGAAATCATTGACGCTCAAGAAGACGAAATCGCCCAGATGGAAGACTGGCGCAGTGACTGGTATGCGGAGGCCCCGGAAGAGCGCCAGATGTATGATGCTCAAATGGCCCAGACCGTGGAAATGAGTGATGGCGTCAAGTCGGCCATGAAAATGGATATGGATCTCGGTGAAGCCGATGATGATTATGATCTACGCTATGTCAACGCTATGATTGCCCATCATGAAGGGGCGTTGGATATGGCCCGTCAGGTGTTGGACAATAGCGATCGCCCGGAACTGCAAGAGTTTGCCGAAACAGTCATCGAGACGCAAACCGCTGAGATTCAGGAAATGCTGGCCCTGCGCGATGGCTGGTACCTCGATTAATAGTCGCTTGGATGGGCTAATCGCTAGATTAGCCAAGACAATACATCCAACCATCTCGACTACAGAGATAGACGAGGCCATCCCAGACAACTGGGGTGGCTTCAAAGGATCCCCCCAGGTTGAAACTGGCGATTTTCTCGACGCTAATGCGATAGAACTGTCCCTGGCCGCCGTCTAAGGCTTGAGGATCGTCCGGGGAGGCGATGTCATAGTTGAGTTGAAACAGATGCACGCCATTGTAGCCGGCGGAGATGAGACGATTACCATCGGTGAAGATGGGGGTGGAAATGGACGCACCGATGCGTTCTTTGAAGATGATGATCGGGGTGTTGTACTGGTGTTGTTGCAAGGGGCCGGGGACTCGTTCGCCCGTAACTTGGGTTTGACTGCCGATGTAGAGATGACCGTCGATGGCGTTGGTGGCAAACAGAGGCGGGGTGTTGGGGGCGCGATATTGGTCATTTAGGGCGACGGAACCGGTAATTCCCCCTTCCCATTCGGCAAAACGGACGTTTCCGGTGGGGAGAAACCAATCTACGCAGTCGGGATCGGGTTTGCTGGGGTCGAGTTTGTAGGCCCCTCCCTGGCCGGGGATATGTTCGCGATCGAGGGTACTGAAGAGTTTACCGTCTTGGGCGATGCTGATGGTTCCGTTGAGATCGCCTCCGGATCGGAATCGCCAGACAATTGTCTGACTGGGAATGTCGATTCCGTAAATGCGTCCGCCTCCTGAGGCTAGGTAGAGGCGATCGCCCCAGCGAGCGGGGGAGGATTCGGCGACGAGATTCCCTCGATAGAGGGCGACATCTTCGGCTTCGTAGAGTTGCAGTTCTTTGTAAATGTCGGGGACAAAAAACCCTTGCTCGGGACGACGTTGGTCAATGCGACTGTTTATAAAATAGCCGATGGAGTTTTCTCCGGCGTTGAAGAGGGTATGGTTGCCAAGATAAAGGGGGGAACTATCATTATCTCGGCTATAACTATCTGTCCTACGGATATTCATACGCCAGAGTTCTTTGCCAGTTCGAAAGGAAACAGCACGAAAACTAGGGGTAAAGGCAGAGGCTAGAGATTTATTAATACCAAGGCGACTGCCTTGTAAGATGACAATTCGATTCTCCTCACTAGCGGCTTCATCGATGTAAATCGTGGCGGTTCCTTTGAGGATATCGTCAAATCGATAGGTCCAAACCTCCTCTTGGGTTTCTAGGTCGATTTTTCGCAGTTGGTGGTCATACGCTCCTATCACTAAGTAGAGACGACCGCGATCGCGCACAAGGGTGGGTTGTCCAGTCCAGCCGGCCCCACTCCAGGTGTAGGAGGTCCCACCGACAATGCTAATGCCGCTGCCAAGGTAAAATCGATGGTGAAGGTTCAGGCCCTCGGGGGTTCCCTGGCCATAGTAGCGGCGTTGGTCGTTACCGAGATAGGTGGGAACGAGGAGTTGGGTTTCGGGGAGGTCTAATTTAGGGGATGCGTTGAGAATCTCCGTTACCTGACGGGTTAGGGTGTCGGCAAGGGAGGTGGGGGTGACTAGGGGTGGGGTTGGCGGGGCCTGAGATGACCTCAGTCGGGCCGGAAGCCAGGCGGCGAGTCCGAGGGAAAGGGTGTATCGTGTAAGTTGTCGTCGGGTTAAGGCCATCCGTTACGGTGGGGAATCAGGGGTCAGAGTTCGAGAGAGGGGGGGTGGGTAATACCACCGAGGGGCGATCGCCTGAATTGCCAAGGGCGATCGTAACCGTTAAGATCAGGCTATCAATTCCCAATTATCAGGGCGATCTGCCATTTACCTAAACTTCCCCAACTGTGGGTTTGCCAGAGAGCGAAAAATGTTCAACGCCACTGAAATTTTAATTCAAGCATTTGTCGAGGAGTTACGGGAAGGGTATCATCGGACCTATGGCGGCTATAAGTCCGATTATGCGGATATTATCGCTTGGGCTGGTGGCATGGCTTTGGAAAACATTGCCAATAGTGATGCCCTTTACCATACTGTAGAACATACCATTGGTGTGGCACTGGTGGGTCAGGAAATTCTCCGAGGTAAGCATATCCGCGAGGGAGGGATTAGCTGCGAAGATTGGCTCCATTTTATCCTCTCGCTGGTCTGTAGTGATATTGGCTATGTTAAGGGGGTTTGTCGTCAAGATAATCCGGAAACTCATTGTTTTGATACTGGAAAGGGTGAGCTGATTCAACTTGATTGTGGGGCCACAGATGCTAGTTTGGCTCCCTATCATGTCGATCGCAGTCAACTGTTTGTGAAGGAACGCTTTTATGGTCACAAGCTCATTGAATCCCAGGAAATTCAAGATAATATTGAGTTAACTCGGATTCTTTCCCCTCAACATCCCGGCTATGAGGATACGTCGGGTTTTCGGGGCTTAACTCGGGCGGCGGATTTGATTGGTCAGTTAAGTGATCCCCGTTATCTGAATAAGTTAGGAGCGCTTTATTATGAGTATGAGGAAGTGAGTTATAATGAGAAGTTTGGCTATCGTCATGCGGGAGATTTACGTCAAAGTCATTCTCAACAGTATTGGTCGTTGATTTATCCGGCGATTGAAGCGGCGTTGGAGTATTTAGGCTTGACTCAGGAAGGTAAGCAGATTGTCGCCAATGTTTATGCGAATGTGTTTGTGGTTGAACATGATAATACTCGCACAACCATGTCCACTCAGTTGGAGCGATCCTAGTTCTATTGTATTTGCTTAAAATCAGCAGATGGCTTAAATGATGGGTAAGGCAATCGTAAATAACGAGCCTTCCCCTAACTGACTTTCAACCTCTATAGTTCCACCGTGAATTTGTATAATTTGCTCGACGATGGCTAAGCCTAATCCGAATCCTCCCGAGGCTTTAGAGCGTTTTAGATCTGCACAATAAAACCGCTCGAAAATATGGGGTAATGCGGCTTCAGCAATGCCAATTCCACTATCTTTAACTTGAATTAGGACAGAGTCTCTGTGCAAGAGGCAGAGTTCAATTGTTCCCCCAGGTGGTGTGTAGCGAACGGCATTGCTTAGGAGGTTGGTCACAGCTTGTCGTAGTAAATTTTCATCTCCTTCTACCGAAACGTTATAGTTAAACATATGAGAGTTAAAGGTTAAGTTTTTGTCGCGGCAATGACGAGTCCAGTCCTTTGCTAACTCAAGCAGCAATTGGCTTAAATTAACAGGTTTGCATTTTTCAGGAGCTAAGAGTCCTTCATGTCTCGCTAAAAATAAAAGTCCCCCAATCAATTGACTCATTTGTTTGGTTGTTTTGACCACTTTTTCCAGCCGTTCTTTCACTGTTTCGGGACTATCTTTGACTTGATTTAAGGCCATCAAGGCGATTTGAGTATTGCTTAAGACGACGGCTAAGGGTGCGCGTAACTCGTGAGACGCATTGGCGGTAAATCGTTGTAACTGGTTACAGACTGATTCAAGACGTTCGTTAGTTTCTGTAAGACTCTGTTGTCGGTTCGCCAGTTCTTGTTCTAGTTCGTAGAATAAATGAATGGCACTCCAGGAGGCTAATGTTGCGAGTGCTGCTGCTAAAATAAGGAATAAAAATGTTAGCTGTTGATGGCGATCGCGATGTTGCATCCGTTGAATGAGCAGGGTTTCTTCTTCATCGGCAAAGCGTTCAATAGCGTCACGGGTGGCTACAATATCGTCTTGTCCCTGTTTGAGCCAGTTATACAACGACTCAATGGGAACCAAAATATCATTTGCTCCCTGGATTCGCGTTAGGTCTTGTTGCAGGGTTAACTTATGCTCAAAAATCTCTAATATGTCCTTGACTTGATTGCGAATGGCTTGGATTTTTAGGGTCTGTTCGGGATTGTCATCAACTAAGTTTTCTAAGGTATCAAGTGAGTCAGGAATTGTTCGAGTTGCTTGTTCATACCGCCTTAAAAATTCGTTTTGTCGCGTCAGGCCATAACCACGCAGTCCTGTATCTGCATCGAGGAGTGCATTTAAGAGGTATTTGGTTTCGAGGCGGACGGTTTGAGTATGCTGAACCCAGGCTTCGTCTTCGATGAGATGCAGTTTTAGCCAGGCTAAGGCGAAAAGGGTTATAAATAAGCAACTGATAGGAATTGAGACAATTAAGGTTCCTCGAACTCGCAACGGAAGGCAGAACCAGCGTTGATTAAGGCGTTTAATGACAAGAATCATGGTTATTTTGTTTGTGGGGGTTCAAAGCGATATCCCATTCCATAGATGGTTTGAATCCAAGAGTCGATCGCCAGTTCTCGTAGGGTTTGACGTAGCCGTTTGATACGAGAGACGACGGCGTTACTTTCGGGTTCTTCTCCCCATTCCCAGAGTGCTTGCTCGATTTGCTGATGGCTGAGAACTTGCTGGGGATGACGCATGAGATATTCTAAGAGTTGGAAGTCTCGGGTTTTGAGACAAAGGTCTTGATTTTTCCAGGTGAGGGTCATGGTGTCGAGGGATAAGGAAAGGCCAGATACTTCTAGGCGATCGCCGATCCAGAGTGGCGATCGCCGCCGTAAGGCTCGTACTCTAGCCAGTAATTCTTCGAGGTCGATGGGTTTGACTAAATAATCATCAGCTCCTCCGTCGAGTCCCAGAACTTTATCGGCGGTGGTATCTTTGGCGGTTAAAATCAAGACGGGAGCGGTTTTTCCCAGTTTCCGATACTGTTTACAAATATCGATTCCATCTTGTCCTGGTAGCATCCAATCTAAAATCAATAAGTCATAGTCGGTCTCTTCAATTAGCCATTGAGCGGTGGTTCCATCGTCAACAGCGTCAACAATATGTCCGCTCTGTTTCAGAATAAACTGGATTGGTTCTCGTTGCTCTGTATCATCTTCTACTACTAAAATTCGCATGGCTTTATGGTATGATATTTGATAATTTCTAAGGACAAAATAAACCCCAAAACTCTTTTTTAGAAGTCTGGAGATGAGAGTTTTAGGGAGGTAGTTTAAATACGCTTATTCAACATTACTATCACCTTAGAGACCTGGGTTGGGACGGGGGAAGTTGCGGTTGCGACCTCCGCCAGACCAGGGAGGCGGACCTGAGGCGGGACGAATGTTCAGGATGTCTCCGTTACTACGAGTAATCTGAAAAGCATCAAATTCATAGTCACTATATTCACCAACGACGGTGACCTGTTCTCCTTCTTCTAAATTTAGTTGATGCCAGCGTAGAGGACCAGCATCAACGATGATTTGTCCGGTTCCATCGTCGAGGATAAAGTCGTTACCCACAACGCTGCGGATGGTTCCTGAAATGGTGATACCACGGGTTCGGGTTAGGGAGTCGATGGGGATTTGGGCTAGACTGGCTGGTGTGATGCTGGCCAGTAAAGCGGATGTCGCCAAAATTGTTAGGCTAACTCGCATAATTTGGTTTATAAAATGGACTAGATTTAGGTTAATCTGAAATTATGACGAGAATATGACGAGGTTTGAAATGGGTTATATTTTCTGTCATTTTTATTGAAATTATGCTACAATTAATTAGGGCTAAAACCTGTTGTACTCATGAGTGACATCTTACCGATTGGCTCGATATTACCCGTTGATGCGCAAGGATATTTAGTGCGTCGGGTGAGTTTGGAAAAAATTATTGAACCCTGGCGATCGCTCGTTGATGATGTTGCGGCGGCCTATGTGATGGCTTGGCCCAATCAAGTCATGGGGGTCTATATTCGCGGTTCTGTGGCGGCGGGACAAGCCATTTTCAATCATTCTGATGTTGATAGTTTGGCGGTGGTGTCTAGAGATCATCGAGAGTGCGATCGCCGCTGGTTTAAAAAACTTAATCAACAGATATTTCGTCATTATCCCTTTTGTCGTGGCGTTGAATTTTCTGTGATTTCGGGCGATCGCCTTTTAGATTTAACGGATCATAGTTATGATAATTTGCGAATGTTAATCGCCACTCAAGCTGTCTGTGTTTGGGGACAAGATATAGTTGAAGATTTGCCTAAGGTTCGCCCCGATATGACCTGCATTCATCATAGTTTTGACTTAGAAGCGGATCTAAACCAGTTAATTAAGGATTTGTTAGATCTTCCCGAAAACCCCTCAGATCGGCTTCAACAGCAAGTCTATGTCCGTAAACTCTGTCAATGGAGTATGAAACGCATTGTCCGTTCCGGCTTTGAAATTGTGATGGAACGAGATCAGTGTTTTACGCGGGATTTGCATCCCTGTTATGAACGGTTTAGCCATTATTATCCAACCCAAAAATCATCGATGTGGCAAGCCTTAACTTGGGCCATTAACCCCATTGACTCTCCTGAGAAGATTATTGAGTTCTTACATCAGTTTGGCGGTTGGCTCGTTGAGGAAATCGATTGGCGTTATCCGCCGATGTCTGAGTAAAGTTAGGAAAAGACAACGAGCAGAATCCCGTTTTGAACCAGTTGAGTTAAGAGAGGCACAATTTCCGTCTCCCAGTCAAAGTCAGCCAACCAGGTTTGCACATCTAAGCCAGTAAAGTTCTCCGAGGTAAAGAGTTTTTCTAAGCTGCTGAGATCTAATCCTGCTAACGCAATCTTTTTTTCACCGGTTTTGAGGGTGTAGCCTCCAATTTTAGGATTAGCTTCAATGAGAACGGGTTGCTGGGGACGATAAAATTGAGTGAAGAGTCCGTCGGGAAATTGGGGATGACTCAGTTGAGCGGGAAAACTGAATTGTCGTGAGGGTTGACCTTTTGAACACTGTTCATCAAGATAGCGTTCGATAAGACTGTTTTCTTCAATTTGTTGTTGCCAAGTTTTTATAAGTTCCTGTAGATGTTCTCGACAAGCTGAGCGATTATTTGGGTTTAAAAACGGCAGGGTTTGTCGCCATTGAGGTGAGTTTTGTAACTGTTCGGTGAGCCAATCACTAAAGTCAAGTCCGGTTGGGCCATCAATTCCTAGGGTTAGATGTAAGGAGGGTTCGGCTACGGCGATCGCATAATGCCAATGTCCCCGAGGAATATATAGTAATTCACCAGGATTCAGGATTTGTTCAAGATAGGGGTTTCCCTCGGGTGGTGTGAATTGAGAGGAGGGAATGTCAGATGTGGGATAGGGAAAACTTTCGGAAAAAACTCGCCAATGTTTCTGTCCAGAAATTTGTAAAATAAATACTTCATGGGAGTCATAATGGCAGGTGAATCCTTGCTGTCTTCCTGGAGAACTATAACTGTTGATTTGGATTCGATGCCCAAGTTCAAGGCGGAGTTGTTCGGCGAGTTTGGCAATATTTTCGTTTTTTTGATGCAGGCGATCGACGACTAATGTGGCTCCAGATTGACAGCCTTGGATGATATGCTGTGCAGTTTGGATGGGTTGGAATTTTTTTTCAGATTGAGATAGGCGAACTTCTGGAGATTTTAAGGGATATAAATTAAGAATTTGGTTGAGACTTTCCCAGGAAAATAAATCTGCAAATTTTCTGGGATTGTTGTCGGAAATAAGAATAGCCTTCTGAGTCCAGTATTGGTCAATAAAGTCTGACGGGGAGATGGGATGAAGCAGATTAGCGAAAGTTTTCATGGGAGTGGGACGGAAACAAAAACTAGGATTCCTCTAAGCCAACTGGCGGGATATTTTGCTGGCTTAGAGGACGGGTTGAAGGGGGGTGAGGCGGTTTAGCGTCTCATGCGACGATAGCGACTTGGAGGAGTTTTGGCGTCATGATCGTAGTCATAGTCTTGGTTGCGATCGCTGTTATAGTCATGGTCGTAGTCATAGTCTTGGTCATAGTCTTGGTCATAGTCTTGGTCATAGTCTTGGTTGCTATCACTATCTTTGTTAAACACGCTAGCTTGGGAGAGATTATCTTGGTTTAAGTCTTCAATTTCCACATGAAGCCGGTTGCTGGGTTTGGGGGAGGCTGAAGACTGTAAGGCGTGACTGGCTGCGGACGCACTGAGGAAAGCGAATGAAGCCAAGACTGCAATTTTGAAAGAGGGTTTCATAGGGGTTAAATTTTGAGTACTCTGATGGTTATGGTTAGGATTGTGTCAGGAGAATGGCGAACCCAGACCTTGTGACGCTTGAATTTTAGCCTAAAGGATAAATATGACCAAACTATGACTATAGATTGGCTGGCTGTCGTCAGGGAGATACATCTCCCTGATTCAGAGTCTATAATAATGTCACTTTTATGACAATAAAGTTACTCAAAATGCCCACACTCGCTCTTTTAAAAATTGCTTTATCAATGATTTTTTTTCATTCTTATAACGCGAGTTATCGCTATTTGAGTGATCATTATTCTTCCCTGAAATCTAAAAAAGTTTATATTTGCCTGCGCAATTGTTTGGATACGCTATCAAGATTCAATTGAACTATACCGCTATTTGCAGATATTTTGAGATATTGTAGGAAATTTAATGTTAAGAACAGTGGGAGGCGGAAATCTGCACAGTCGAGGTATTAAGGCTTTGCAGGAACTGTTCTAACTGCTGAATTTGAGCGAGGTTGAGGCGGTAGTAAATCCAGCGGCCATCCTGTCGAGGATGCACCAGTTGCGCCTCTTTTAAGACCTTAAGATGAAAGGATAGTTTAGACTGGGGGGTGTTGAGGCGATCGCACAAGTCACAGACGCAGAGTTCGCGATCGCACAACTGTTCAATAATTTGTAAGCGCAAGGGATCACTCAAGGCCCGAAATCCTAAGATGAGCTGATCCGATGGCTTTGCCAGTGAGGACTTCATGAGAGTACCGTTAGAATAAACAGGGCCAACTCAATTCTATACTAATTTCAAAAGGTCGTCAGATGATGGATACCAGTTTCAGGATTTAAGGATGATTGACTACATTGAAAAGGTGGCGACAGCCTGGTTTGTGGGATTTTTCCCTCTGGCGGAAATCTACGTCGCGGTTCCCTTAGCCATGGCCCTTGGTTTGGATTCTCTATCGTCAGTTCTCTGGCCAGTGTTGGGGAATTTTTCCCCAGTGTTGCTCATCGAATTCCTCTATGAGCAATTGCTTCGTTTCCCTCGCATCCGTAAGGGGTTCAAGCGTCTGCGATCAGAGCGAGTCATCCGCTATCTCGACCGTTGGGGAGGCTGGTTCGTGTTCATTATGACACCTTGGACGGGGGTTTGGGCCATGGCGATCACCCTTAAGTTTTTGGGTATGAAACGCCGGACCCTGCTCATCACCACATTTATCAGTATCTTCGTCTATGCGGTTGTCCTTCTTGTCTTAGTCGACGTCGGAGTAGACTTGTTTACCTCAAAAAACGGGGACTAATTCGCTGGATTTTCTGGAAATTGGGGTTGACAAGTTGACAACTTGACCGCTATTATAAGGATAATGGAAAAGGTGCGCCCAAAAAAAAGACCTTTAGGACATCCCCTCATGTCGTGAGTTTTTCCTCTGAGCCTAACTCTCCTGAGACATCCCCCCCTCCTCTCGTAACTGTTTGCATTCCCACCTATAACGGTGCGAAATTTTTGGGAGAAGCTTTAGAGGATGTGGCTGGGCAAACCTATCCTAACTTAGAAATTCTCCTAGCCGATGACGGTTCCGAGGATGCCACCCTAGAAATTTTAGAGGATTTCAGGGCTAATTCCCCCCATCCCTGTCGAATTTACCGCCATTCCCATCGGGGGATGGTGCAAAATTGGAATTTCTGCATTCAAGAAGCCAGGGGAGTATATCTCAAATTCCTGTTTCAAGACGATCGCCTAGACCCCGATTGTATTCGTAAACTGGTCAACGTAGCCGAAACTGATGCCGATATGGGACTTGTCTTTTGTCCCCGTCGCCTTGAGGTGGCCGAAGATGCAGCCGGAATTGGCATTTTAGAGATTGTCGCTCAACGGTGTCGCCATGTTCATCAGGGTTGGCGTCATCTCAACTCTCGCCAACTGGGGACAACTCTCTTGGGCGATGACCAATTGTGGACGTTTCCCCTCAACAAAATTGGTGAACCGACGGCGGTGTTGTTGCGCAAATCGGCGGTGGAGGCGGTGGGAGGGTTTGATACAGACTTATCGCAGTTGGTGGATGTGGAATTGTGGTGGCGGCTGTTGGCGACAGGTTCCGTGGGATTTGTTGAGGAACCCCTGGCGGTGTTTCGTCTCCATCCCGGACAACAAACGGTGAAAAATGCGGCGGAGGGGAGGTTTGATGAAGGGCGATTTTTGCTCAAGATTGCCCAAAATCCTATCTTTGCCCAGGACATTCGACAACAGGCGACATGGCATTGGTTGCAACAGGAAAATTGGCGATATCAGGATTGGCGATCGCACCTGCAAGAGATTCCCCCCTCCCTATGGCCCGATTGGTTGCAACAGATGTTGTCGCAAACGCCCCAATGGTGCGATCGCGGCGAAGCCAAAACCTATACTCAGGGACTGATGGCCATCTCCGACTATCTCCTGGCCCGGATTCAAGACCAGCCCCAACCATGGCTAGAGGCGGCTAAGGTCTATTCCTTGCAGGTGAGTCTGTCCCCCACCTATTATTGTGAGCTGCCCTTAGACAATCTCTTGCAACAGCGGCGGCAAATCCTACAATTCTTTCTTCAATCCCAGGGATACCGTCTCGATTGGCAATTTTCTCGGCAAAACTCCGGAAAAACGGGAGTTTATCTAGAAACCTATCCCGGCCATCTCCCGGAAACCTGCAAAACGATCTATTCTCCCCAACCGCCGCCAAAATCCTGGCCTGGCGGGGATTGGATTCAGTTACCGGCGGACTTGCGGGGACAAATCCAACGGCTGCGAGAGGAAAATTTAGACGAGTTGCAATTCTGGGGAGACTCAGTGGGCAACATTGGGGCGATCGCCTTCTTGGAGTTACATCAGTTAGCCCGCTCTCAGAGGACGTTTGGGGACTTACCCCTATGGGAAACCTCGGACGAAACAGCTTTTTTGCATATGAGTCTTACCCCTAGCATTTATCCTAGCACGACTGCCCATTTAGGTCAAGCCCCAGACCCAGAAATTTTAGACTTTAAGCAACGGCTGGATATCGCCTCAGCAACCGTTATTTTTGTCAGCGCGATTTCCCCCGATGATCTAACCGTTGAATTGCGAGAGACTTGGGCAGGCATCATCCAATCTTGTCCCCAATCTTTGTTACTTCTCTTATTGTCGCAAAACGATGAACAGTCGAAGCTGGGGATTTCTAGCCGCGATCGCCTCACGGAAACCTGGGCAAAATTTGACCTTTCTCGTCAACAGTTAATCGTTGTGAATCCCGTTGATTGGCAACAGCAACCCCTCTGGTGGGATGTGGGAGATATCTATTTAGATAGTTTTCCCGTCAACTCCCCGCAACTTGTCGAGATGGCCCTGAACAAAAATCAGGTTCCTATCTTGTATTTCGGCAAAACTCGGCGATCGCAAACCAGCGTTAAGCACTTTTCCGGGCCAATTCCCCCCGAGGCCATCGCTCAACAGGACGCAGAGTACAGTCAACTGGCCCAAAACTTGGCAACAGATTTGGAATTTCGTCAAGAGATTTTAAAAAAACTTAAACTCGCGCAAAATCCCAGTCAACCCCGTCCCGATAGCTTGTGCTAGAATCTGCCCTAACGCCCCTCACCTCTGGGTTTAACCATGTCTCCTAAAATTTCCCTCATCCTCAATAGTTACAATCCCTCCCACTATCTCCAACTCGCCATTGAGAGTGTTCTGCAACAAACCTATGAAGATTTTGAACTCTTAATTTGGGATGACGGGTCGAGCGACGATTCCTTGGACATCGCGCGATCGCTCGCCGCCAACGATGAACGAGTGCGCGTCATTGCCGCCCCCCACCGAGGTCGGGGAGAAGCCCTCAAAGCCGCAATTTCTGCCACCACCGGCGACTATCTCGGCTGGATTGATCGAGATGACTATCTCGTCGCCAACGCCCTCGAACGCACCGCCGCCATCTTAGATAAAAACCCCCAAGTGGGGATGGTCTACAGCGACTATCTCGACATCGACAGCCAGGGAACCTCCCTGGGGTTAGGCTATCGCTGTCATATCCCCTACAGTCGCGATCGCCTTCTCACCGACTTTATCACCTTTCACTTCCGCCTCATCCGTCGAGACATCTACAACCAAGCCGGAGGAATCGACCCCGCCTTCGAATACGCCGAAGACTACGATCTCTGTTTACGCATATCAGAACTCACCGAAATTTACCATCTTCCCGAACCCCTTTACCACTACCGCCACCACGCTGACAACGCCTCTCGGGCCCAAGCCAGTTTACAACAGGCGCGATCGCAATGTGCCATCAACAATGCCCTCCGTCGTCGCGGCCTGCAAGACACCCTACAACTGCAAATCCAACAAGGGCGATTTATCCTCAAACCCCGGCCCACCGCCTCTCGCAGCCGTGTCGCCGCCGTACTCGCCTCCCTCTCCCTTCCCCTAATTCCCCTCAACGCCACCGCCACCCCCACCCCCAGCGAATCCGGAAAAGCCATCATCGAAACCGCCAGTCAGGGAGTTTCCCAAGCCAACCCCCCCAGCATCACCTCCACCAACATCAAAGAAGACATTCAGCCACAGGCCATCCCACCCAACTGGGAACTCTTGAAACAAGACAATCCCCCCATTCCCCCACTTCGGGCCAACGAACAAATCGGAGACGGCTATGGCTATCAACCCCCCGCCGCCGGCTATGGCTATCAACAACAAAATCCCCCTTCAACTCCCCCATCCCTGCGTCCATTTTTCCGGCCCCGTTCCCAGATGATTCGCCCCCAACTCAGTCAAGACGGTAATATTAGCTTTGAGACTCGCCGCGATGACGGCTAACTCCTTTCTATCCAAGTCGATGACATCACGAATCGACTGCGATCGCGATTTTTATCCAGGTTTAGTGTTCCATGGTTCCCTTAAAAGATGAAAATCCCATTCAAATCACCCCCATTGTCACCTATGTTTTAATCACCGCCAACATTGTCATTTTCATCTATCAACTGAGTCTCGGAACCGGCGAACTGCAAGGACTGCTGCAAAATTTTGCCTTTATTCCCGATCAACTCTCAGAGAGTCTACAAGGGAGTTCCACCGGAGATATCGTTCCCGAACCCCTAACCCTAGTCACCTCTCAATTTCTCCATGGGAGCATTCCCCACGTAATTTTCAATATGCTCTATCTATGGATTTTCGGCAATAACATTGAAGAAGAGATGGGTCATGTTCGCTATTTGACCTTCTACCTTCTCTGTGGGGTACTCGCCGCCTTAACCCAATATATCTTCAACACCAGTTCCACCATCCCCACCCTAGGGGCCAGTGGGGCCATCGCCGGCGTCATGGGGGCCTATATTTTCCGTTTCCCCCAAGCCAAAGTCTTAACCTTAATTCCCCTAGGCTTTTTCTGGTTCACCGTCCGCATCCCCGCAATTTTCTTCCTAGGATTTTGGTTCTTACAACAAGCCTTCAACAGTGTTCTCACCCTAGACGCACAAGTCAACACCGGCGGCGCCGAAAGTATGATTGCCTACTGGGCCCACGCCGGAGGCTTCGTCTTTGGCGCCCTACTCGGCCCCCTCTTCGGACTCTTCTCCCGCCGCAACTAACAACCGACGGCCTTCTTTCCCCCTGTTCCCTGTTCCCTGTTCCCTGTTCCCTGTTCCCTGTTCCCTGTTCCCTGTTCCCTGTTCCCTGTTCCCTGTTCCCTGTTCCCTGTTCCCTGTTCCCTGTTCCCTGTTCCCTGTTCCCTGTTCCCTGTTCCCTGCTCCCTTCTTATGACCCAAAAATTCAACTCCTTTGAAACCTTTTACCCCTACTACCTCGAAGCCCATGAAAACCCCATTTGTCGGCGACTCCATGTCTTGGGCGTTCTCGTCGCTATCGGGGCCATTCTCTACTCCATCATCACTCAAACCGGGTGGACTGTAGCGATCGCCCCCGGATTTGGCTATCCTTGCGCCTGGCTAAGTCATGCTATCTTCGGCAAAAACGTCCCCGCCACCTTCGGCCACCCCTTCTACAGCTTCAAAGGGGGGATTCTCATGTACCGCGATATGCTAACAGGGAAAGTTCCTTTCTAATGTCTTCGCTCAAAATTCTCCCGCCAAACCCCCAAAAGCCGTTTTCTCTCACTCAACGGCTGCGGCTCAATCCGTTACAGACCCTATATATATGGCGGCACAGATTCCCATGCTCTAATAGTACGTCAAGACCCCAACAATGTCAAGGGATTTTCCAATAATTTTTAACCCCAAAAAACATCACCTCAACGGGTCTGGCGGGGGACAATCCCAAGACTGCCAATCGCCCGAACTTGGATGATGAAACCCCAGCCGAAAACTATGGAGACAATAGCCACAATCCCCTGGAACCCGATACGTTCCCGTCTCAGGATTAAGAGTTAAATTCAAACCACCGCCCGGACAATAGAGCGGATCACCCAACAGAGGATGACCCACCGCCGCCAAATGAATACGAATTTGGTGCGGTCGTCCCGTGAGGATTCTCACCTGCAACAGCACCCCCTCAGGAGAACGAGTCAGTACCTCCACCTGACTTTCCGCCCAACGGCCGTCAGGAGTCGCCCCATAGACGCTTCCTAGAGTTGGATGAGGGAGTTTGCCAATCGGCTGCTTAATCGTCAGGCGATCGCCATCTAACCAATCCCCCACCCAGGCCCGATAGACTTTCAACATCTGCCGACTGCGAAGTTGCTGATTCAACCGCGATCGCCCCTGAGGAGACTTCGCCCAGACCATAATTCCCGACGTTCCTCGCCCCAAACGATGAATTGGGGCAATTTCGGGATACTCTCGTTGTAACTGAAACAAAAGCGTATGCTGCAAAAACCCTGCCCCTGGGAGAACCGGTAGGCCCGACGGCTTCCCCACCAAAAGGATATCCTCATCCTCATCGAGGCGATCGAACCCCAGAGGCACCTCCGGTTCCTCCCAGGGAGGCCGATAATAGGTGAGACATTGGCCCCGTTGTAGCGGTGTTTCCGGAGTGGTGGGTCTATCATTGAGATGGATCTGGCCGTCGAGGATGCGATCGCGCCACATTTGGCGAGTCGAATGGCGGTAGCGTTGGGCATAATAATCTAAAACCGTCATCCCTGGCGCTAGCGAACCCAGGCGATCGGTATACGTCCAACCCTGATTTAACATAACCCCCCCCCAAACATTAGCGTTTCCTAACAATAGTCCCCATTTCGCCCCATCTTTGCCCACAAGCCCCCATTCCACCCAACAAGCCACCACTTTTTTTGTGATACTACTAGAGGGACTACGCAGAGTCGGCGATTCATGGCGAACTTAGAACATCTCTCAATCCTGAGACAGGGAGTTGAAACCTGGAACCAATGGCGAGACATCAACCCTCATCTCATTCCAGACCTTTACGATGCAGACTTACGGAATTATCCCTTACAAGGGGCAAACCTCAGACGAGTCGTACTCGGTAAAACCTCCCTCAGCCTGGCCCACCTACAAGGGGCCGACTTATTCCAAGCCGATCTCTACGAAGCAGATCTGTTTCGGACCAACCTACAACAGGCCAATTTACAACAAGCCTATCTCTGTCGGGCCAACCTCTATCGGGCCGACTTACGGGACGCTCAACTACAACAGGCCCGTCTCGGCCGTAGCGATCTCACCAAAGCCAATCTTCAGCGGGCCAATCTCTCCCATACCAGTTTCACCGAAGCCAACCTCAGCCAAGCCAACTGTCAGGATAGCGATTTCAGTTACGCCTTTCTCAAATCCGTGCGCGTCTACGGAACCAACTTTGACAACGCTAACCTGAGCGGAACCTGTCTTCAAGA
>SMDP01000460.1 GCA_012911965.1 Geitlerinema sp. P-1104
TATTAAAGAGGGCGACCACAAGGGTACGCCCCTACGGACATCTATGGCACACTTTTTGAAAAATGGTATTAAAGAGGTTTCAATTCTACCCGAACTAAGACCGCCGTGATATTATCCCGTCCATTTTCTTGATTCGCCAAATCAATCAACTCTTGAGGGGCTAAATTCAAATTCGTCGAGACCGCCAAATAGGGTTTGAGGTGAGTTTTCCAATGGAGTTCCACCAAACTGCGGTCCGTAAGTCCGTCAGAGGCTAGGAGAAACAGCGTATTTTCCAGAATCGGTAGAAAGCGGATATCGGGGCGAACCGACTCGCGGGGGCCGAGGGCCTGAGTCAGTTGATAGGCTTGAGGGGTTTGATAGGCCACCGCCGGATCAACCCCCTGGGCGATCGATTGCTGTCCCAACTCATGATCGCGAGTTAACAGTTCCAAGCCTCCCGACACCGTCACACGATAGAGACGAGAATCCCCCACATGGGCGATCGCCGCCCGATTATCATCCACCAGCAACATCACCAATGTGGTTCCCATACGGCGATTTCCCCGGCGGCCTTGATTCTGATTTAACTCATAAATAGCCGTATTCGCCGCTGCGATCGCCTCATTCAGCCGCCATTGTTCGGGGAACTCCTGATCCCAATAGGGAAGGATGCGATCGGCCACCGTCTCAATGGCGATCGCACTAGCCACATCCCCCCCCTCATGGCCTCCCATCCCATCACAAAGAATATACAAGCCTCGGGCCGACTCCGTTCGTGAATTAGGAGTTTCCCGTTGATGTTGTCGTAACCACAACAGAAACGTATCCTCATTATGACGACGTTGGCGGCCAATATCCGTCCGTCCCGCATGAGTCAACTGAATCGTCGGCGTAATCGGGGCCGTTACCGTGAGATCCTCCTCAGCAAAATTCCATCCCGTCGGATCATCATCCTCCTCATCCTCAGCCGCCAACTGGGGTTGTAGAGAATCCAAAAGCTGATCGAGATGCGATCGCAACCGTTCCGGCGAGGAAATCTGTCCCTGTTGTAACCGTTGAATCAACTGGGCGATATCCAGATGTGGCGAGATCTCAGACAGAAGAAACAAGCGACTCCAAGTATCTCCCAACTGCTTCAACGACAGAGAATCAGCCGCCGTTTCCAAATGGAGTCGTTGCAAACACAACAGATCATCAGCATCGAGACGCAAATTATCCAACTGCATCAAACTAGGACGGCCCCCCAACTCCGTCAGCAACACCCATAAATCCGTCATCTGATACAGCCAATGGAGTTGCTGAAGCGCCACCTCCTGACGTTTCGACGACTGTTTCACCGTCCAACCTTCCATCAAAGGCGACAACCGTGATCGATCCTCAAGTAAAACGATCGCATAGTCCTCATTTTCCCAAGCATCATGAAGTCGTGGCAGGGCCGAGTTCGTGGCACAATAGGGATGAATATAGGGTTCCGCCACATCAGGAATCGATAGAACCGGCCCCTTCTCGGTGGATCGATAGTAAGGAGACTCCCCCGGAGTTTGGTCAGACACCCGAACCTCAATATCCCCCCAGTCATGCAAAACCGGACGTTTCAGAGGACGATAACGACGTTGGGGATCGAGATAAACCGGAAGCGTCATCCCGCCACCATGGGTCTTAGGGATGAGGATAGCAAACCAAATCATGAGGACTCAGGGTGTGGATCGCGACGAAGACGACTGTTCTTTACGAAAGTAATACGGGAGTCTGAAAGCCCCGTCAATTTATTGCGGGGATGAAAGACGACACGAGCGGCTTTAGCC
>SMDP01000461.1 GCA_012911965.1 Geitlerinema sp. P-1104
ATAATAACAGCCATCCTCCAACCCCGCCACCGCCGTTGTAGCGATAAAGGTTTGAATCAAACTGCGATCGCAAAAATTGGGCTGTTCCCAACTCGCCGCCTCAGACAAAGCCGCCGATAACCCTTGAGGACTCAGCTGCTCCAGAGGCTGCGGCTGATAAGCAAAATTTAACAACGCCTTCACCTGTTCCAACTCAATCTCAGCGCCTCCGTCATAGGCTCGGGTTGAGCGCCGTTGCAGCAACGTCGCCTCTAGGCCACTTCCTCGCTCCCCCCAATCTAGGGGAGAACTGGCGGTGCTGACTTTGGTGCAAAACGGAAAGTTATATTTATCCTCAATGTCATGCGAACCCGACTCAGAACCCGACTCAGGAACCACCTCAATAGCACTAGCCTGGTGTAAATACCCCAGGAGAGAGCCATCAGGTAACTCAGGATAATCCCGGTCAGCATCCGAGGCTAACGCCGTCGTCAACGGGGCTTCAGGAGGTTGTTTCTGCCGGTCTTGAAGGGCCACAACAGCGATCGCCCCCTCCTCCTCAGGATTCAGATACAGCAACTCGTTCACCGCCCCATCATCAAACCCAGCAATCAAGTAAGGGCGATAATCCGTTAACGCCGCCGCCAGTTCCAAATTGCCCAACAGATGCCCCGTATCCAGATGAATGCGGCGGTAAGCTCGATCCTGATAACGCCAAGAGGAGCGGAAAAACACCGCCGTTGTCACAATCACAAATGGGGCATCCTTAAGGGCCGGATGTCCGAAACACGCCGCCTCTAGCACCTCAGCCGAGTCATTCTCCCAGAAGCGCACCAGACTATGATCCCGCACTTGGTAGTTGTAGCGTCCGGGGGGGAGATCCCCCTGCCCACCCGAGAGCAGATACACCTCCGCCGGATAGAGTCCCCCCGCCGAGGGAGCCGCTCGCAGCAACAAATCCTGTTGGGCAATTTGGGGAATGCGAGCCGTGACCCCGTAGGTGCAGTACAGCAGATGGGACAGGCGTGACAGCAGCGTTTGCCGATCGCCAATATGGGGTTTTAAATCAATACGAGTCCCAATGGGATAGTCCTTAAACGGAACCGGGGGACGATCCCAATCAATGTCCGGAACCCGTTGATTAATAGTCTCAGGATCATATTTCGTGCGCTCATGATAGAGCTTAGCGATGGAAAACTTTTGTTTGGTCATACCCCACAGGTTAATAACAGACAATCAATACTGGACAAGAGAGATTTATTGTAATTGTAAAGCTTCCTCACTGTTCGAGACCTCCTCATAGACATCCTCTAAAGTTCCCCCATCCATGAGCTTGCGCCTCCAAGTCTCTAAGCCACTCTCATCCACATCCCGTCCTAGAATAGCCTGATAAATCCCATTGATCCGAGCCATCACCTCATCCCCCTGCACCAGGGTACGCCGCAATTCCGTAATCGACAGCCCCGTCAAAATCGTATGAGACCAATGTTCCAGCTCTCGTTCCGTAGCCGTGCGTTCGAGCAACTCCTGGTAAATGCGGTTAATTTCCGGGAAATAGTCCGACGCATCCGGGGGAACCCGACTGCGGAGATAGGTTTGCCAATCGAGATCGGACTGAGGCTGGGTATAATACCGTAGCCAATCCCGGTCAAAACAGAGCGTGTAGTCATCCGTGCGTCGGCATGGCTCCTGCCCATTTGCCCGGGGAGCGATCGCCGCTAAAATCGTTAAGGTCGCGATCGCGAAGACCATTGAAACCCGATATCGACCGTCCTTTCGAGAAGAATCCATGAAGTCCTACCTTGCTG
>SMDP01000462.1 GCA_012911965.1 Geitlerinema sp. P-1104
AAGGTATCTACCCCTGAACAATCCAGTTTTCCCATGTTTTGGGCGATAAAGGTGCTGGTACTGCGGAGGAGTTCCGGCTTTAACAGTAACTCGGCGAGTTCGAATTTCATGGCGGGTTTGGGGTAACAACAGGGAGTTAGGGTCTAAAGGCGATCAAAAGCAGCAAGCACAAGTCGCTGAGTGCGATATTCGCCATATTTCTTGACTTCATTATTTTTCAACACCCGGAAGGTTTCGCTGGGGAACTCTTCTCCATAAACATCCGCAGGGTCGAGAATATAGCGCAATTCATCGCGAGTTAGTCCATAAAGTTTGGCATAATAAGCATCGAGTTCCGCACGAAGGACGGCGCGACGAGTTTCGTTCCAGATAAAGGGTTCGCCCTCATATCCCATGTCTTCGGCGAAGGGTTTTAAGTCGTAGGATGTGTAAACCAGTTCCAAGACGCGACTGCTGATATATTTGATGTCTTCTGGGGTGTAGCTTTCGGGGGGAATTACGGGGAGTTGTTTGACGATGAAGAAGTTTAGATTGGTTCCTCCCATTTTTTGACGGGCCACAAAATCAAAGACAAAACTATTAGTTGAAGCAATAAGACAACTATATTTATGAGGATCAATTTCAGAACTAGGAATCATTAAAAATATACTGTCTCCACATCCATTTTCGGGTAAACATCCTGTGATAAATGTTCTTTCATTTGTTGTGTTGCTGATACGACGAAAGCCAAGCAACCATTTTTTATCCCATTTACCCGACAGCCGATTTTCGACTTCGGTGCGATTCACCCAATAACGCGGCATAACGGAATAATTGGGGTTTTGCTTTTGTTCCACCGTAGAACGGGGTAAAATCCCCACATTAAGCTGTTTTTGAGTTGCATCTTCATAAGTTGAGTGACGATGGTCAAAATGCCAAAACATCTTCGCCTCATAAAGAGGAAGGCAATTTTCCCCGGGTTCGTCAAAAAACAAATTGCTATCATTTGACATATGAAACATTGTCATAAACGAAATCCCCCAAGGGTTTTCGCCCGTTTGCTCATTTTCCAAAACCGGAACGCGCTGATAAATTTTCTTCGTCAGTTCCGCATCTGTGCGAGTTCGGAAGATTGGGCAAGTTAATGTATTGGGATTGATTCGTTTAATTTCCTCGGAACTTAAAACAAACTGTTTTATTTGATTATCTACATCAGGAAAATGGCGACAAAAATAGATAAATTTTGCTTGTAAACACGCAATTGCCTCACCTGTAACAATTAAATTGCAAAATTTAAAAGCATGATGGACTTCTGGAAAAATGAACGCTTCATTTTCAAACCCAATTAGCTGATTAAGCGAGTTTGTTTTAATCAAATCCCCAAAAAAGTCTTGAGTAGTCGAATCCGTTGCAATCCCCGTCGGTACAATCACCCCAGCATATCCATCCCCAGCAATCAACTTCCGGACTGTTTCCGCAAACACCGCATACGTATTGATATCTCCTGTTGCTGTCAACGGAAACCGCCTCGACTCCCGCACAAACTTCCCTTGTGCATCTGCAAAATGCTTCGCATCTTCCCACGCCTGGGCCAATTGGGGATGAGTCTGCGGCAATTTCGCAATTAACTTTTTACGTGCCGCACTATTTTTTGCTGTAGCAATTGCCTCATCTTTGTCCGCAAAAAACTCTTTTTCTTGCAACTTAATCCGTTCCCAAGGCGGATTCCCCAAAACACAACTAAACCCACCGTTCTCAAACACTTCCGGAAACTCCAACGCCCAATGGAAAAACCGATG
>SMDP01000463.1 GCA_012911965.1 Geitlerinema sp. P-1104
GAGGAGGCGGTGACTGAGGCGGGGGACACCCTACAGCGGTTTGAGTACCAAAATCGGGTCTATTTCTGTGGCCTCTATCCCCATGGGGAAACCAAAGAACTCCGCATTCGCAACGATCGCGGTCAAGTCTTGGCGGTGAATCAGGGTAACCAAATGGGCCTACTGGGAACCTCGCGAGACAATGCTCGCTATGTCAATGTGCGAGAACGGCGATTTTACGATTTAATTAAAGCAGCCCTGGCGGTGTTAAACGGCTCATCGTCTTAATGCTGTTATCTCGAATGAGCGAACCAATGAGCGAAAAGCCCGATGGCGATCGGGCTTAAGAGATAAATCTCAACGTATCCTCAATGTATCCCGCTCTAGAGATCACCACCCCGGAAGGCGAGGAGAAAGATCACCACTGGTCCCGAAACGAGAATCAAACCGACAAAGGTAAGTTGGAAAATGGGTTCCCAGTTGATTGACGTGAGTGCTGATGTTAACGCTTCCATAAAATCCTCTCAAACAGAAAAAACAGGGTCAATTATAAATCGCAGGAAATGCCGTTTAATATCTTACTGGCTGATGGGCCCTGAATTTTAAGAAACTTTACAAAAGTATAAATCCGTGTCCCGTCAGCCTTGGGGGCGATCGCCCCTGACTACCCACCCCTATCATCTCTTGGAGTTTTCACCGTGGCAACCTGGCAATGTGTAAAACACTGTGGCGCCTGCTGTTATCTAGCCCCTGAAGAGCGTCCTGACTTAGAGGAGTATCTTTCCGCCGAGGAACTCCAGCTCTATCTGAGTCTGGTGACGGACGATGGCTGGTGTAAGCATTATGACCACGATACCCGAGAATGTGGCATTTATGAGAAACGTCCTGGCTTCTGTCGGGTGGATGCCCAAGAGTATCAGCAGCGGTATGGCATTGATCCCGAGGACCTCGATGAGTTTGCCATTGACTGCTGTCGGGAGCATATCGAGGACATTTACGGCGATCGCAGTTTAGAGATGATACGCTTCGACCGCGCCGTCGGCAAACCGCGAATTCTGCGCCCCAAAGCCGATCGCTGACATCTCCCAGGGAGTGACCCCCCCATGTAAAATAATGTAATGTTCGTTATCACTCCCCATCTGTGAAAGCTCCCACGTCTTCCCCCGTCCAAGACCCCCCAGAGCGTACTCCTCTCTCAACGCGCAAAGCCTCAAAATCCATCCTAGGAATTTTTGGCTCGACCTTTATCACCATTTTCTTAGCGGAAATGGGGGATAAAACCCAACTGACCACCCTCCTCATGACCGCCGAGTCAGACTCGCCCTGGGTGGTCTTTTTAGGGGCAGCCTTAGCCCTAATTACAACCAGTTTAATCGGGGTTCTCCTAGGGCGTTGGCTTGCCAATCGAGTCTCGGAAAAAACGATTGAGACCTTCGCCGCTGTCATTCTGCTGTTTATTGCCATTCTCCTCCTCGGAGAAATGGTAAGCCTTTAATGTTTAGGACGATTAACGATGGATTGGGATTTACTCGGATTAACCTTTATCGCCGTATTTCTCTCAGAACTCGGAGATAAAAGCCAAGTGGCGGCGATCGCCCTCAGTGGCAGTTCCAAATCACCCCAGGCCGTTTTCTTCGGAACCGCCGGGGCATTAGTCCTAGCCAGTTTCCTAGGAGTGCTTGCCGGGGATGCCGTCGCAGAACTCCTACCCACCCAAATTCTCAAGGGCCTAGCCGCCCTTGGGTTTGCCTTCATTGCTCTACGACTGCTTTGGAAAGACAACTGATCGCCAA
>SMDP01000464.1 GCA_012911965.1 Geitlerinema sp. P-1104
AACAACTTCCTATTCGGCAACACCGGCCTCGACAGCCTCCTCTCCATCAGTATCGAGCGTCCCGATAGCCTCTACGGTGGACAGGATGATGATCACGTCGCCGTCGGTAGCGACAGTACCGCCGATAACCCTATCCTCGCAGGAGGTCAGGGGTCGGACAGCCTCGAAGTTCAGGGCAGCCAAGTTGATGGGGCCGTCCTCATCGGTGATGCCAACTTAGAAGGCGGCTTTAGCGGCAGTGATGCCGGAGATGACTACCTCTATGTCGCCGGTGGTAACAATCACCAACTGTTTGGCAACGCGGGTGCCGATACCCTCGCCATTGGCATCAATGTCGGCATCGGGGTCTCCCTCTTTGGCGGTGTTGGTAATGATTTCCTCATCGGAACCGGTGGCGCTGGATTACCGCTTCCCGCACAAATCAAAGCCTTCGGTGACAAAGGTAGTGATACCTTAATGCTGGCCGGTAGCGACTCCGAGTTCTGGGGCGACAACCCCACCATGACGAGTGACTTCGGTAACAACACCATCATTGGCATTGGTGTTGGCAACACCCTACGGGGCGGCAACGACTTTACGACCGGCAGTAACGCCGGAAGCAACACCATCACCGCACAACTCGGTGACACGGAACTCGCCGAAGGGGAAGAGAGCAAAAATGTTCTCGTCGGCGGCCCTGGAGATGATACCCTCGATGCCAGTGAAAGTGGCCCTGGGGACACCCTCATTGGCGGCCCCGAAGGCAATGGCGGTAACAATACCTTCCTATTCACTGCTAACCAGTACATTCAAGCTGACCTCTCCGGTGCCAGTGTCAACACCTACATTGGTGTCAATGCAGGCAGGAGTGACATTGCCGTCACCATTGGCGCTCAAGACGTGGCGCAAGGAGACGGAAACTTCTTCTTTGCTGGTGAACAAAGTCGCTCCGTCTCCTTGAAAACTGGCGGGATGATACTCAATAATAATCGCGCCAACTTCATCCAGATTACCGACGACGCATCTGGCGTTACCAAAACCGGTAGTGGCGATGATTTCTTCGACCTGGGCAATGTCTCGGGTAGCGTTGATGCCGGCGATGGTGACAACACGATTAACGTCGGTAGCACGGTCAGTGGCAACGTCACGGCTGGCGATGGCAACAACACCGTTAATCTTTCTGGGTCTGATTGCATCTCCGAAACCGGGGTTATGACCTTCGGTGGCGGTGAAAATGAATTTAACATCAGTGGTTCCGTCTTCGGTCGGCTTCAAGCCGGTAAGGCCGGTCTGGGTAAAAATACCTTGACGGCACTCACCCTGGGTCAAGGTGGTGTCTTTGACTTCAGTCAAAGTCAATCCTCTAGCATCAACGTCACCAACGTTTTCCAGGGTGGTCAAATCATCCTCGGTGGTATCTCCAACACGGTTAACGTCGGTCTGGCTTACTCGGGAGCCAGCTTTACCGCGTTATCTGGTGACAACCGCATCATCCTAGATGCCCTCAGTCCCATGTTTGATGAGGAAGGCAATCCTGAAGCCGAACAAGAGGCTATCTCTATCACCGGTGGTGAAGGAAATGACGTCCTTGGGGTCAGCAGCAGTTTCTCCTTCAGCAGTTCCGTTTCCGTGAGCCTGAACATCAGCGTCAGCGGCGGTAACAACGTCATGCAAGGGGCAGGCTTTGGTGACATTATCACCGCTGGCATTGGTAATGATGTCATCTACGGTGGTTCGGTCAACTTCCAGGAAGCCGGTAGTGTCTATAATGGCTTCCAAATTCAGGGAGCGA
>SMDP01000465.1 GCA_012911965.1 Geitlerinema sp. P-1104
GAACGGGGGTAGAGGTTGGGGGAGTGATTGGGCCAACGGGAGACGACAGAACCCGCCGCAAAGTCCTCAGCGGAGGTGGTTGCACCGGGATGTTGCACATTAATAAATAGAGTGCGTTGATCTGGGGTGGAGACCACTCCCGTGATTTCTTGACCCATCGGGCCCGTTAAGAAGCGGCGAATCTCCCCGGTGTCCGGGTCAGCGGCTAACATTTGGTTATTGCCGAATTGAGCATGGTCTCCCTGATTCATCACACTCTCACTGATGTCTGTTTGAATCCAGAGACGGCGATCGCGATCGAACCAAAGACCATCGGGACAGGCAAAGATGTTCCTCTCCTCCAACCCCTCACCCTTGAGCGTTTGACTGTCCGTTTCCGGGCCAGCCAAGACAAACAACTCCCACTCAAACCGAGTCGCCGTGGGATTATCTCCCGCCTCTCGCCAACGGATAATATGGCCCCAAGCATTATCAGGACGGGGATTCGCTCCATCGACCTGTTCCTCAGTGCGCTGGGTATTATTGGTTAGAGTAAAATACACCGCCCCCGTCTCTGGGTCCACCGCGCCCCATTCTGGACGATCCATTTTCGTCGCACCCAGCCTATCCGCAGCAGTCCGAGTATTCACCAACACATCCGCCTGACTCGAAAAGCCATTCTCTGGAGTGAGTGGCCCCTCTCCGAATACCAGAGGCAGCCATTCCCCCCCTCCATCCTCATGGAAACGAGCCACATAGAGACGACCGCGATTGAGTAACTCACCAGAAGCCGTAGCAGGGTCATAGGGGTCAGTCGAGACATACTTATAGATATACTCAAAGCGAGCATCATCCCCCGAATAGCAGACCACCGGTTGACCAGGAACCGCCGGCTGAAACACCACCCCTTCATGGGCAAAACGACCTAAGGCCGTGCGTTTCTTAGGCGTATCATTCGGATTAAATGGGTCCACTTCCACGACCCAACCAAAGCCATTGACCTCATTGCGATAATCCTCTTGAGGACTGTTTCCCCGACGGGAGACATCGAAGCGCACAAAGTCATCTGCTTGGCCCTGGGCCCGTTCCCAGCCATAACGAGACATCTCCCGTCTAACACCATAGCGAGTTTGCTCACGGGGGAGACTGGCGTCTGGGTCACCATTGCGGAAATAGGCCGCCCAATTTTCCTCACAGAAGAGATAGGTATTCCAAGGCGTGACCCCATGGGCGCAGTTGTTTAGGCTTCCCCGAATCGCCGTTCCCTCAGGGCTATAGCGAGTTTTCAGGAACTCCGTCCCCCGGACAGGGCCCGTCAGTTCCATGGGGGTTAAGCCCGTGATGCGGCGATTGTGGGGGTCTCGCACCACCTCCCAGGTTCCAGTCTCCTGTTGGCGAACGCGGACAATGCTAATCCCATGAGCATTGATTTCCTTGAGAACCTGGTCTGCCTCTCGGGTTCCATCAGCGTCCATGGGGACTTCTCCTGCATTGAGAGTGAGTCCCACCGCCGCCGCATGGAGAAAGCGGGGTTCGATATATTCATGGTTTAAGACCAACAAGCCATCCTGCGAACTTCCCTGATGAGGAGACTGGCCTTCTATGGGGAAGAAGTGCATTCCATCATGATGTTGGCCGATTTGCAGTCCCTGGTCCTGACCGCTATTGCTCAGGTTATAACTAGGATAGGTTCCGCTGATGGGTTCCCCCCAAGGAATCAGGGTTTGCACTCGGTAGCCCTCGGGAACCACAATGGTATCGGCTTCGCTGACGGGAATGGGGGTAAATCCTA
>SMDP01000466.1 GCA_012911965.1 Geitlerinema sp. P-1104
ATTCCCGCCCTCTGGGCCGTCGTCTTAGCCGCCCAAGGAACCCCACCCCTACCCCTAATTGGCGTGATTATCCTGGGAACCTTAGCCACCAGTGCCGCCGGTTGTGTCGCCAATGACCTCTGGGATCGCAACATCGACAATCAAGTCGAACGCACCCAATCCCGGCCCCTCGCTTCCCGGGCCTTGTCCATTAAAACTGGGATTGTGGTGGGAGTCGTGGCCCTCCTCTGTGCAGCAGGTTTGGCCTCCTATCTCAATCGCTTCTCCTTCGCCCTTTGTGTGGCAGCGGTTCCCGTGATTTTGCTCTATCCCGCCGCGAAACGGGTGTTTCCAGTCCCCCAATTAGTTCTATCCCTGGCTTGGGGATTTGCAGTGTTGATTAGTTGGAGTGCCGTAGAGGGGGGGTTAACCGCCTCCACCTGGTGGTTATGGGGGGCGACGGTGATGTGGACATTGGGTTTTGATACCATTTACGCCCTATCTGATCGCGAGGACGACCTAAAAATCGGCATTAACTCCAGTGCAATTTTCTTTGGAGAGGGGGTTGTGGGGGCGATCGCCCTCTGTTTTATCGCTACGGTGGTCTGTTTGGGGGTTGTGGGCATTCAACTGGGCTTAGGGAGCGAATTTTGGCTGGTGTTAGTCCTGGCCATGGGGGGCTGGACTTGGCAAGTGGCCCGACTTCAAGAGGAAACCTTACCCCGTCCAGCCTTTGGCGATTTGTTTGCCCAAAATGTCTGGCTGGGGTTTGCGGTGTTACTGGGGATGCTATTCGGCCTCTAGGGGCCCAATTGCTGGGAAGTTCCTCCTAAACTGGGATAACAGCAGTTCGTGATTGATCTCGATTTTATGAAAACTCGCCAACTCGGTAACAGTGATTTACAGGTCTCAGAAATCTGTCTGGGAACCATGACCTACGGGCAACAAAACAGCATCGAGGAGGCCCATGCACAACTCGATTATGCGATCGCCCAAGGGGTCAACTTCATCGACACCGCCGAAATGTACCCCGTTCCCGGCCGGGCCGAAACCCAAGGCCGAACCAGCGAATATATTGGTCAATGGCTAGCCAAACAGCAACGGGACCAACTCATCATCGCCACCAAAGTTACCGGCGGCGGTTCGCAGATGCAGTGGATTCGCGGTAAAGATCGCAACGTCGATCGCCCCAACATCGAACAAGCAGTTAATGACAGTCTCAAACGACTGAAAACCGACTACATCGACCTCTATCAAATCCACTGGCCCGATCGCTATGTTCCCCTCTTTGGCGGCGGAACCTTCAACCCAGACCAAGATCGGCCCACGGTTCCCATCGCCGAACAGTTAGAAGTTTTTAAAGACCTCGTGGATGCCGGTAAAATCCGCTATGTGGGATTGAGTAATGAAACCCCCTGGGGCGTAAATCAGTTTTGTCATCTGGCCCAGACGTTGAACCTTCCCCGAGTGGTGTCGATTCAGAACGCCTATAGTCTCCTCAATCGCGAGTTTGACCTAACCCTCGCTGAAACCAGTTATCGGGAGAATGTCCCCTTATTAGCCTATAGTCCCCTGGCCTTTGGTTTCTTGACCGGGAAACACCAAGGCGGCGTCGATCCCAACTCCCGCGTCGGACAATTTCCAGGCTTTGGGGCCCGCTATAGTAAGCCAAATGTGCAGGCGGCGTTAGGGGCCTATCTGGAGTTGGCCAAGCAATGGGGATTGTCACCGGCCCAGATGGCCTTGGCCTTTGTGCGATCGCGCTGGTTTGTGGCCAGTACCATTAT
>SMDP01000467.1 GCA_012911965.1 Geitlerinema sp. P-1104
ATTCCCGCCCTCTGGGCCGTCGTCTTAGCCGCCCAAGGAACCCCACCCCTACCCCTAATTGGCGTGATTATCCTGGGGACCCTCGCCACCAGCGCCGCCGGTTGTGTCGCCAATGACCTCTGGGATCGCAACATCGACAATCAAGTCGAACGCACCCAATCCCGACCCCTCGCCTCCCGGGCCCTCTCCATTAAAACGGGAATTGTGGTGGGAGTCGTGGCCCTGTTCTGTGCAGCAGGTTTGGCTTCCTATCTCAATCGCTTCTCCTTCGCCCTCTGTGTGGCGGCGGTTCCCGTGATTTTGCTTTATCCCGCCGCAAAACGGGTGTTTCCGGTCCCCCAATTGGTTCTGTCTCTGGCTTGGGGATTTGCGGTGTTGATTAGTTGGAGTGCCGTCGAGGGAGGGTTAACCGCCTCGACTTGGTGGTTATGGGGGGCGACGGTGATGTGGACATTGGGTTTTGATACCATTTACGCCCTATCTGATCGCGAGGATGACCTAAAAATCGGCATTAACTCCAGTGCGATTTTCTTTGGAGAGGCGGTTGTGGGGGCGATCGCCCTCTGTTTTATCGCCACGGTGGTCTGTTTGGGGGTTGTGGGCATTCAACTAGGCTTAGGGAGCGAATTTTGGCTGGTGTTAGTCCTGTCCACGGGGGGCTGGACTTGGCAAGTGGCCCGACTTCAAGAAGAAACCTTACCCCGTCCCGCCTTTGGCGATTTGTTTGCCCAAAATGTCTGGCTGGGGTTTGCGGTGTTACTGGGGATGCTATTGGGACTTTAGGAGATGAATTGCGGGGAAGTTCCTCCTAAACTGAGATAACAGCAGTTTGTGATTGATCTCGATTTTATGAAAACTCGCCAACTCGGTAATAGTGATTTACAGGTCTCAGAAATCTGTCTGGGAACCATGACCTACGGGCAACAAAACAGCATCGAGGAGGCCCATGCACAACTCGATTATGCGATCGCCCAAGGAGTCAACTTTATCGACACCGCCGAAATGTACCCCGTCCCCGGCCGAGGGGAAACCCAAGGCCGAACCAGCGAGTATATTGGTCAATGGCTCGCCAAACAGCAACGGGACCAACTCATCATCGCCACCAAAGTCACCGGCGGCGGTTCGCGGATGGAGTGGATTCGCGGCAAAGATCGCAACGTCGATCGCCCCAACATCGAACAAGCGGTCAATGACAGCCTCAAACGACTCAAAACCGACTACATCGACCTCTACCAAATCCACTGGCCCGATCGCTATGTCCCCCTCTTTGGCGGCGGAACCTTCAACCCAGACCAAGATCGACCCACGGTTCCCATCAACGAACAGTTAGAAGTCTTTAAAGACCTGGTGGATGCCGGTAAAATCCGCTATGTGGGATTGAGTAATGAAACCCCCTGGGGGGTGAATCAGTTTTGTCATCTGGCCGAGACGTTGAACCTTCCCCGAGTGGTGTCGATTCAGAACGCCTATAGTCTCCTCAATCGGGAGTTTGACCTGACTCTGGCTGAAACCAGTTATCGGGAGAATGTCCCCTTATTAGCCTACAGTCCTCTGGCCTTTGGTTTCTTGACAGGGAAACATCAAGGCGGCGTCGATCCCAACTCCCGCGTCGGACAATTTCCGGGGTTTGGGGCACGCTATGGTAAGGCTAATGTGCAAGCGGCGTTAGGGGCCTATCTGGAGTTAGCTAAGCAATGGGGATTGTCACCGGCCCAGATGGCCTTGGCCTTTGTGCGATCGCGCTGGTTTGTGGCCAGTACCATTAT
>SMDP01000468.1 GCA_012911965.1 Geitlerinema sp. P-1104
GAACTCGCCGCCTTCGATGATCAACTCTCCAAACGCTTTATTAAGCTCGATCCGGCAGGCTATTTCTTAATCTATCTTGACCGGGAAGCGGGACTCATCTGCGCCGAGCATTATAGTAATGACATCAATGACAAGGGTCTCGCTGTTGACCCCGAAACAGGAGAACCGATCCCCTGTGATGGCGGGGCAAAACGGCGACCGACGGCGATTTTTCGCGGTAAGACTGCCAAGGAACTGGGCATTAAAATCACCGAAGAGGCTGACCCAGCACCATTAACCTACTTAGATCACGCCCTCTATCTCGGGCGAGAGTTTGTTAAAGCCGAGGCTGCACTCCTATCGGGGCAGGAGTATATCCAAGATTAGGCCGCAAGATTAAGAGGGCCCAGGCCCGTTTAAAACCGCTCTTCCACATCACAGCTTTCCCGATGAGCAACATGCAAGCTCGTCTCCTCCAAAGGGGGCGAGTTTGAGGTATCCAGCCAGTTTTCCAACCCCGTTTTGAGGTCACTGACATTATCGGCGCAAAGCTGAGAAATCAAGTCTTTGATTTCATCAGGATTGAGGTTTGAGGTAAATTGAGAGGTCATTGAATCTTGAGCGGTTTCAATGGGGCTATCGAACCAGAACCGTTGAGGAGCGTTACACAACGTCTCCAAAACTTGGCTCGACTATACCACATCTGCTTGGCAGGTCAAGATTACGCTAAGCCCGAGGTGCTCACCTCTAATCGCTCACCTGTAATCATCGAGAGGAGTCTGTCATGGATGAAGGCAAACTGACGCATCATGAAGGATTAGCCTCCTTTACGGTGGGACCGGGGTTTTATCGACGTACGAGTCAGGTGGGGCGAGATTTAGCCATTTTGGCGGCTCAGTTGGAGAAGGGCGATCGCGGCCAGTTGCGGGTGTTAGACAGTATGGCCGGTTGTGGGGTGCGATCGCTGCGCTATTGGCTCGAAGGCGGGGCGGACTGGGTGCTGGCCAATGAAGGGAATCCCCAGATGAATGGAATTTTACGACAGAACCTGCATCCCCTGTTGGCCGCTGAGGCGGGAGAAATTTCTCACCGAGATGCCAACCGAGTCTTTTTCCAATGTTACGATCGCCGCGACTACTATGATCTCGTCGATGTCGATAGTTTTGGAGCGCCAGTTCCCTTTCTCAACACCAGTCTCTGGGCGGTACGGCTGGGGGGATTAGTCTATCTAACCAGTACCGACGGACGCAGCGCCACAGGCCATGAACGGGAACAGAGTTTACGGATTTATGGTGCCTATGGGCGATCGCACCCCAGCGGTCATGAACAGGGATTACGATTGTTGATTGGCACCACGCAACAGCAAGCCGCCACAAAAGGACTGGGAGTTGAACCGCTGTTTTCCCTCTATGCTCATTCCGTCTATCGGGTGATGCTGCGACTGGTGAAAGGACAACGGCTAACGGAAGCCAACTATGGCTTTTTAACCTATTGTCATCACTGTGGCGAGTACGACACCATATCTTGGCGTCACCTGGGGCGCATTCCCCCTTGTCCGCGAGATGGCGCTGTGCGGGTAGTCAGTGGTCCGTTGTGGCTGGGGCCACTCCACGATCGCCTGTATATCCAACGCATGAGCCATCTCGCCCAAGAGCAAGGATGGCACAAGCGAGTCAAACTCTTGCAGACGATGGCCGACGAGTCCGACTTACCCCCCTATTTCTATGGCCTCGGAGAGATTAGCCGACGGAATCAGCAAGATACCCTACCCCGAGAGGTTTTGCTA
>SMDP01000469.1 GCA_012911965.1 Geitlerinema sp. P-1104
CAATTTCTGTGTTTTCGCCTTCTTTAATTGCATTTATCATGCCAATCTCTTCAAGAACATCGCTTAATAGCTCAGAAAAAATGTCTTTCTCTTCTTGGAGTAACTCAAATATTGCTGTTTTGAGCAATTCTTTCAGTTTTGTTTCATCTAGAGTAACTTCAGTCATGGGGTTGAGGCATCTAAAATAGTTAGGTCTATTATATCGCTCTCTCTTACGGCAGACAATTTGAAGCCACGGGGCTAGTAGCCGCCCCCACAGCCACCACCGCCACCACCACCGCCACCAAAGCCGCCGCAGCCACCACCACCACCTCCGCCACCGCCAGAGAAACCTGCCGCCGCAGCGGAAGAAGATCCATAACGTAAGGGTTTCTCTTCAGACTTCGTGCAATCACAGGCGTGGCAAGCGGCGGTCTTACGCACAGTTCCCTCACGGTTCCTAGTGGGTTCTCTAAGGATTTGGTAATTATAAGTCATGGTAAACTCTTCGCAATTCGGACATTCCTCAAAGTAATTCTCATCTAGGAGATAGCTGCGCAAATGAAAACGTGATGGTTCTGGCGTGCAACAAGGACAGGTCCAACCTTTAAATCTAGTACTTTTGAGATTAGCGGCAATGCTTTGGCTGCGGCGTAAATGTGGCTTAAGTTTTGTTTCGTTCACCTGCATCATGGGCCTCTGACAATTGGCACAAAGAGGCGTCAATTTCTTATGTATCCAGTCTTTGAGCTGAGCGCCAATGATCAAAGCACCGCAGAAAGATGCTATTAGTGATAGCAGTCCACCCCCAAGCTGACTGTGCCCTGTAAAGAACAATGCACTCCCTAGGAGCGATGACAAAAACAATGACAAACATAAGATAACAATCCCGAGCACCTTCAAAAAAACCTGGCCATTACGGGAATCGTTAGGTTTAAACCCCCTGGAGAGGTAATAAGACTGTAATCTCGGAGAAACGGCCCATCCACCGATAACAAACATTCCTAACACCCCGATCGCAGCTACCCAAAGCCGGGCCGATGGATCGAAGAGTAGGGTCAAAGTGAAAACGGCCAGGCAAAGGAAAAAGCTAAGAATATGGAGTAACGTCACGGCCGTCTTGGAGAGTCCATGACATTTGGGATCTAGAACGCGCGATCGCCCTATGGGGAGGAACTTCGGGGGATGGTCTAGAATCCGGCAAGTCCTTTTATAGATGCAAACAGGTGTTGCACACAGAGTAATCACGGAGATGACATATAAAGATAAGGGCGAGTAAACTAGCTCACGGACAGACATCCCTGATCTAGCGCCGCCGATAACCCCCGCAGGGGAAGCGAAAACATCTCCAGATAGGGCCGTGATGATGGCTTCTACCCCTGCCAAGGTTCCCGCATCAAAATCATTGTTGCGAAACTTCGGTAATATCTCCTGGTCGAGAATAGCTCCTACTTTAGCATCAGGGAGAATTTCCTCAATGCCATATCCTGTATCAATTTCCACGCGGCGATCGCCCACGGAATTGAGAAACAACACGCCATTGTCTAACTCAGCTTTCCCAACCCCCCAATAATTCAACAAGCGGGTGGCAAAGGCTTTCGGAGTCGGTTGTGAGTTCGTATTGGCAACCGTCACCACCGCGATTTCTGCTCCGTTCTCCGCTTCCAACGCAGAAATCATCTGATTCAATTGCCGTTCTGTATCCTCACTGAGGATATTAGCCATATCGCTAACCCAGGTTCCATGAAGTTCCTGAGGATTTGGCACATCTTGAACGGTTAGGC
>SMDP01000047.1 GCA_012911965.1 Geitlerinema sp. P-1104
AGGGAACAGGGAACAGGGAACAGAAAAGACGTAGGGGCGCGCCCTTGTGGACGCCCTAGGCAATAGGCAATAGGCAATAGGGGGGAACCCGTCTTGGGTTTGTCCTCTGTATCGTTGGGCGCGCCACTTGCGGTTCGCCCCTACGTGGTTCTCTCTTGCCTCTTGCCTCTCCCCCCTCCTCTTCCGACCTGTCCTCGGGCGACCACAAGGGTACACCCCTACGTGGTAACCCTCTTGCCTTCTTCCTAACCCTCCACCGTCAGTTGGGGAGTGGCATCAATGGGAATACTACCCGGTTTCGAGGACTCTTCCGCTACCGCTAAATCAAACCAAAATGTGGTTCCTACTCCTACCTCACTGACTAAGTTGACATTGGTGTGGTGCTTGTCAATAATGTTGCGAACGATAGATAGACCTAAACCGGTTCCTTCTAGGGTATGAACTCGGTTTTCAACTCGGAAGAACCGGTCAAAAATCGCCTCGCGGTCTTCTTCCCCAATGCCAATTCCAGTATCAGCAATTTCAACTCGGACATAGCGAGTTGCCCCTTCCATAGTATGGCTGTCCTCTGGGGTCATTGAGGAAAGCAGATAGGCGCGGACAATCACCGTACCGCCAGCTTCCGTAAATTTGAGAGCATTCCCTACTAAGTTAGCAAAGACTTGTAAGAGGAGGTCGTAATGACCTAATACCGAGGGAAGACCCTCTTCAACGTCCTGTTTTAACTCAATTTCTTTATCCTTCGCATTGAGTTGATAGGTGCGTAAGGTTTGTTCAATCGGTTGAAGAATATCGAGGGGTTCTAGGCGGTAAATACGGCAGGATTCAAGACGGGATAAATCGAGAACATCATTGACTAAGCGAGTGAGGCGGTCGGTTTCGTGGTTGGCTGTTTCTAGGAACTCTCGCCGTTCGCGATCGCTCAAATCATCGCCATATTCATGGAGAGTCTCAATAAACGATTTGATATTAAATAATGGTGTTCGTAGTTCGTGGGAGATATTACTAATAAACTGACTTTTGGCTTCGTTTAACTCGACTTCTCGGGTAATATCTTGTACGGTAATCGCAATCCCTTTGACATTTTCTCGTTCCCGATCTAACACGGTGGTCACGAGAATACGAATCATGCGCGGGGTGGGTTCGCTGATGGAGATGCGAAATTCACCGCTATCTCGTTCTCCCTTGGCCATTTGATAGAGGGGACGAGTCAGTTCCACCTGAATGGCGGCGGGGAAGGAATGCAAGACATTGGTTCCAATCAGAGTTTGGTCATCCCAACCGAAGATGCGGCGAGCGGTGGGGTTGACTAAGATCACGTTCATCTGATTGTCCAACAAGACAGCCCCATCAGCAATGGTGGAGACGAGGGTTTCCAGTTTGGCTTTTTCGGCGGTGAGTTCTTCAATATTTTGTTCTTCGTAGCGTTCGAGACGTTCCGCCATTTCATTGAAACTCTCGATGAGTTCCCCTAACTCGCCGCCAAAGGGTAAATCGACTCGTTGGCGAAAGTCGCCCGAGGCGATGTTCTTCACCCCAACCAGAAGTTCTTTAATGGGACGGGTAATGGTGAGAGCATTAAAGACGGCCCCGAGGATGACCATCACCCAAATCGAGACAAACACCGCAATGGTGACATCCCGCGTCAAGCCAGATGAGGTGACAACGGTGGGATTGGGGTTAATCCCGACGGCCATCACCCCTAAATGGCGATCGCCCTGAACTAAGGGGACAAACACATCGGTCACTTGCCCATTAGGGGTATTATGTTGGCGCACAAAGGGCTGTTGAGATCGCCCCATCTCCTCAGGAAGTTGAATCCGCCGTTGAATCTGGAGGGAGTTCTGAACGGTCGCCTCTGAATAGGGGATGCCGAAAAAGATGCGACCCTCCTCGTCAGCATAGAGAATATAGCGGACACTGGAGGTACTGCTATAGAACTGACTACTAAAGCGAGCCAGTTCCGTTTTATTATCCTCTGCAATCAGTTGAGTGACATTCGCTGCCAACAACAGGCCCAAATCTCGCCCAAAACGGGTGTCATTGAGCCGTGCATCCTGCTGAATTGTGTTGGTTGCCCAAAACGTCAAACCGCTCACAATCAAGGATACGACAAGCGTTGCAGCCGCCATAAGTTTAGTCTGGAGGGTAAACTCCGACCACCAATTCTTAATCATTTGGGCAGTGTGTTGCAGTAAAGTCAGCAAGGTTCAACTGTTGCAGTGTTGCAGATGACTGGGTATTTACGCTTCTATTCTGCCACGTTCGTGGCCGTTGAGACGGTCAACTCGGATGGAATGGCTCAAATTGACCCCAGTGACCCTAGGATGGAATCGTAGCCGGGAATGGCTGCATGATCGAGGCAGTTCGCAAGATAAGGAGAGTCGGGTGGTTAGAGACGTTTTTGTCACCGGGGGAACGGGATTTATTGGGGCCCATGTGGTGCGATCGCTCCTGGCGGCCAACTATCGAGTCCGCGCCCTCGTTCGTCCCCAGAGTCGCTTAGACAACTTAGCCGGGTTAGATATTGAAACGGTGACAGGAGATGTCAACAGCCCCGAGTTAGTCCAACTGATGCAGGGTTGTGACGCTGTCTGTCATGTAGCGGCCCACTATTCCCTGTGGCGACGCGATCGCGATCGTCTGCATCAGGTGAATGTCCTGGGAACCCGTCACGTCTTAGAATCCGCCCAAGCCGCTGGAGTTGAGCGAGTGGTTTACACCAGTTCCGTGGCCGCCATTGGCGTCAAACCGGGTGGCCAGGTAGCCGATGAAACCTATCAAAGTCCCCCCCATCGTCTCATCAGCGCCTATAAACAGTCCAAATACTGGGCTGAACAAGAAGCCCATCGGGCCATCGAGAGAGGACAAGACATCGTCATCGTCAACCCCAGCACCCCCATCGGCCCGCGAGATATCAAACCCACCCCCACCGGGGACATTATCCGTCGCTTTCTACAACGACAAATGCCAGCCTACGTCAACACCGGCTTAAACTTCATTGACGTGCGGGATGTGGCCCGAGGTCATGTTTTAGCCTTAGAAAGAGGCAAAACCGGAGAACGCTATATTCTCGGTCATCAAAACCTCAGCTTCAAAGCCTTCTTAGACAAACTGGCCCATCACAGCGGCCTCGAAGCCCCCCGTTATACGGTTCCCCTCTGGCTTCCCCTCGCCGTCGCCTGGGTGGATGAAATCCTCTTAAGCAAACTGGGCAAATCCCCCTCCGTCCCCCTCGACGGGGTGAGAATGTCTGCCGAACCGATGTATTACGATGCCAGCAAAGCGGTACGAGAGCTGGGTTTACCTCAGTCTAATCTGGATGAGGCGATCGCGGCGGCTATTAATTGGATGGGGAAGAAGGGAATAGAAAAGATGTAGGGGCGCGCCCTTGTGGTTCCCTGTTCCCTGTTCCCTGTTCCCTGTTCCCTGTTCCCTGTTCCCTGTTCCCTGTTCCCTATTCCCTTCCCCCCTATTCCCTCTCCGCCAACTCCATCCAGCGAACTGTCGATTCCTCAATCTGAGAACTCAAATCTGCCAGTTCATGGGATAGCGTTTCTAGGGCGACATGGTCATCTGGGGGATTTTGATAGAGTTGCACCTCTAATTTGGCTTTCCGTTCCTCTAAATCCGGGATTTGTCCTTCTAGCTGTTCGAGTTCCCGCTTCTCTTTGTAAGACAGTCCTGAGGTGGAATTTTTAGAACTAACCGACTTGCTGGGGGCGGGAGAGGGGGAGGTCTTAACCGTATTGGCGGCGGCGGCTTCGGCGGCTTCGGCGGCTCGTTCGGCTTCTAGTTTTTTATAGTCGAGGTAGATGGAATAATTGCCAGGATATTGACGCAGTCGTCCAGTCGGTTCGAGGGCAAAAATTTTGTTAACGGTGCGATCGAGAAAATAGCGATCGTGAGACACGACAATGGCACAACCATTAAAGTCTTCTAAATACTCTTCTAATACCCCTAAGGTTTGCACATCTAAATCATTGGTGGGTTCGTCTAAAATCAAAACATTGGGAGCCGTCATTAAGACCCGCAATAAGAACAAACGCCGCTTTTCTCCCCCGGAAAGTTTGTGCAGGGGGACATATTGCTGACTCGACGGAAACAGGAACCGTTCTAGCATCTGCGAGGCGGTGATAATACTGCCATCAGCGGTTTTAACCAGGGTGGCATCTTCCTGTACGTAGTCAATCACGCGCTGATTTTGGTTGGCGGATTCGACTAAGTCTTCGGAATGTTGATCGAAATAGCCAAAATGGATGGTTTCACCAATATCAACCTTGCCGCTGTCGGGTTCTAGCCGTCCGGTAATGATATTTAGAAGGGTGGATTTTCCAGTTCCATTGCCGCCAATGATGCCAATGCGATCTTGACGTTCAAAACTATAGGTGACATCTTTGAAGAGTTGGCGATCGCCGTAGGATTTACTCACCCCCTCCAATTCAATCACTTTCTTGCCAATTCGGCGGCTAGGGGTAGAAATATCCACTTTGCCAACCTGTTGCTTGAACTCAACATCTTGCATCCCTTCAATGCGTTGAATCCGAGCATTTTGCTTGGTGCTTCGTGCTTTGGGCCCCTGTCGCAACCAGGCCAGTTCCCGCCGCAAGACTCCGGCGTGTTTGCGTTCTTGACTGGCGGCGACTTCTTCGGCGAGGGCTTTCTTTTCTAGGTAGTAGGAATAGTTGCCGGAGTAGCTGTATAAATCGCCGCGATCTACTTCTAAAATGCGGGTGGTGACTTGGTCGAGAAAGTAGCGATCGTGAGTGACTAAAACTAAGGCGGCGGGATAGCGTTGCAGGTAAGTTTGCAGCCAATCGACAGATTCAGCATCGAGGTGGTTTGTCGGTTCATCCATTAGCAGCAAGTCGGGTTCTGCTAAGAGGGCGGCGGCGAGAGCAATTCGTTTACGATAGCCCCCTGAGAGGGTTCCAACTTTTACCTCTAAGTCCTCAATTCCTAACTTAGAGAGAATGATTTTAGCCTCAGTTTCCAAATCCCAAGCATTAGCCGCATTCATCTGTTCGGTGATGCGAGTTAGTTGTTTGAGGAGGCGATCGAGGTCGTCCCCAGAGGCACGAGATAGGTGATGGGAGAGAGACTCATACTCCCGCACAATCTGCATTTTGGAGCCGCAATCGGCAAAGACTTGCTCTAAGACGGTGCGATCGGGGTCAATGTCGGGCTGTTGAGGTAAGTAAATGACTCGTTTGTTACGGTTAACGAGACGTTCTCCCTGATTATAAGGTTCAATTCCGGCTAATATCTTAAGGAGGGTCGATTTGCCAGATCCATTTGTGCCAATTAAGCCAATTTTATCTTGAGCATCGACACTTAAACTGGCATCTCTTAAGATTTCTTTGATACCAAAGTCTTTAGCAATCGATTGTAGGGTGATAATACTCATAAAATGTAAATCTAGATCTGGGGAATGTCTGATTTGAAGTTCTGATAATTTGCGTTAAAATTTGCTCGAACTTAACCAAACTTCATTATAATCGAAACTGGACAAGGATTTGCCCGGGTGCGGTTGACTGATGTTGACGGATGCCGAATCCAGGCCAGTCCAGGCCTTTAACCTTTCTCCGGGAGAGCGATCGCGCTGTGGGCAAGAGGCAAAGCCGGTTAACGGTGGCAAGTGATCTAAGCCTGATGATTCAGATTCAGCGGTGGTTTGAGGACTTTTGTTTACAACAGCCGAGACTGGCGCATTGGTCAGACGATCGCCTCTATTGTCTTAAGTTAGCGATCGCGGAGGGCTTTAGCAACGCTGTTCGTCATGCTCATCGTCACCGTTCCCTGGAGACTCCCATTGATGTAGAACTCTCCTTAGAGAGCGATCGCCTGGAAATCCGCATTTGGGATTTTGGGTATCCCTTCAACCCAGAACAAGTCCCAGAACCAGAACCGGGAACTCTCTGTCTGGGAGGCTATGGCTGGTTCTTGCTACGACGACTATGCGATCGCGTCACCTATCAGCGCGATCGCCATGGCCGCAACTGCCTCTTGTTAGAACAGAGAATTGAGGAATTCTAAGGGTTATTACGCAAAAACGAAGCCAATTCCATCCAAACAGGCAGCCATTCTCAGTAATTTCCCGGAAAAGCGATGGCCCGAGTGAAGAACAAAGTACGGCCAACCGGGCCCCCCTCAACGGACAGTCAAACCATTTCCTATACTGGTTGAAACCCGATGAGATAACAAGACGCTGGCCAAGCCACTATGAAAAAAGCACTAATTTGTGGAATTTCCGGGCAAGATGGCGCTTACCTAGCGAAATTTCTGCTTGAACGAGGCTATGAGGTCTGTGGAACCTCCCGAGATGCTCAAATGTCCTCATTTAAGAATCTGGTCACCCTAGGGATTCGCGATCGCGTCAAACTCTATTCCATGAGTCTGACGGATTTCCGCAGCGTCTTACAAGTCCTCGACCGAACCCAACCCAACGAGGTCTATAATCTCAGTGGTCAAAGTTCCGTCGGACTGTCCTTTGACCAGCCGGTAGAAACCCTCGATAGCATCGCCACAGGAACCCTAAACCTCCTGGAAGTGATCCGGTTCATCGGCTCCCCCATTAAATTCTATAATGCCGGGTCTAGCGAATGTTTCGGCGATACCCAGGGAACCCCCGCCGACGAGCAGACCCCCTTCCGGCCCCGCAGTCCCTATGGCGTGGCCAAAGCCACCGCCTTCTGGGAAGTGGCGAACTACCGAGAGGCCTATGGACTCTTCGCCTGTTCCGGGATTCTCTATAACCATGAATCTCCCCTGCGGCCGGAACGCTTTGTCACCCAGAAAATCGTAGCCAGTGCCTGTCGCATCGCCCAAGGCAGTAACGACCCTCTCTACTTGGGCAACACCAGTATTCAACGGGACTGGGGCTGGGCCCCAGAGTATATTCAGGCCATGCACCTGATGCTGCAACAGGATATTGCAGACGATTATGTCATTGCAACGGGACGTACCTACAGTCTACAAGCCTTTGTCGAAGCTGTTTTTGCCCATCTAGGACTCAACTGGCAAGACTACGTCACCACCGATGAAAGTCTCTATCGACCGACAGATATTGCCGTGAGTCGTGGCAACCCCGCTAAAGCCAAACAACAGATGAACTGGCAAGCTGAGTCTGATATGCCTGAGGTGGCCCGGCTGATGGTGGAGGCCCGTTTGCAGGCATCAGTGTAACCCTCAAGGCCCCTAAATGGGTAGCATCTGCGTGCGTTGTGTTCTTCTCCCTCCTACCTACCCTTAGATTATCGTTATGACGACTCCTCTACTTACGTCAAACCCCTCTTCCGTGCGATCGCCCCTCGGGGAATCAACCCATCTCTTTGTCTTCCTGGAAATTTTCTCCTGTGAAGGGGGCATTCAATCCTATGTTCAAGATGTCTTGAGGGCTTATGAACAGGCTGCCGCTGCTAGTTCTAACCCTCAAGCGGCAGAGGTGTTTCTCTTACGGGATGGGGTTAGCTGCGAGAATCCCTTTGATCATCTCAATAACCCCTATTTACAGTTCCGTTACTTCAAATCCAACTCTCCCTGGTGGGGACGTTTGACATTGATGGGAGTCCTCTTAGGACGACTGTTACGACAACGGCCCGCCTCAGTGATTTGTGGCCATGTGAAATTGGCACCCCTGATTCGCCTCCTCTGTAAACCCCTGGGGATTCCCTATCGGGTGATGACCTATGGGAAAGAGGTTTGGCAACCGCTGCCAGGCTCGGCCCGCCAGGCCTTACAGGATGCTCAAGAACTTTGGACCATTAGCCGTCATAGCCGCGATCGCGCCTGTGAGTCCAATCATCTCGATCCAGAGCAGTTTAAACTCCTCCCCTGTGTCGTCAATGGGGACATCTTCTCGCCGGGTCCTAAACCGGCCTATCTCTTGGAACGCTATCATCTACAGGATGCCCGCGTTCTTATGACTGTGGCTCGTCTCTGGTCTGGGGATATTTATAAGGGGGTTGATGTCACCCTACGGGCCCTTCCCAAAATTCTCCACCATCATCCCGATGTCAAATATCTCATCATCGGCCGTGGCGATGATCGTCCCCGTCTCGAACAATTAGCCCAGGAGTTAGGGGTGTCCGAACAGGTGGTGTTTGCCGGCTTTGTTCCCACCGAAGAACTTCCCGACCATTACCGAGTCGCCGATGCCTATGTGATGCCGTCTCAAGAGGGGTTTGGTATCGTATATTTAGAAGCCATGGCCAGCGGGATTCCCGTATTATCCGGCCAAGGCGATGGCTCGGCTGACCCCTTACAAGATGGTAAATTAGGGTGGCAGGTAGCCCATCGAGACCCCGAAGCTGTCGCTCAAGCCTGTATTGAGATGCTCGAAGGCAAGGATGCCCGTGTAGACGGCCCTTGGCTGCGTCAGGAAACTCTAGCTCAATTTGGTGAGGGGGCGATCGCCCAACGGTTGCAAAGACTCATGGGCTTTCAATAGAGTTGAACAGAGGCTGAACCCGGAGTGGTCAGTTCAGGGTTAGGACTGTTCCCCCTTGAGGCTGCCCCATGTCCCCAGCAAGGAGGCTGTTGTGAATCCGAACGATTTTAACAAGGTAAACTTAAAACAGATTCGATGGTCTGGCCTGAGTTTTTGGCTAACCGTGTTGTTAGTGATTAGTCTCCTCAGTGCTGTGGGCTTGGGCTGGCTAGTCCAATCGATTATTATTGCCTTGGCCCTGTTACCGGTGTTAGGGATTGTGGCGGTGTTCGGCTTGCAATGGTGGATTCGCCGTAAACTGGTGCAAGATAGCTGTCCCGTCTGTGGATTTGAGTTTGTTGGCTTTAAGGACTCCACCCTCAACTGTCCGAGTTGTGGTGAGCAGCTTCAGGTTCGTGATGGGCACTTTGAACGCAGTGCCCCCTCGGGAACGATTGATGTACAAGCCACTGACGTGTCCGTGAAGACCCTAGATACGTCGGTGACCCCCTCCCCCTCATCTGAGCCAAAGGATGACGGTAGAGGGCAAGCTTAAGGGTCTCTTGGGAGAGTTAACTAGAGTATGGGTGGCAAGGTTATGAGTGGTGAGAAAAGAGTCCAGGTCAACCGATGGTCTCGGTCCTTCGCGGGAGTGCTGATGCTGGCGATCGTCCTCAGTGGCTGTCAACAATCTCCCTCGGGGAATTTAGAAGCTCAAGTTCTAGAGATTATTCGTGAGAATCCGGAAGTTATTTTAGAGTCCGTCCAAGCCTATCAACAGGAACAACAACGGTCTCAACAGGAATCTCGTGGTGCGGTGGTGCAACAGATGCGGGAGAACTCGGCTCAGTTTATTGGCGATTCCCCAGTCAAGGGCGCAGCGGCCCAAGACATTGTCATGATTGAGTTCTCGGACTTTCAATGTCCCTTTTGCGCTCGCGCCAGTGGGACGGTCGCTGAGTTTATCGAGAAACATGGCGATCGCGTGACGCTCGTGTTTAAGCATCTTCCCCTGGTCTCCATTAATCCCCAATCTCTCCCGGCGGCCCGCGCGTCCTGGGCGGCGCAACAGCAAGGCCAATTCTGGGAGTATCATCAGGCCCTGTTCGAGAATCAAGAGCGGTTGGGTGAATCCCTATATCTGGAGATTGCTGAGGATCTGAATCTGGATTTAGAGCAGTTTGAGCGCGATCGCCAGAGTGAGGCGGCGATCGCAGCGGTGCAAACTGACCTGGAACTGGCAGATCAGTTAGGCCTAACCGGAACTCCCACCTTCTTTATCAATGGCGAGCCTTTTACCGGAGCGGTTCCCCTCGAAGAGATGGAAGCCGTGCTGGCCCAAGTCACTGGAGAGAGTAGCTAGCAGATTAACGTTTGTTTGTCAAGAACTGTCTTCTCGGGTCAAAGTGATCTATGAATAGGGTGTCTCAGAATACCTTGAACCCAGTTATGCTCTCTATTGAGTCGAGACCCTATACCGATCCTCCTCAACTCGGTCAGCCCCAGCGCCTTCTCATTGTCGAAGACGAACAGCTTATCCGAGAGATGGTCACCTTAGCCCTAGAGGATGAGGGCTATCAGGTGCAGACCGCCGTTGACGGGCAAACCGCACTGGCATTTCTCAGTGATCCCCACTTACAACCCGGCGAGTTTCCCTTCGATCTGATCGTCCTAGACCTGATGCTCCCCCAAGTCAACGGCCTCGATCTGTGTCGGTTGTTACGACAACAGGGAAATCCCGTGCCAATTTTAATTTTAAGCGCCAAGGGCAGTGAAACCGATCGCGTCTTGGGCTTAGAAGTCGGTGCCGATGATTACCTCACCAAACCCTTCAGTATGCGGGAGTTGGTGGCTCGTTGTCGGGCCCTGTTGCGTCGTCATCACTACAACGTCGTCAACAAGCCTCTGCGCTTTGAGTTTGGGGAGATTATCCTCTATCCTCAACAATGTCGGGTGTTGCTGCGGGGTGAGGAAATCAATCTGGCTCCGAAAGAGTTTCGTCTGTTGGAACTGTTTATGAAATCTCCCCGACGAGTTTGGTCCCGAGAACAACTCTTAGATCGGGTTTGGGGCTTTGATTTTATGGGTGATAGTAAAACCGTCGATGTGCATATCCGTTGGCTGCGGGAAAAACTAGAAACCGATCCCAGTCATCCTGAATACATCATTACAGTGCGGGGCTTCGGCTATCGCTTAGGTTAAGAGTCGATTAAGATAAAGAAATGCCTCGATAGCACCAGAACGAGGAACGTAGCCCAAACCGCTGGGTGAGGAGTCAATCATGTGGGTGGTGGCATTTCTACTAGGATTCGTAATTGGGGGCGGGATTTTTGCCTGGCGTGAACGACTCCAGCGTCGTCATTGGCATCGCTTACTGACTCAAGTTCCGGCGGATATTACGGAGAAAAGTCTCTCGGTACAATCCCAGATGCGTCAGGCGTTAACTCATCTGAGTCAAGTGCATCAGGAGGCTCAAGAGCAACTCCAGATGTATGAGCGCATCATTGAGTTAGCCCCCATTGGCTATGTTCAAGTTGATGGAGAAAATCATCCCTTAATTTTTAATCGCCAGGCTCGTTCACTGCTGAAAGTCTCCGATTGGCATCCAGGGGGCGATCGCCTCTTTTTGGAGGTGGTGCGTTCCTATGAATTGGATTTGCTGATCCAACAAACTCGCTATCATCAACAGTCTTCCTATCGGGAGTGGCAGTTTTTCCCCCAGGCCGCCGATGCAGAGGAAATTATCAGCCAGAATCCCCAAACCCTCAGGGCCTATGGCTTACCGTTGCCAGAGGGGGATGTGGGGGTTTTTCTCGAAGATCGACAAATGCTGGTGGAGTTAAGCCAGTCGCGCGATCGCTGGATGTCGGATTTAGCTCATGAACTGCGAACCCCCTTGACGTCAATTCAGCTTGTCGTCGAAACCCTCGTCGATCGCCTCGATGGCCCCATGAAGGGCTGGGTGGAACGTTTACTTCCCGAAACCCAACGGCTGGTGCAGTTAGTCCAAGATTGGCTGGAATTAAGTCATCTGGAAAATCAAGAAACCCTGACAACTGAACCGCTGTATTTACAAGGATTAATCGAGTCCGTTTGGCAAACCTTGGAGCCGTTAGCGGCACAGAAACAGGTAAATTTCCGCTACCGAGAACCGGAGACGGACACCGAGTCATTTTGGGTTGAGGGGGATAGTTCCCGCCTCTATCGGGTGTTTCTGAACTTGTTGGATAACGCCATTCGCTATAGTCCTGCCGCCGGGACGATTCAAGTCCAGGCTCAGCGTCGGGCCGATCTCAATCAGGGGGACCGGGTGCAGATTGAGATTGTCGATGAGGGGGAAGGCTTCGCGAGTGCAGATTTACCCCATATCTTTGAACGGCTCTATCGGGGAGATCCTGGACGAGCGCGTAGCCCCGATAAGGGGATGACGGGAGAGGGGATGACCTCCACAGGGAGCGGCTTAGGGTTGGCGATCGTTAAACAGATTATTCTGGCCCATCAGGGGACTATTGAAGCCAGTAATCACCCGCAAACGGGGGGGGCTTGCTTAACTCTAGACCTGCCTCGCGCCACCCCCAGTCCAAGAGAGGGGTCTGGCCCCTGAGGCTTCGGTAAAGCGATCGTAAAATTCGGATTAAATTTTCAGCAAATTCCCGTGTTTTAGGCTAAGAGGCTCTGAGTTTAAGTCCAACTTTGAGAAAGTTGCTCCACAATAGGAGAGAAACTATTAGGAGCAAGGGCGATAGTGCAACGGGTGAACACCTCTAAACTCAACTCCAGTCGTCAACAGTTTGAACGAGAACTCAAACGCCTCCGTCAAGACGTGTTGCGGATGGGCGCTCTCGTGGAAAATTCCTGTCGTCTCAGTCATCAGGCATTGTTTCATCGAGATTTGGCGGCGGCGGATGCCCTGAAGCCACTCGATAAGCAGATTGATCACTTCTATCGTCAAATTGAAGCCGATAGTATTATTTTACTGACCCTACAAGGTCCGGTGGCCCAGGATTGTCGAGTCTTAGGGGCATTTATGCAGCTAGTGCGGGATCTCGAACGGATTGGGGATTACGCCAAGGACTTGGGGGAGATTGCGGTGAAGTTGTTTCCCTATCAGCCCTTGGATTGTATGCCCGATGTGGAACGGATGTCTCATGAGACGCAAGCGATGTTAGGCATGAGTTTAATGACTCTAGTGGAGCTGAATCCCGAGGCGGGCCGTCAGATGAAGGAGAGGGATACCACGGTTGATGATGCCTACGATCACCTCTATCACCATCTGGCCAGCCAATCCAACTATCGCGGGGTGTTGGAGCCGGTTCTCTTGGTGACCTTAGCCATTCGCCATCTCGAACGCATGGCGGACCATGCCACCAATATCGGTCAACGGGTCACCTATATTGTCACGGGACGGCGAGGCTAGGGTTCTCTTAACGGGTGAGGACGAGGTTATCCCGGTGGATGACGGTATCGGGACTGCGGTCGCGAAGCGTGCGGGACTCGCAATCGCCCAAAATCTGGGAGATTTGCTCGGACTGGACGCCACAGATTTGTTCTAAGTCGTCACTCGTATAGTTGACAAGACCTCGTCCGAGTTCCTTGCCAGTTTCGTCGCAGAGAATCACAGCATCGTTGGCCTGAAATTTGCCCCGAACGGCGGTTAATCCGGCGGCGAGGAGGGATTTGCCCCCCTGACAGATGGCGGTGACGGCTCCGGCATCGAGGAGAAGCTGTCCCTGGGGAACTAAGCCAAAGGCAATCCAGCGTTTGCGAGCGTTTTCTGGTTTGGCTTGGGGGACAAAGTGGGTGCCGATATCTGCACCGCCTAGGATGGCTGACACGTTTTCTGGGGCTTTTCCGGCGGTAATGACCGTGCGTACACCGCTATCGCTGGCAATGCGAGCAGCGGCAATTTTAGTTTGCATTCCCCCAGTTCCCCAAGCACTGCCAGCATTGCCAACGTCCAGGTTGAGAAGTTCGTTGAGATGGTTGACTTTTTTGATGGGTTGTGCATCGGGGTTGCGATTGGGATCGGCGGAATAGAGGCGATCGACATCAGTTAGCAAGAAGAGCCAATCCGCTTCTACAAGGCTGGCGACGAGGGCGCTGAGGGTGTCGTTATCGCCAAATTTGAGTTCTTCGGTGGCGATGGTGTCGTTTTCATTGACAATGGGGATAACGCCGAGTTTCAGGAGTTCTTGAAAGGTGTTATAGGCGTTGACGTAGCTACTGCGTTGGACGAGGTCTTTACGAGTTAGAAGAATTTGGGCGATGGGCTGTTGCAAACTGGTGAAGAGGTCGTCGTAGACGCGCATGAGTCGTCCTTGTCCGACGGCGGCTACAGCTTGTTTCGTGGCGAGACGGCGGGGGCGATCGCTCAACCCCAGGCGAGCGCAGCCAACTCCGACGGCACCGGAGGAGACGAGAACCAGTCGATGGCCCTGGCGACGCAGTTGGGTCAGGGTTTCCACTAAACGAGCTAGGGTGGATAGGGCCAGATCGCCGCTGTCGGGTTGAGTGAGGCTAGAGGTCCCAATTTTGAGGACAAGGGTTTGAGACATGGGGGTCAGTCAAGGTTAATCGTTCACGTGGCGAGGCTCAGGGGTGAGTTCCTCGGTTACGAGTCATGGATGAGGCTCGTTAGAGCGTCTTGCATCTCCTCAATGGTAGTGGTGGCGGTTCCAAATTGACGCACCACCAGACTGGCGGCGAGATTCCCGAGAACGACGGCTTCCCAGAGGGAGGAGCCTGAGGCCAGAGCCAGGGTGAGGGCGGCGACAACCGTATCTCCGGCTCCGGTAACATCGAAAACATCGGTGCGATTGAAGGCGGGGATTTGCTCAGTTGGTCCGCAACGTTGGAAGAGGGTCATTCCATCGCCGCCTCGGGTGATGAGAATGGCCTCGGCTTGGGTGCGTTCTAGGAGATCGGCCCCGGCTTGTTGCAGGCTTTGGTCATCACTGATGGGATAGCCGACTTCTAACTCCGCTTCTGGGAGGTTGGGGGTAAAGAGGCTGGCTTGGTGATAGCGGCTCAGGTTACTCTGGGTGTCGACAATGGTGCGATCGCCCCCCAAGGCACTTTGAATCACCCGAGGGGTGAGAACGCCATCGCCATAATCGGAACAGACGACGGCGGCAACGGTTTGGCGTTGTTGCTCGATATAGTCCGCCAGTTGCTGCTGTAAGTCAGCATGGGGAAGGGCATCGGATTTGCGATCGAGCCGTAGCACCTGCTGCGTCACCGACTGACGTGCATGGGCGGAAATGCGGGTTTTGGTGACGGTGGGCCGTTGGCGATCGATAAAGATACCCCCCGTCTCAATTCCGGCGGCTTGAAACATCTTCACTAGGGCCTGTCCCTGTTCATCATCCCCCACTAATCCGGCCACGGAGATGTTACCGCCGAGTTTAGCCAAGTTATAGACGGCGTTGGCCCCACCACCGGGAACTCGTCGGGTGGATTCATGGCGAATAATAGGAACTGGGGCTTCTCGGGAGATGCGTTCAACTTCCCCGGTGACAAATTCATCCAGGGTTAAGTCCCCCACCACAAGGATTTGGGCGGTTCGGAATTGCTCCAGACGGTGCAGGAGTTGGGCCTCTGCGGCTTTGAGGCGATCGTGGAAGGGGTCAGCTTGGGTTAGATGAGCATCAACCATGGACAGGTAACGGGTGACAACGGGGGGAATCTAGGGGAGCAGGTTCGCCCCATCGATTATTCCATAGATTTAGCCCAATTCACCCTTTAATGCCACTACTCACATTCGAGGAAATAATATACCGCTGAACCAAAACAAACACAACTAACACCGGTACAATCGAAATAATCGCTCCAGCCGCAATTAGTCGCCAATCTAGGGAAAATGCCCCGGAAAGTTGTGCCACCCCTAAGGGGAGAGTATAGAGTTCTGGGCGGTCTAAAATAATCAGGGGCCAGAGAAAATCTCCCCAAGAGCCGATAAAGGTAAAAATGGCTAAGGTGACGAGGGCGGGACGAATGGCTGGCAGCATAATCCGCGCCCAAATCCCCAATTCTGAACAGCCATCCATCCGGGCCGCTTCTTCTAATTCTTTGGGAACAGCGGCAAAGGCCTGTCGCAGCAGAAAGATGCCAAAGGCTCCTGCTAAATAGGGAAACATAATTCCTAGATAGGTGTTATTTAATCCGAGTTGAATGGTTAACACATAGAGAGGAACCATGATAATTTGAAAGGGAATGGCTAGGGTGGCAACGATCGCCGTAAAAATCAAGTCTCGACCGCGAAACTGCAATCTAGCAAGAGGATAGGCAGCTAGAGAACAAAAAATTAGGTTGAAGACAACCGTTCCGATGGCGACTAAGGTGCTATTAAAAAGATAGCGCCCGAAGGGTTGACTCTGCCAAACCCGGATGAAGTTGCCGAGGGTGGGCTGTTGGGGCAACCATTGGGGCGGAATTTGAAAGAGATTCTCTTGGGGGGATTTGAGGGCGGTACTCAAGAGCCAGAGGAGGGGAAATAGCATCAAGAGGGCCAGGAGGCTGAGGAGGAGATAGAGGAGGAGGGCGTGAAGGGGGGAACGAGTCGATTGAGCCATGGGGGCGATCGCGATAGGATTGAGGACAGAGCAATCTAGGGACTAATGCTGAATTTTACCTATTCGAGCCTGATTAATGCACCGATTGAAACCGTCTGGCAGTTTCATGAACGAGCCGATATTTTGCAACTGTTAACCCCTCCCTGGCAACCGGTTGAGGTGGTGCGACGGGAGGGAGGCTTGGATGTGGGGGCGGTGACTGAGTTTAAGATCTATCTTGGCCCCCTTCCCATCACCTGGTTGGCCCGCCATACCGAGTGCAATCGCCCCTATCTCTTTACCGATGAACAAATGGAGGGCCCCATGGATTATTGGCAACATCGCCACCAGTTTAGCGAGGAAAATGGACAAACCCGTTTGACGGATAGCATTCGCTATGAAATCCCTCTGGCGGCTCTCTCTGAACCTCTGATGGGTTGGTTTGTGGGCGATCGCCTCCGGGATATGTTCCGCTACCGTCATGAGGTAACGAAACGAGAGTGCGAACAACTGGGGGCATAACGGAGGACATTAACGGATGCAAAATACGGCGAGTTATTACTGTGCGTATTGTGGAGAAGAAAATAGCACCTTTGTCGATTGGAGTGCCGGTAGCCAGCAATCTTATGTGGAAGATTGCCAAGTTTGCTGTCGCCCCAATATCCTCTATGTTCATTTTGATGAAGATTTAGAGGAAGTGGAGATTAATACAGAACCGGAATCGTGAGAGATGGTACAACTCCCCTCAGGAGGCAGAGCCTCCGGGGGAGCGTGTCACGGCTGGAGCCATGACACGAGTGAGAGAGTAAGAAGACAGCACCCTCGTTAATGTTCCGGTTCTAGATGTAGATTTCGCACTAAGCGAGTTTGTAGGCCATTGATAATCAGATAAAACACAGGAACCACGTAAAGACTCAAAATTGTGGCCAGGAACATTCCACCCACCACCGAAACCCCAATGGAGACCCGACTGGCTGCCCCAGCACCACTGGCGAACGCCAGGGGCATTAAGCCGAAAATGGTGGAGAAAGCCGTCATTAAAATGGGTCGAAAGCGAATGCGACCCGCTTCAATCACTGCTCGATAAATCGAGAGTCCTTCTTCCCGTTTTTGGTTGGCAAACTCCACAATCAAAATTGAGTTTTTAGTGGCTAAGCCAATTAGCATAATCAAGCCAATTTGACTATACACATTCAACTCTAAGCCCGCTAACAATAACGCACCTAAAGCCCCAAGTAGAGACAGTGGAACCGCCAACAAGACCACAATCGGATCTAAATAACTCTCGAACTGAGCCGATAGCACCAAGAAGATAAACGCCATAGCTAAGCCAAAGATAAACGCCGTGGCTTCCCCGGCTTCTTGGAACTCCAATGACTCACCGGCTAACGCGGTGGTGATTTCTGAGGGAACCATCTCATCGGCCAGGGCTTGTAGGGCCTCAATGGCCTCCCCAAGACTATACCCCGGCGCAGGAGACCCTTCAATCGTAGCGGAACGGAAACGCTGATAATGCTCAATCTGAGGTGGGGTAGTACTGGTTTCCAAGCGGACTAAGTTCCCCAGAGGAACTAACTCACCTTCGCTGGTGCGTAAGGAGAGTTCCTGAAGCCGCTGTGGACTGAGGCGGAAGCGTTCTTCGGCCTGCACCACCACTTCGTAGCGGCGATTTTCCCGGTTAAAACTGGTAATTTGTTGTCCCCCCAACAAAATTTGCAGGGTGTTGGCAATATCGCGGGCATTAATCCCCAACGCCGCTGCTTTCTGACGGTCAATGGCCACCGTCACCTCGGGTTGAGTGATTTTGAGGGTGGTATCGACATTCATCAATTCCGGGAGTGCATTGGCCCGTTGTGCTAAATCTCCAGAAATTTCTGCTAATTGCTCTAAACTCGCCCCCTGTAACACCAACTGCACCGGTTGTCCAAAACCGGCTCCCGGTAAAGCTGGGGGATTCACGGGGAAGATGAGCGCCTCGGAAATTTGGGAGAAGCGTCCAAAGAGCTGACCGACAATGGCCTGTTGAGACTGCTGTGGTTCCGTCCGTTGGTCCCAAGGTTGCAGCCGCACAAAGGCAATTCCCTGATTCACTTGGCCTGGGCCACCGCCTCCAAATGCGCCGATGGTGAAGTAGTAGCGAACTTCGGGAATCTCCTCATAAATGGCTTCGACTTGCTGCATCACCTCATCGGTGTAGTTAATGGTCACCCCTTGGGGCGCATTGACAATGGTGAGAACTTGGCCGCGATCTTCATCGGGGAGAAAGCCTTGGGGAATTTGGCTGAATAAAATTACCAGTAAGCCGATGGAAAGGACAAAGGCGACGACAATCACGCTTTTAAAGGATAGGGCCAGGCGCAAACTAGAGGCGTAAAAGTTGGCCGCTCCATTGAGCAAGTCTTCCACTTTGTCGAAAATCCAACCATGCAGCATGGAGTGAGACTTCAAGACTCGGGCTGCGAGGGTTGGAGCGAGGGTAAGGGCAACAAAGGAGGAGACAATCACTGACCCGGCTAGGGTGAGGGCAAATTCGGCAAAGAGTTGTCCAGTCACCCCGGTAGCAAAGCCAACGGGAAGAAACACGGCGACCAGAACCACGGTGGTGGCAATGACGGCAAAAATAACCTCTTCTAAGCCCTTCATGGCAGCTTGATAGGGTTTCATCTCCTCCTGTTCGATATAGCGGACGATGTTTTCTAAGACTACGATAGTATCGTCCACGACTAAGCCGGTGGCCAGGGTCAGGGCAAATAGGGTCAGAGTGTTGATGGAGAAGTCCAAGATAAACATGACCCCGAAGGCGGAAATCAGGGACACGGGAATGGTGACGGCGGGGATAATGGTCGCCCGCCAGTCCCGTAGGAAGAAGAAGATGACTAACACCACCAGGAAACTGGCGAGATAGAGGGAACCCCAAACTTCATCGATCGCCAGTTGCACAAATTCGGAGTTATCGACGGCGACTTCGTAGTCAATTCCGGGGGGGAAGTCCGCCCGCAGTCGTTCCATTTCGGCGCGAGCATCGGCCGCCACGTCTAGGGTGTTGGCGGTGGCCAGTTTGACGACCCCTAACCCAACAGCGGGACGACCGTTAAACCGCACGAAGGAGCGTTCGTCTTCTGCCCCAATTTCGGCATAGCCCACATCGGAAAAGCGAATTTGGGTTCCGTCGCTGGTGGTGCGTAGGACCAGGGCTTCGTACTCTTCGGGTTCCTGGAGTCGTCCGAGGGTCCGCACGGAAAATTCGCTGCGTTGCCCTTCGAGGCGACCGCTGGGAAGTTCGATGTTTTCCTGGCGTAGCACACTTTCTACGTCTAGGATGGTTAGGTTACGGGCGCTGAGTCGTTGGGGGTCGATCCACAGTCGCATGGCATAGCGCCGTTCTCCACCGATAAAGATGCTACTGACGCCATTGACGCTCTCTAGGGCATCCACGAGGAGGCGATCGGCGTAGTCACTGAGTTCCAGGGTGCTAACACCGTCGTTGTCTCCGTAAAGGCTAAACCAAATAATGGGGGCGGCATCTCCGGATTCGCGACGAATCACGGGAGCGTCGGCTTCATCGGGGAGTTGTCCTAAGACTTGAGAGACGCTGCGTTGGACTTCTTGAGCGCCAATGTCGATATCTTGGTCGAGTTGAAACTGAACGGTGATGGAACTGACTCCTTCCCGACTTTCGGAGGTGAGGGTTCGGACTCCTTCCACGCCGTTGAGTTCGGCTTCGAGGATTTCAGTCACCTCGGTTTCAACGACGCTGGGGTTGGCACCGGGATAGGTGGTGTTGACGCTGACTACGGGAGGGTCGATGCTGGGGAGTTCCTGGACGGGTAAGCTTCCGTAGCCCACCAGTCCCACCAGCATCAGGAGTAGGGAGCAGACGGAGGCGAAGACGGGGCGCTTAATGAAAAACTGATAAAACATCTTCGAGGAGAGGGGAGGGTTAGGAGTTGGGGGCAACGGGTTGTCCGTCGCGGATTTGTTGCAGTCCGGTGGTGATGAGGCGATCGCCCGGTTCTAAGCCGTCGATAACTTCGCTTTGGTCGCCCTGGGTTTGTCCGAGTTCTACTTGTCGCCGTTCGGCAATGAGTTGGTCACCCTCTTGGCGGGCGACAAAGACAAATCGCCGTTCACCTTCAAAGACGATGGCGGTGGTGGGAATGACGACGGTGTCAGGGCGATCGCCCCAGATGACCCGCGATCGCACAAATTGGCGATGTCGCAGTCGCCCCTCGGGATTGCTAAAGCTGACTTTCACGAGAATGGTTTGGGCCTCGGCATCTACTTCGGGGGAGATAAAACTCACCCGTCCCAGGGCCAAGGGGTCTCCAGGGTTGTCGGAGGCCTCGAAGACTTCCACCGGTAGCCCTAATCGCAGGTCATTACTGCGCTCAAGGGGAATGGATAATCGTAGTTCTAGGCTGTCGTTTTGGGTGAGGGTGGCAAACACGTCGCCGCGACTGACGGAATCCCCCACGTTCAGGGGCAAATCCCCGACGGTTCCACTGAAGGGGGCGATAATTTGCGTGTCTTCTAGACTGACCTCTATGGAGCGAGCATCGGCGAGGGCAGCATCCAAGTCGGCTTGAGCTTGGGCAATTTCTTCGGGACGTGTCCCGGTTTCGAGTTCTCGTAAGGCTTGCCGCCGCTCTTCGACTTGAGCCGACAGACGGCTGACACTGCTGCCGCGAGTTTGTTGGAGTTCTTCTCGCCGCCGTTGGGCTTCTTGTAGATCAGCTTCGGCGCTGAGATAGCGTTCTTGGGCTTCGTCCAGGTCATCGGTGGGAATGGCACCTTGGGCTTCCAGGCGACGGAAGCGATCGAGCCGTTGTCGGGCCAAGTTGAGGCTGGCTTGGGCCGATTCGATGCGCGATTCAGCTTGAGCAATTTGTGAGGGATTGGCCCCAGCTTCGGCATCTTGTAGATCTGCCTCCGCCTGTCGCAGTCGCGCCCGGGCCTGTTCGATTTGTTCGGAACGTGGACCCGCTCGGAGTTCCGCGAGTTGGGACTCGGCTCGGTTAATGTTGGCTTGGGCTTGCTCTAAACTGGCTTCTAGGGAACGGCGATCGAGCTGTGCTAAGGGTTCTCCCTGAGCGACAATGTCTCCAGGACGGACAAAGACACTGCGAATTTCCCCATTAGCCTCAGCCCGTAAATTGGCGGTTTGTTCCGCTTCCAGGGTTCCCACAAATCGAGAACTGTCTTGCAGGGTTGTGGTTTCAACGGGGTCGATTTGTACCCGCGTTGGGGGACTCTGTTGTTGCTGTTCCTGTCCCGCGTCCTGTTGAGATTGCCACCATTGCCAACCCAAGAAACCTGCACCGCCAGCTAAGAGGACGCTTAGGAGTAGGACCAGCCACCATTTGGGGGGATTACGACGTTCCTGGGCGGGAACGGGAGACTCGGGGGTTTCGCTTGAGGTTTGATTGGAGGAGATGTGATCCGCTTGCATGATTCCACCTAAAGGTTGGGTTGGGATGAGGGACGGAGATCACGCGGCATCCAGGTTAATGAATGGCGCGATTTGAGGGATTTGCCTGAGTCTCGGGGGAGTTGCGGCCTTGTTCTTTTTGGAGTTGTTCATGAAGCCAATGGAGTTCGCTCATCAGCATCTGTAGATGTCGCTGCCAGGCGGCCTGCTGGTAGGAATCGCTGCCAAACTCTTCACCATAGACGAGGTCTTGGCGCTCTTCACAAGCACGAATCCGCGCTTTTAAGAGTTTCAGACGCAACTCGGGGTCAATGTCACTAAAGAAAAAGAACTTGACCATGAATCGGGAACGACTGTTTACCCAACTGTCTCGTGGTTGTTGAGCCATGAGGGTTTGCCATTGGGCTTGACCCTCGGGAGTGACGCTGTAGATTTTGCGGGGACTACCGCTCTCGGGACTTTCTTCGGTGCTGCTTTCGATATAACCGCGCTCCTCTAGGCGATGTAGCAACGGGTAAATGGCTCCATAGTTCACGCTCAAACAGCTACTCATAAACAGTTCTAAGTCCTGTTTAAGCCGGTAGCCATGGACGGGTTCTCGTTGCAGTAGGCCGAGGGCGCAGAGTTCTAGCATCTCAATCTGGTATATCAATTTGATATAGCAATCACTAAATCTACTATAGCTGATTTTTAAGCTCAGGGAATTATTTATTTAACGGACACGTAATAATGGACATCTCAAGATTCTAAGTCTTTTATTTAAATCGGGTTTAAGACTTTATCCCGTCTTGTTTGTTGTGACTTATTTAGGTTGGAGGGCAAGGTCTAGTGCTGTGGGTTGGCTTGAAACGACGCCTCATATACACATATACAGTCTTTTGTCAACCCAATAAATTGGGGAAGCGTGCAATATGAACAATTCCATCCCCCTGATTGACGAGAGGATTTTGGGTCATGCCGATGATGAGGCCATCGCAGGGGGCGCTAACTTTGGCGCGGATATTGCCAAAGACATCGACAATCATCCCCAGTTTTTGGCGCTTTTGAACCGGTTGGCCGAGTTTTACTTGTAGGAGTAGGATTCCCCCTTGGGGCGATCGCATCCATTGGGTTTTTTGCACCTCCACGGGGGGAACGGGGGCAGGATTGGGACTGTTCTCATACATTCCCAAAACAGACATCACCCGCAACACCCCTTCAACCCCTGACTGAATCGCCTCAGCATTAAAACGCAATGCCTCCCCAGCTTCATAGAGTAAAACGGGAATCCCCCGTTTGGTAGCGGCTTGACGGAGGGAACCATCGCGGGTAGTGGAGTGAATCACCACCGGGGCACCAAAGGCGATCGCACAACGATGGGTTTCTGAATCTTGTAAGTTGGCGCGAATTTGGGGTAAATTCACCCGGTGATCGGAGGCGGTATGTAAGTCAATGCCATGGGTGGATTGGCTGACCACCTCCTTCATAAACAAACTGGCTAGACGGGAAGCCAGGGAACCGCGAGAGGAGCCAGGAAAGGAGCGATTGAGGTCACGGCGATCTGGCAGATAGCGAGATTGTTCAAGAAAGCCAAAGACATTGACAATGGGAACCATGATCACAGTTCCCCGTAAGGATTGGGGGGTGACTAAATCCATTAACCGGCGCACGATCTCCACACCATTAATTTCATCCCCATGAATGGCGGCACTCACCCAAAGCACTGGGCCCTCCTCTGTGCCTCGAATCACGTTAATGGGCAGGGAGACTGGCGTTTGCGTCGGGAGGCGAGCGACGGGAAGTTCAATCTGTTGACGGGAATGGGGCGAAATCTCGGTTCCGCCAATTGTCAATGGGGGCATGGGGGGGGAAGAAGGCAATAGAAAAGACGTAGGGGCGCGCCCTTGTGGACGCCCTAGGCAATAGGCAATAGAAAAGACGTAGGGGCGCGCCCTTGT
>SMDP01000470.1 GCA_012911965.1 Geitlerinema sp. P-1104
AGTTTCCTCCGTCGTTCAGAGGCGGCGGTTTGTTCCCATTATAGGTCTGCTAATCCGGAAACTTTACCAATCTTTATGTTGACCGTTGAGTCATCTTGCCCCTATGAAGACTCGAGGACTCCTCGCAATCGCTTGATGGCCTCGACTAAGGCTTCTGGAGTAGCCGTGAGGCTGATGCGTAAACATTGGCGTTTGTGGGGCCAGTCCTCCCGCAATCCCGGGAAAAACGGTTCCCCAGGGACGACAATGACCCCAGCCTGTTTGAGTTCATTGTAGAGATGGCGATCGCTCGTGGGCAAGTCCCGGAACCACAGCCAGGCAAAAATCGACCCTTCTCCCGCATGAAGGAACCAGGAGAGGGTTTTCGGCATTTCTTGCTGTAAGGCTTCCGCCAGAACCGCATATTTGCCTTGATAATGGGGACGAATCACCGACTCAGACAGATGGGCCAGTTGTCCCGAAGCGATGGCCCGTGCGGCGATGGCTTGTCCATAGCGGGAGGAATGGATACAAGCATTGGTTTGGAATGACTGTAACACGTTAATGATGTCTTCGTGGGCGATCGCCACCCCCACCCGTTCCCCCGGAAGTCCGGCTTTAGACAAACTCAGACAATGCACCACATTCCCCCCCAACTGAGGCATCATGGGAGTAAAGTTCAGGGCCGGAAACGGCGGCGCATAAGCCGAATCAATAAACACCGGTGCATCATAACCCGCCGCTAAACTGGCAATTTTGCCCACCTCGTCATCACTCAGCACATTTCCGGTGGGATTACAGGGCCGAGAAAAGATAACACAACCGGTAGTTTCGTCAATCTGCAACTGACTAAAATCAGGGCGATATTTAAAGCGATGGTTCTCCTCATCAATCTCCAAACTGGGTTTATAGGACACCACGGCTTCGGGAACCAAACTCACGCCACCATAGCCAGTGTAATCAGGACAAAGGGGAAGCACCACTTTTTTGAGATTTCCGCCGGGGGTATAGCCGCCAAAAGCGTTGGCGGCGAAGAAATAAATCGATTGGGAACCGGGGGTAATGAGGATATTACGAGGGGTGAGATTGGCCCCATAGCGTTGGTTAAAGTCGTTGGCGACGGCTTCGATGAGGGGTTGATAGCCTTGACTAGACCCATAACGACAGACCACCTCGCCGTAGTCGGAACTGGCCAGCAAGTCTTGGGTACAATCACGCCACATCTGCTCAATTTCGGGCAAAATCACGGGATTTCCGGCGCTGAGGTCGATAAACTCCCGTCCACCTCCTGATTGCAAAGTTTCGATAATATCTTTCATAATGGCCCGCACCCCGGTGAGGTGGGACATTTGTTGGCCGATGGTCGATAACTGTGGTTGCATTGTTAAGAAATTTATTTTTAACTTGACAAATTGAGCGAGTCAATATAAGAAATCAGGACTCGTTGATGGGGTTTTCCAATTTTACGAACTTCTCCGGCTTTCGGGGAAAATTTTTCGCCTTGGCGGACTTGTTCAGCGGTCCAGAGGTCTAAGTCTAATCCTTCGCAGAGTTCTAAATCTTGGATATCGACGGTTAGGGGTGCGTGGAAGACGTTACGGATGAAGTCGCGATACTGTTCCCGTCGGAATAACGCCACGTAGGGGGGTTGATAGCGAATTTCTTCCTGGAGTTCTCGCATCACGGCCACTTCAGCGGCTTCTCCCGGTTCGACGGTTCCGCCGAAGAAGGTCCATTGTCCGGGATAGACGATGGTGGGGATGTCATCTCGTAGTTGCATGAG
>SMDP01000471.1 GCA_012911965.1 Geitlerinema sp. P-1104
AGTTTCCTCCGTCGTTCAGAGGCGGCGGTTTGTTCCCATTATAGGTCTGCTAATCCGGAAACTTTACCAATCTTTATATTGACCGTTGAGTCATTTTGCCTCTATGAAGACTCGAGGACTCCTCGCAATCGCTTGATGGCCTCGACTAAGGCTTCTGGAGTAGCCGTGAGACTAATGCGTAAACATTGGCGTTTGTGAGGCCAGTCTTCCCGCAATCCCGGGAAGAACGGCTCTCCAGGAACCACAATCACCCCAGCCTGTTTGAGTTCATTGTAGAGATGGCGATCGCTCGTCGGCAAGTCCCGGAACCACAGCCAGGCAAAAATCGACCCCTCCCCCGCATGAAGGAACCAGGAGAGGGTTTTGGGCATTTCTTGCTGTAAGGCTTCTGCCAAAACGGCATATTTACGCTGGTAATGGGGACGAATCACCGACTCAGACAGATGAGCCAGTTGTCCTGAGGCGATGGCTCGTGCCGCAATGGCTTGTCCATAGCGAGAGGAATGGATACAGGCATTGGTTTGGAACGACTGTAACACGTTGATGATGTCTTCATGGGCGATCGCCACCCCCACTCGTTCCCCCGGAAGTCCGGCTTTGGACAAACTCAGACAATGCACCACATTCCCCCCCAACTGAGGAGTCATGGGAGTAAAGTTCAGGGCCGGAAATGGGGGTGCATAGGCTGAATCAATAAACACCGGGGCCTCATAACCGGCGGCTAAACTGGCAATTTTGCCCACCTCGTCATCACTCAGCACATTTCCGGTGGGATTACAGGGCCGAGAAAAGATAACACAACCGGTAGTTTCGTCAATCTGCAACTGACTAAAATCAGGACGATACTTAAAACGATGATTCTCCTCATCAATCTCCAAACTGGGTTTGTAGGAGACGACGGCTTCCGGGACTAAACTCACCCCACCATAGCCAGTATAATCAGGACAAAGGGGCAGCACCACCTTCTTGAGATTTCCGCCGGGGGTATAGCCGCCAAAGGCGTTGGCGGCGAAGAAATAAATCGATTGGGAACCGGGGGTAATGAGGATATTACGAGGGGTGAGATTGGCCCCATAGCGTTGATTAAAGTCGTTGGCGACGGCTTCGATGAGGGGTTGATAGCCTTGACTGGACCCATAACGACAGACCACTTCGCCATAATCGGAACTGGCCAGCAAGTCTTGAGTACAATCGCGCCACATCTGCTCAATTTCGGGCAAAATCACCGGATTCCCAGCACTGAGGTCGATAAACTCCCGTCCATCCCCCGATTGCAGAGTTTCGATAATATCTTTCATAATCGCCCGCACCCCGGTGAGGTGGGACATTTGTTGGCCGATGGTGGAGAGTTGGGGCTGCATTGTTAAGAAATCTGTTTTTAAATTGACAATTTAAGCGAGTTAATGTAAGCCAGTAAAACTCGTTGATGGGGTTTTCCAATTTTACGAACTTCTCCGGCTTTGGGGGAAAATTTTTCTCCCAGTTGCACTTGTTCAGCCGTCCAGAGGTCTAAGTCTAATCCTTCGCAGAGGTCTAAGTCTTGGATATCAACGGTTAGGGGTGCGTGGAAAACATTACGGATGAAGTCGCGATAGTGCTCTCGTAGGAATAACGCCACATAGGGAGGCTGATAGCGGATTTCTTCTTGAAGTTCTCGCATGACGGCGACTTCGGCTGGTTCGCCGGGTTCGACGGTTCCGCCGAAGAAGGTCCATTGTCCGGGATAGACGATGGTGGGGATGTCATCTCGTAGTTGCATGAG
>SMDP01000472.1 GCA_012911965.1 Geitlerinema sp. P-1104
ACCGGCGATCGCAACTCGCATATTGCGTTGTCCTACATCTGTTTAAGTTTCCTTAATGTATTGTAATCTTTTGCGGGAGCGAGTAGGAGCCAAAAATTTATCTCCTGGGGACAACTCCTAGATTAGGCGATCGCCCCTAGAGTCTAGGTGTCCCACCTTTCATCGTCCAGACAGGAGACGGGGAATGTTGCCGTCCCTCACCAGAGGATTAAGAAAACAACAACGCCACCCCCGACACAGCAATCACCGCCCCCAGAATAGCTCTCAGGGTAAGCCGATCGCCCGTCCAGGCCGCCAACGGTAGCACAAAAATTGGACTCATAGCACTCAGGGTTTGTGACACCCCCGCTAGGGCAAACTTGAGGGAGGTTTGTTGCAGCCAAATGGCTAAATAGGTTCCTAGAAACGCCGCCACTCCAATCATGGCCCAGGTGCGCCCCGAAGCAATTGGCGTCCAAGTGAACGTTATCGAACGGGGCATCGCCGCCATCCAGAGGGGCAAAAAGACGAGTCCCGCCACTAGGCGAATTAAGGCCGCCAACAGAGGACTGACATCGGTTTCAGCTAAGGCGGCCCGGGAGAGAACCGCCCCTCCCGCTTGGGCCGCCGCCGCGAGAAGCGCCCAAGCCAGGCCGCGCCAGGGAAATTGAGCCTTGGGAGTGACGACGCTGGGGCTAACACGCTCCTGAATCACTGAAGCCACTCCTAAGAGAATTAGCATCATACCTATCCCGGAACGGGGGGCTAGGAGTTCCCCGAGAACTAGGGCCGCAATTAGGGCCGTCATGGCGGGGGAGAGGGTTTGTAATAAGAGGGTGCGCCGGGAACCCAGGTGGTTGAGGGCGTAGAAGAAGGCGGTATCGCCTAAACTAATCCCCACCCCACCACTGGCGGCTAACAGCAGCAACGATCGCCCCGGAATCTCGGGCCAGCCTGTTCCTCGCAATACCAACGTCAGTAGAATCAGGGCAATGGCGATCACCCCTTTGAGTAAGGTCAGTTGTAACGGGGGGATGCGATCGCCCACCTGTTGATAGAGAACGGCGGCGATCGCCCACAACAGCGCCGACAGCAACGCCGCCACTTCGCCGCGATAGGTGATAATCCACTCGTTCATTATCGTTAATTGCGCCATTCATTAAACCCTTATTGGCGCGGAAATAGCCGTTCTAAACTTTGTTGTAAGTGACGATGGGGATAAATGTTGGGCTTGCGACTCCAGACATATTCCACGGTTTCCACATAGGTCCAAGTGGGATGTTTCGCAAAACAATACGCCACCATCACCGACCCACTGCGACCAATTCCGGCGCGACAGTTGACCATAATCTTATGTTTCCCTGCCGCTCGTTGTTCATCGAGCCAATTGACCGCTTTAACTAAGAGGTCATCCGAAATAGTATTTTCTGCGCCATCCGGTGTGCCAAGTTTCTGATAGTTTATTTTGGCTTGAGGCGGATAGGACAGGGCTAATTCCTCTGCCATATTCAAAACAGCATCGACCCCTAGTTTATCCGCTTGAGAGGCAGCAATATAATTCCCAATATAGAGATTACTAATAATACGAATACAACTGGGACCCTGCGCCCAAGGCATTAAGTCTGAGGGTTCCTGAACCGTCAAAAAGCCATCATTATGGGGATACCCCAGCCATTGCCAGATATCCGGTTGCTGAGTATCGCCGATGCGATAGGTATAGGCATACTCCCCCTGACTGGTGGGGAAAAACGCCCCCTCGAAGTGGTGAACCCCAT
>SMDP01000473.1 GCA_012911965.1 Geitlerinema sp. P-1104
AAGGTATCTACCCCTGAACAATCCAGTTTTCCCATGTTTTGGGCGATAAAGGTGCTGGTACTGCGGAGGAGTTCCGGGTTTAACAGTAACTCGGCGAGTTTGAATTCCATGGCGGGTTTGGGGTAACAACAGGGAGTTAGGGTCTAAAGGCGATCGAAGGCAGCAAGCACAAGTCGCTGAGTGCGATATTCCCCATATTTCTTAACGTCATTATTTTTCAATACCCGGAAGGTTTCGCTGGGAAAATCGTCTCCATAAACATCCGCAGGGTCGAGAATATAGCGCAATTCATCGCGAGTTAGTCCATAAAGTTTGGCATAATAAGCATCGAGTTCGGCACGAAGGACGGCGCGACGAGTTTCGTTCCAGATAAAGGGTTCGCCCTCATATCCCATGTCTTGGGCGAAGGGTTTTAAGTCGTAGGAAGTGTAAACCAGTTCCAAGACGCGACTGCTGATATATTTGACATCTTCTGGGGTGTAGGTTTCGGGAGGAATTACGGGGAGTTGTCGTACTGTAAAATACTTAAGATGAGTTCCTCCAATTTTTTGACGAGTCACAAAATCAAACACTAAAGTATTTAGATTGCCAGCTAAACAGGGCAAAAATAGATTATCAACCTTTGGCAACATTAACAAAATTGTATCCCCACATCCAGCGTAGGAAACCACTGATGAAATAAAAGTTCTTTCATCAGTAGATCTACAAATATCTCGCCAACCAAGTAACCATTTTTTATCCCATTTACCCGCAAGGCGATTTTCGACTTCGGTACAACTCACCCAATAACGTGGCGTGACGGAATAATCAGGGTTTTGCTTTTGTTCGAGAGTAGAATTTTCGGTTTTGTCTCCCTGATAAGTTGCATAACGATGGTCAAAATGCCAAAACATCTTTGCCTCATAAAGCAGAAGTCGATTTTCCCAGGGTTCGTCAAAAAACAAATTGCTATCATTTGACATATGAAACATGGTCATAAACGAAATGCCCCAAGGGTTTTCGCCCGTCTGCTCATTTTCCAAAACAGGCACGCGCTGATAAATTTTCTTCGTCAGTTCTGCATCGGTGCGCGTTCGGAAAACTGGACAAGTTAATGTATTGGGATTCATCAACTTAATATCTTGTGAACTCAACTGAAATACTCTTGTTTTATCATTGATTTGATTAGCTTCCGTTAAAAAAAAAGCAAACTCTTTTCGTTCATTTTTTTGCTTGCTTAAACCCAGCAAAACAAACTTCATGCGACTATCTACTTCGGGAAATAGCTTTTTGCGATTTTCAAAATCAAATAAGGTTGCCAATTCCTTCGTTTTTACCAAATCCCCAAAAAAGGCTTGTGTAGTCGAATCCGTTGCAATTCCTGTGGGTACAATCACCCCAGCATACCCATTCCCAGCAATCAACTTCCGTACTGTTTCCGCAAAAATAGCATAAGTATTGATATCTCCTGTCGCTGTCAACGGAAACCGCCGCGACTCCCGCACAAACTTCCCTTGGGCATCCGCAAAATGCTTTGCATCCTCCCACGCCTGGGCCAATTGGGGATGAGTTTGCGGCAATTTCGCAATTAACTTTTTACGTGCCGCACTATTTTTTGCTGTAGCAATTGCCTCATCCTTATCCGCAAAAAACTCTTTTTCTTGCAACTTAATCCGTTCCCAAGGTGGATTCCCCAAAACACAACTAAACCCACCGTTCTCAAACACTTCCGGAAACTCCAACGCCCAATGGAAAAACCGATG
>SMDP01000474.1 GCA_012911965.1 Geitlerinema sp. P-1104
CCCCAAGAGGATGCCATCCCTTTGCGATCGCCCAATTCGGTTCTCAATGCCAAAGATTGCTGATACAGACGCTCCGCCTCGTCCCAGTTGCCCCGATTTCGCTGGATATCTCCCAACAGTCCCCAAGAGGTAGCCATCCCGGCGCGATCGCCCAATTCGGTTCTCAATGCCAAACATTGCTGATACAGACGCTCGGCCTCCTCCCAGTTGCCCCGATTGCGCTGGATATCTCCCAACACTCCCCAAGAGGATGCCATCCCGGAGCGATCGCCCAATTCGGTTTCAACTGCCAAAGATTGCTGATACAGACGCTCCGCCTCCTCCCAGTTGCCGCGTTTTCGCTGGATATCTCCCAACGTTCCTATAACTTGAGACATTCCAGACTTATCGCCCAATTCTCGGCAAGCATCACGTTTCTTCTGATACAGACGCTCCGCCTCCTCCCAGTTGCCGCGATTTCGCTGGATATCTCCCAACACTCCCCAAGAGGATGCCATCCCGGAGCGATCGCCCAATTCGCTTCTCAATGCCAAAGATTGCTGATACAGACGCTCCGCCTCGTCCCAGTTGCCCCGATTTCGCTGGATAGAACCTAACTGTCCCCAAGAGGATGCCATCCCTTTGCGATCGCCCAATTCGGTTCTCAATTGCAAAGATTGCTGATACAGACGCTCCGCCTCCTCCCAGTTGCCCCGAAATCGCTGGATATCTCCCAACACTCCCCAAGAGGTAGCCATCCCTTTGCGATCGCCCAATTCGGTACTCAATGCCAAAGATTGCTGATACAGACGCTCCGCCTCCTCCCAGTTGCCCCGGTCGCGCTCAATACAACCTAACTGTCCCCAACATAAAGCGATGTTAGCCTTATCCCCGATTTCCTCATACAACGCGAGAGACTGTTGCAAAGATTCCCAGGCTTGGGGATATTCAGAATGTTCATACTGTTCAAATCCTTGATCCAACAGAGCATCGGCTGTCGATTTAGTTTCTAGCCGAGGCAACTCATAGTTAACCGCTTCGATTGTATCGGCAAAATCCCGCAACCAGCCTACATTCCCCCGCCCCTGTTGCGCCCTCTTTTCCGCTTCGTCGCGCATCACCTGCACTAATCCCTCATCCACCAGTTCCCGGTGGTTGCTCAATGTCGCCGCTTCCTCCCCATAGGGACAGGTGAGCAGTTCTTGAATCAGGGAGAGATAGGCTTGCTGTTGTTGTTCATCCATGGCCACGCACCGAGTCGGGATAGCACCTCGATTTTACCCGATGCGGCTAGAATCCACCACAGACAATATCCCGTCGGGGGAATCGTCAATTGGTCTGAAATCGGCAATACGAGGAGTGAGGATCAATATGGGGTAGGGTAGCCATGACGGAATTACTCGAACGGGCGATCGCCCGGTTACAAACTTTGTCTGAGAGTGAGCAAAATGCGATCGCTGCAATCATCCTAGAAGAAATTGAGGATGGGTCTTCTGGGTTCAGGGTGATAAGGAAAATTTATGGAAGATTACATCCGTTGCTGTAGGAGCGAAATTTGATGCGTTTGCCCTGGGTACCCCGAGACTGGGACTAAAGATTTCCACGGGGTCTTCGAGGGGCGTATGGCGGTTTAAGTGAGTGCAGAGCAACCCGTACAATGGAAGCACTGCTATTCACGCAAATCCTGTGACGAACTCCTCTGCCGTTCTCGCTGGCCTGATGGGTGTCTGTGTCGGGGATGCTTTGGGA
>SMDP01000475.1 GCA_012911965.1 Geitlerinema sp. P-1104
GTAGTTTTTTGCCAAGGAGGAAGCCATTGGACGCAAGTGGCGATCGCCCTTGAAGCCGCCATTGAGGCGATCGAGAGCCTCTAAGTCTCTGACGAAGAGCTATAGGCCAACTTAGATCTATCCAGAGGTCAAGAGGCAGCCAGCACCCCCTACCTAATTAGCCCCAGTAAATCTACGTGTATTTACTGGGTTTTTTGTTTTTTGCCAAGGATCAATCTGTTTTTTTAACCGTTTTGAAACAACCTGAGTTATCTTGCGTATTTACACGGAAACTTCAATACTATTGCTTGGACGAGTCCGTGTTTACCAGGGATTTTGCTTGGATTTTACACAAGCTTCACACAAAGTTTATTGAATACTTGCAGACTTCCTAGATATCCCCGTTACTATAGTAGGTAGGAGCCTAGATTGCCTTGATACACAAGGGCTAGCAGTTCTCAGGGATATCTCCTAGACACCGTTTGGCTGTGTTCAGGTTTACAGGAGTCCCGCTCAGTTTTCCGGTTTATTCAAACTTTAATGAGGGAACTGAATTTATTGTAAGTCTGTCCTAATGAATCTCGGCGTTCCGACAATAAATGTGATCGAAAACACAGCAAACCATCGGTTCCGATCGCCGCCTAACGACCCAAATGTCCCTATTATTTAAAGTATCCAACCTGGAGGACTCTCTCATGCAACTACGAACAGCAATCACCTATACAGCCCCCTTACTCAGTGCCTCACTCGCTTTAGGTACCCTCGCCGCCCCTGCAACAGCAGCAAGCCTTAATACCGGAGAAAGCTTCGGTACGGACGGCCTAATCTTCACGGAAGACACCAAAGTTACCTTTACCTTCGGTAACACCTTTGGCGCCTATGTTTCCAGCCTGGGGCTTTACGAAGTCAACGGGAACACCCCCACCTCGGTTCAAACGCTTTTCGCTGAACAGTGGGCCGCAGATAAGGGCCACGCCAGTAGTGGTAGCGATTGGCTTGGCACTTGTGGTGAAGCAAGCAGCACCGTCGCCAACTGTACTGCTGAGTTCACCTTCAAAGCCAATGTAGAATATGCCTTAGGGCTAAGTAGTTGGTCTCGAACAGGTAGCGACGATGTCGCTGGAGACTTCATCAATACCGTCTTCTCGACTAATCGCCTCAACTCCTTTAGTGGTGACGGTCGCAGGAGAGTCGCCAACGGAGAAGAAACTCAACAATTCCTCTTTGGCTCCCATGGGACAGCGATCTATTCAGGAGAAGAGGATGGACTCTCCAATATGTTCTTAGAGCCTAACGATGAGGAAGCCTTTTACAACCCCGGTGGATACACCAGCGGTAACCCCTTGTCCGGACTTCTCGCCTTAGGAATTGAAGATCGCGGTAACCGCAACGACCGTGACTTCCAAGATATGGTTCTCTGGGCACAGGCTGAACGAGTTGGCTCTCGTGACGTTCCTGAGCCGTCTGCAATTTTGGGCTTAACAGCTATGGCTGGTGGACTAGCCGCCCTACGCCGTCGTCGTAACAACTAATCTGGCATTGGACATCGATTGAGTTCCCCCAGGTTCCCCTCAAGAGATGTTTGAGCGTCTGACAGCAAAAACCCCAGTCTTGGCATCCTTTCGCCGGACTGGGGTTTCTTGTATGGCAAAGAAGGGAATAGGGAACAGGGAACAGGGAACAGAAAAGACGTAGGGGCGCGCCCTTGTGGACGCCCTAGGCAATAGGGAACAGGGAACAGAAAA
>SMDP01000476.1 GCA_012911965.1 Geitlerinema sp. P-1104
ACCGTCAGTTGAGTAGCGATTATCTGTTTGATTAGCCGGAGAATCCCCATCTCTTGCTTAGTGGGGAGTATGTCAACCCCGCGAGTGTTAATCAGAAGTAGTCCTCTCGTTGCAAAATCTCATCCAAATTCTCCCCTCGGGGTAACTCCAAGAAAACGCGATCGCCATCCTGTAACCCTCCCAAGATCTGAACACGATTCCCCAGAGTCGGGCCCAACGTCACCGACTGAAACTGAGGGCGATCTTGAGCATCAGGAACTAAAACCCCCGTCTCCCCCTGACGAGTCACGATCGCCACCGTCGGTAACACTAACGCATTGGGGAGGCGATCGCCCAAAAAGGTCAAATCCACATTCATCCCCGAGCGCAACTGCTCCAACCCCGTGATAATATCCAAACGCACCTGAAACAGCGTCACATCCCGCTCCACAATCGCCTCAGGGGCAATCAACTGCACCTCCCCCAAAAACACCTCATCCGGGAACGCATCCGCCACAATCTCCACCGACTGGCCCGGTTGAATCTGATTAATATCCGCCTCGGGAACCTTCGCCAACACCTCCAACCCTCGGGATAAGGCCACCACCGACGTAGACGTGGCCGAACTCACCGTTGACGCTGACGTAGCCGGAGTCACAAACGCTCCCTCATCGGCATAGCGTTGCGTAATAATCCCCGCAAAGGGAGCGCGAACTCGGGTATCCTCCAACTGAATCTCGGCAAATCGTACCTGGGCCTCAGCTTCCATCACATCGGCCCTAGCTTGAGCGATGGTTTCGGGGCGAGTTCCCCGCAACAACTCCTCTAACTGAGATTGAGCCTGGGAAACATCCGTCTGGGCCGAGTTAACCTCCGCCTCGGCCCGGTCAACTTCCTCAAGACGGCTACCACTGCGAATCCGCTCCAAGCGCCGCTGGGCTTCGATTTGAGAAGATTGAGCCTGATCAACCCCTGCCTGGGCCCGACGGGCCTCATCTTGACGGCGATCGAGTTCCTGACGAGAAATCGCCCCATCTCGGTACAACTGTTCATAACGTCGGACTTCCCCCTGAGCCAGCATCAGACGGGATTCCGCCTCACGAATCCCCGATTGTGCTCGATTCACCGCCGCTTCCGCCTCCGCAATGTCTTCCGGGCGATTTCCGGCCCGTAATTGGGCTAAATTGGCCTCGGCACTCGCCAGACGAGACTCCGCCTGACGCACCGATCCCCGAGCGCGATCAATTTCCTCGGCCCGGGGTCCATTTTCCCATTCTTGCAGGCGGGCCCGAGTGCGGGCCAAGCGAGCTTGAGCCTGATCTAACTGACTCAGCAGTTCCTGATTTTCCATTTCCGCCACAATCTCCCCTTGGCTCACCTCATCTCCCTGTTCCACATAAAGCCGTTCTAATCGTCCTTGGGTTTTGGGGCTGAGATTCACTCGTTGAACCGGTTGCACCTCTCCAGTGGCTTCGATGCGTACCGTCACATCGGCGGCTTCGACTTCCACGGTGAGGTCATCGAGTCCAGCTTGGGAGTTGGAACGACGACTGCTGACTCCAGCCACCACTGCTGTTCCTAAAAGTGCCGCTGCAATGACTCCAATGAGCCAGCGGCCGGGATGTTTGAGTCTGTTGGAGAGGGGAAGTTCCATGGGGGAGGTAAGAGGGAACAGGGAACAGGGAACAGGGAACAGGGAACAGGGAACAGGGAACAGGGAACAGGGAACAGGGAACAGGGGAA
>SMDP01000477.1 GCA_012911965.1 Geitlerinema sp. P-1104
TACCCTTGTGGACGCCCTCTTGACGTAGGGGCGTACCCTTGTGGACGCCCTCTTGACGTAGGGGCGTACCCTTGTGGTCGCCCTCTTGACGTAGGGGCAATCCCTTGTGGTTGCCCGAGGACACAGAGGAAAGGAGGGGTAGGAGAGGGATTTGTTATTCTGGGGTTAATCTCTTAACTGAAATGGGTTATGTCACTCGACAGTACCTCAGAAGCATTGCTACCAGGAGAAGACCTTAAACCCTGGCAGCCACCTCCCCCACCAAGCAATTTAATCTTTGATGACGGAGAACCCTTGGAAACCCATCGTCACCGCCTGGCTATGAATCTGCTGATTGACTCAGTCGAAGTTACCCTCAGCCATCGTGAGGATTACTTTGTCGGTGGTAATATGTTCGTCTATTATAGCCGTGACCAGGCTATGAATCGGGATTTTCGTGGCCCAGATTGTTTTGTGGTTTTAGGTGTTCCAGGCGATCGCGAGCGTCAGGGTTGGGTTGTCTGGGAGGAGGAGGGACGCTATCCCAACATCATTGTTGAGTTGATGTCCCCCAGTACGGCCCGCGTCGACTTAACTCAGAAGAAGGCTCTCTATGAGGGGACATTTCGCACTCCGGAGTACTTTGTTTATGATCCATTTAAACCTGAGTCTCTGAGGGGTTGGCGACTTAACTCTGATAATGGCTATCAGGAACTTGAGCCAAATGAGAATGGCTGGCTCTGGTGTTCTCAACTGCAACATTGGCTAGGACTTTGGTCAGGACGCATTCACCGGGAACGGGCAATTTGGCTACGGTTCTATACGCCAGAGGGAGAGTTAGTCCAGCTTCCCCGAGAGGTGGAACGCCAACGAGCGGAAGCTGAACGCCAACGAGCGGAAGCTGAACGCCAACGAGCGGAAGTGGAACGCCAACGAGCGGAACGGCTGGCTGCGAAACTGCGAGAACTCGGGGTTAATCCCGAGGAACTCTAGTCCAAGCCTAACTCTCGTTTCAGCAGTTCGATGGATTTGCTGCTGATGTAGTTCTCGAAGCAGGTCACTTGCGGCGGACGAATGAGGTCCTCTCGGGCCGCTTGGATGGCGGATTTGACTGCATCTAGGCTGGCGCGATCGCAGATAATTGTCCGCGCACTGCGAACCATGGCATTAAGTTTGTAGGTATTCCCTAACTCGGTGGTAATCACCAATAACTCATCGCCACGCAGACTATGAACAATCACTTCAGCGGCTCGTAATAGCCCAGAACTGATGCTAACGAGTCCTAAACAGCTATCTTTGGCCAAGTCCTTCACCAGCTCGGTTTCCTTGGCGTAATCATAAATATCGATGGGAATCACCCGCACGGCTTTGGGGGCTGCGACGGATTCAGCTTCGCCAATGAAATAGCGACTGGTGACGACGGTTCCGGAATGGGCCTTGTCGAGCACTTCCGACAACTCTTCCATGGGGACGAGTTGCACCGGGATTTTCAGGGCTTGTTCGAGTTCTTGGGACATCAACTCACCCACGCCAATGTCTTGCAGGGGGGCCGTCACTAAGACTCGGGCGCTACAGCGTAACCGCCAGTCAATCTCCCCGAGGAATAATTCCCGCGCTTCGTTGAGGGAACAGCCTTTGTTGAGAAGTTCATCTAGGCTGCGTTTGATAACATCGTGGGCCTCGGGATATTGGGCCCAGATGGGAGAACTCAGATGTGTCCCCCCGCCTTC
>SMDP01000478.1 GCA_012911965.1 Geitlerinema sp. P-1104
GTGACCATAAAACTATTACTATCACTGGCCGCACAACCCGAGACAATTTGACGAGCTGGATCGAGGGGACGCTCGGTTAACTCCACTAATCCCGCCCCCGCCTCTGCATCGGGGGTTTGGATGCTGACGCTTCCATCGACGCCAAACTCAGAACTGGCGGTAATTTGGCTGTTGCGTCCCAAGAATAGCCCCTGAGTGGTGATTTGGATATTGCCCCCTGAGCCTTGAAAGGCATTGGCATCAATACTGCTGGCATTCAAGAGGGCGATCGCCCCCAGTTGCAGGTTGATATTGCCCCCATCGCCGCCAGCGGTAGCTGCCGTCCCCGCGCGCGTCGAGAGGCTACTCCCCCCCCGTAAAATGGCCACATCCTGCAAATTTAGGTTGAGGTTGCCCCCCTGACCTAAGATACTGGTGGCGGCAATCTGTCCCCCCGTTAAGGTTAACCGGTCTCCTTGCAATTCCATATCGCCGGCATTCCCCAGACCCCGAGAACTCACGGACAGTTGAGCTTGATTCCCCAAATGCAACTCCCGGAAGTCCAGACGCAAATTTCCCCCAGCTCCATCCACCGTTGAAGCTCCGATTTCGGCGTTATTGAGAATTTCAATGCGATCGGCGATGACCTCTAAATTCCCGGCGGCTCCTGTTCCCAGACCCCGCACCGCAATTTCTCCCCCATTGCCGACGCGCAACAGAGGGGTAATGATACGAAGGTTCCCGGCTTCCCCGGCTCCTCGTGACTCGGCAAAGAGGGCGCTCGGTTCCCGTCGGCCAAAAGCGGAGATGATCTCTCCCGAAATTTCGACGGACTCACTGGCTTGAATACTTAAACGTCCGGCGGCCCCTTCTCCAGCGGTGGCGGCTGAGACGCGCGAGCCGTCACTCAGGCGTAACCGTTGGGTTTCAATTTCTAGGGAGCCAGCCCCGGCGGTTCCCTGTTGTCCCGCAACTTCTAATAATGAGGAGGTGGTAAAAATGCCACTAAGCCAAATTCGGTCATCACTAGCTTGGCTCAAGTCGATGGAGTCGCTGGCACGAATCCGCAGATTTCCGCCCTCTCCGGCACTGCTGGAGGCGGCTGAAATTTGCATTCCGCCTCGGGCCTCTAACTCTCGGGTTGCGATCGAGATGTTACCGGCATTGCCTCGCCCTAGGGTGGAGGTGAAGAGTCCGCCAGGGAGAATGGCTCCGGCTGGGGTTCTCTCCATGGTGATGCGATCGGCGATAACGTCGAGATTGCCACTATCTGCGATTCCGCTAGCACTGGAGGCGGTACTGACAATGCCACCATTCTGGATTTGGAGTTGGTTAACGGCGAGGCGAATATCCCCGGCGCGACCAGCTCCTGTGGTTCCGCTTAGGAGTAGGGCGCGATCGGCTAAACGAAACTCTTGGGCGTTCAGTTGGATATTGCCCCCAGGCCCTTGATTGAGGGCGCTGGTGAGAACGACTGCGCCTTGGCTGATGTCAATCTCACCCCCGTTGAGGCTGACGGACCCCCCGGCACCGGTTCCTAAACTGAGGGCATAAATGCCATCTTGGAGTTGGGTTGGGTTAAAGGTTTCGTTGAGCAGTTGAGCGAGAATTTGGCCCGGCTCAGTTCCCAGGATTTGGATGCGATCGCCGCTGAGGCTAATGGGTCCCCCGGCACCGGAGGCGAAACTGGAACTGGAGAGAAAGGCGCGATCGCTCATCTGGA
>SMDP01000479.1 GCA_012911965.1 Geitlerinema sp. P-1104
TAAAGTGCATATCTGCTTGATTCTGTATAACATTCACTTTTTAAGGACTAAAACCCTTACCAGTTAAGGGTTTTAGTGAAATATGAAGTTTTGTATATGCTAGATCTAGCCATTTTTGACATCTCAATATTGATGTGCCAAAGTCCTGCCGAGGCTTGGTTATGGAGACTTCAGCTCCCCAAATCTTAGGTGTGTTGGGCTGCTGATCGCTGCCTAATCAATAGTTATGTGTATAATTAAACGCAACTCCATTGTTGCGAACATCAATGTTGCCATTAGCATCTAAAACGGAGGTGTGAGGTGAATCGAAGAGAATTTATTAAAATGTGTGGGTTGCTAGGGATATCTGTATCTCTAACGTCATGCAAGAGCGACAGTAGCTCGGTCTCCACACCGTCAAATTTTTCTGGGTCTGTGCTTATTATTGGTGCGGGTGCGGCTGGGCTGGCTGCTGGATATTTGCTTAATCAGAACGGCATAAGCTTCCAGATGCTGGAGGCATCCTCCACATATGGTGGCAGGATGAAACGCACGACCACATTTGCCGATTTTCCCATCCCGCTAGGGGCGGAATGGTTACATGTCTCAGAAAACGAATTAACGAAGATATTAAAGGCATCGTCATGGAAAAACTCTATTGAGCTTCAAGGTTATACAGGTCAAGAGCAAGTTGGGTATTTTGAGAATGGATTTCTAAACCTTTCGCCAATTTCTGACGCATTTGGCAGTGACTTTGAAGATAAAAAATTTATAAACTCCACCTGGTTTGATTTTTTTGAAGAATATGTTGCCCCGAGTATCCAGTCACAAATAACTTTTAACGCTCAGGTAGTGTCAATTGACTATACAGGAGACAAAATTATTGTCACTGACCATAATGGATTGCTTTACGAAGCTGACAAAGTCATTGTCACGGTGCCGTTGAAAATATTACAAAATGAGGTTATTAGTTTTAGCCCGTCCCTGCCATATAGCAAAATGGATGCTATCCAAGAGGCTCCGCTTTGGGGGGGGATCAAAGTGTTTATACGCTTCTCTGAAAGATTTTATCCGACTTACCTAACCTTTCCTGATAGTGAAACAAGTACTGGTCAACGTGCCTATTTTGATGCCGCATACGCCCAGGACACATCATTCAATGTGCTTGGGCTTTTCGCCGTGGGTCAGCAAGCAAAGCAGTATCAATTGGTTTCGCAAGAAGTTCAACTCGAATACATTCTTAACGAGTTAAACCAAGTTTTCGATGGTAAAGCCTCTCAAAATTATATAGATCATGTCGTGCAGAATTGGGATGATGAGCCATTTATTCAATCGGCATACCTAGCGGATATCGCACCGTCGAGTATTTCGAATGCTCTTTCCAGTACTATCGACCATAAGTTATATTTTGCGGGGGACTCGTACACGCAAGAAGAGGATTGGGGCGCAGTACACAACGCAACTCAAAGCGCTAGGCGTGTTGTAGAGGAAATCTTGAAGACCTAAGCTCTCGATGGAAAGACTGTCGTTTGATCACGAAACACATAACAATCACATGTACTCGGACAGCAAAAAGTGCCGCTCGTTCCTCGCTCTGCTTTTTACTGCCTGTGATGTGAGGCATTATGCCGCTTTAGTTACGGTCAGTGGCAGATGTTGAAATGCCTGCCGTAGCAGAGATCAAAATGCGCTAGTATCAAAGAGCACTTTTCCGGTTGCTCTG
>SMDP01000048.1 GCA_012911965.1 Geitlerinema sp. P-1104
AGCAGAAACGGGCCTGTCATCTCTCAGTTCCCTTTGAGTGTCATCCACCTCAACGGGAGGGAGAGGGTCGAGTTGTCAGTGTTGACCTGGGTATCAATACCACCGCTACCGTGGCAGTCGTGAATTTTGACGGCACTGTAACCTATCGGGAGTTTATTCACCCGGGGAGAGACATAGACGAAGTCGCCGCAGCCGCTGGAACCTGCGTCCAGCGGAACGGCGACTGTCGGGATAAACGACTGAAATCAGTATCTAAACGAGCGAGTCAGACGATGGGACATGGTGGAAGCCTCCAGAAAGGGTTCTGCTCTCATACCTACCGTAAATGCCGTAATATCAACCGCCAAATTGGCCAAATTGTCTCCAAGCGTATTGTGCAGATTGCCCAACAGTTCAATGCCGATGCCATTATCTTTGAGAACCTGAAAGGATGGAAGGCTAAGGGAGGGCGAAAACGCTCCAACCTGCGCCAACGCTTTCATGGATGGCTCAAGGGGATGATTCGAGACTTGACCGAGATGAAGTGGCAAGAGATAGGCGGTAAAGTCATTGATGTCGTGGCCGCCTATACATCAAAGCTGGCTTATGACGGCAGTGGAGTCGTGCGGCGCGACTCCAAAAACTATGCTCTGGCTAAATTTTCCTCGGGCAAGCGATACAATGCAGACCTTAATGGGGCGCTTAATATTGCTGCCCGAGGTATTCTTCAGCTCACTCGCCGAAAGGACAGTGAGGGACGTTCGAGCCAATGTTCTCGGCGTTCGCCTAGAAGCTGGGCTTGTTTGTGTGACCTGTGGACTCATACAGTCTCAGGTTAGCACCGACACCCCCACCTCGCCCAAGGCAGGTGGGGTGAGCTTCATTCGTTTCTCGTTGCAGTCGCTCCTCGGAGGCTTGTAAAAAGTCTTGGGCTTGATGCAGGCGATCGGCAATTTGGGGGAGGAGTTTTTCAAGTTGTACTGCTTGCGTCATGGCTAACCGCGCCCCAGCTTCGTCTCCTTTTTTTTCATCAGGGTTTCCCATCATCTCAAGTCGCCTTATCGCCAGTCTAAAGTATTTTTAGACTTATTTTAGGAATTCCGACCAGGGGAGTTGAGTATCTTGAGCCAGTCGTTGAGCGACAGCCGAGGCCCCCTCGCGGTTGAGGTGACTGGGATCGGCGAAGAAGTCGGGGCGATCGCGCCATTGGTTGGATAAATCCCGCACCCAAACCCCGGATTTTTGACCCTGTTGCTGCAAAAACTCCTGAAATTGCCGTTCATAGCGGCGGCGGGTGGGATCTAAATACTCATTCGTCAAGGGCAGGTTCACTAAAACGAGGGGAATGTTGCGATTCTGACAGAACTCAATCACCTGGTTGGTGGCATTTCCCTGAACCCCTCCCAGGTTGAAATTGGCATAATCTCCGTCATACTGCCCCGGAACGCGAGGGAACTGCTGAAAATAGGTTTGGGGATTAAAGCGATCGCGCACAATCTGAAAGCCATTGGAGTCAATATCTCGACGGGAGAGAATCACGGGACGCTCCCCCTCTCGCAAGCCAGTGTTACGCAGTCGCTCATAGCCGGGAGAATTGCGGATACGGCTAAAGGTGCGATCCTCCCGGCCACTGTTAAAGGCTCGGGAACCGTCGGCCCAAACCATCATTTTGGGTAACTGCTCTGGGGTGAGGAACTCTCGTAGCTGTAAGTTCACCACCTGAGCCGTCGCGCCATTAATGCCGAAGTTAAACACCCGCACCCCCGAGAAGCCACGACGATTGAGGTCAAATTGCAATCGCTTGCCATCTAGCCCCTGTAAACCTCGGGAACTGCCAATAATTAAGACATCAGGAGGTCCCAGGGTCGCCACATAGGAGCGATAGAGGGCAAACTGTTCGTCTAAGACCAAACTGTTAAAGGTCGGGTGAGGCAGGCGATTACCGCTGTTGCCTGCCTGTTGTAGGGCAAAATCGGCGTTTTGTAGGTATTCCTGCACCTTCTTCTGGGCAAAGGCCCGTTGGGGAGCCGTCACCGGAACTGATTGCATGGCAGCTAAGGCCTCTGTCCAATATTGCACCACTTGATGCCAATCTTCTGGGGTGGTCGCCTGTTGTGAGGCTTGCCAGGCCCGGGAGGCGCGATCGGTCCCCCGGTTAAATAGCTCTAAACCGGGATCGGCCTCGGGGTCGTTTGAGTTGTTCTCGGACTGGCTCAGCGGCGGGGGGCGATCGAGGTTCTTACGCAGGGTAGAACTCTGTAGGCCGAAATGACTCGCTCCCAAGAGGAGGAGAAGGGCGGCCAGGGCGATCGCCAGGGGGCGAAGCTTGGGCCAATGGCGTTGCAAGTGCTGTAACATCTCAGGTTAATGGACAATCAAGAATGGACAAAAGAGAATTCATGAACCCATCAAAAACAGTTTTCAACAACAAAAAACAGTCTTATTATATCTGTCTATTTTTCAGATTATCTCCGATTTTTGATCCATAGCGAATCCAACCTTAAACAAAAACCCCGCCTTGCCAGGGCAAAGCGGGGTCATGACTTAAGCCATCACGAACCTATCCCAGTTAAGCTGTGGGATCATCGTCGTCATCGCTGTCATCCTCATCAAAGGCATCAGGATCAAAGTCCTCATCATCGTCGTCATCGCTGTCATCCTCATCAAAGGCATCGGGATCGAAATCCTCATCGTCATCCCCATCATCGAGATCCCCATCATCGAGAATCGCTGTGGAGCCATCATCTCCATCCGGTAAGATAGCGGAGTCATCGCTGACACTTCCAGTGAGGTTGTAGGCGCGGGCCGTGCGATCGTCCAAGACAACATCTTGAATTTTACTCTCATCGTCCACGCCATTGACCACCGAGTTAATCTCATTGACATCCGCATCCGGAGCCGAGAAATTTAACTCTTCATAGGCATTGAACCCAGTTCCGGCAGGAATCAAACGGCCAATAATGACGTTTTCCTTCAAGCCGCGCAACCAGTCCGATTTACCCTCAATGGCCGCTTCCGTCAACACACGGGTCGTTTCTTGGAAACTCGCCGCACTGATGAAACTATCCGTATTGAGGGAGGCTTTGGTAATCCCCAAGAGCATCGGCGTATATTGAGCCGGAGCGCCCCCAGTAATCGACATGGCTTCATTGACCTGTTCCACCTGGCGCAGTTCAATCAGCTCACCCGGTAACATCGTCGTGTCACCACCATCATCGATTTTCACCTTCGAGGTCATCTGACGCACAATCACCTCAATGTGTTTGTCAGAAATATCCACCCCTTGGGATTGATACACCGACTGAACCTCATTCACCAAGAAGGTTTGCACATTGCTAAAGCCCGTTAACGCCGCCTCATAGGTCCCCGAAGGAGCGAGGTAGTCAAACCAGCATTCGAGGATTTCATGGGGGTTCGAGGGACCATCGGTGAGGGGTTCAGCCACATCCACCCGTTGACCGTCCACCACCAAGACATTATGTCCTGAGAGGGTACGGTACTCGGAGACCGTGCCATCATCCTCGACCACACGAATTTCGACCGAATCATCATCTTCATAGATAACCTGAGCCGTTCCCGGACGACGGTTGAGGACACAGGCCTCCTTCGGTTTACGGGCTTCGAGGAGTTCTTCAATCCGAGGTAGCCCCTGAATGATATCTCCGGTTTTCGCCCGTTCAAACACCAGCAGCACCAGGTTATCCCCCCGTTGCACCAAGCTGCCATCATCCACATGGAGAATAGCGCCAGGAGACACACGATAGGGACGAGCATGGCGGAAAATCACTTGATTGTCCTGGATATCCACCACTTGCCCCGATTCTTCTAGGGTGACCCCATCGGCAATGGTCGCACCACTCACCAGCAGATCTCCGTCCTTAACTTGAGGCGAAACACCCCCCAAGTCCACACTAAAGCGATCCTCTTCACTGACAATCAGAACCCGGCGAGTGGCTTCAGTACCCTCACGAATCCCCCGCACCATGCCCGGATTACGGCAGGCAATCTCCGTCCGTGCCACCACAGAGCCTGGTTCAATTTGGTCACCGTCTTGGACCAATAAACGAGTGCTGGTGGTACTGGTAAAGAGCGGATCGACGTTGGTGTTTTCCCGACGCACGGTGAGAGATTCGATGACCACCAATTGCAGACGCATGGCTTCATCATCATCCTCATCGGGGACGAGTTCGATGTCCGCTTCCAGGTGACGAGCATCGCTGCCGATATCGAGAATCAATTGGGTGCGGATGAGTTCCTGGCCTTCCACGGATTTAATCCGTTCCCCATCTTTGAAGGGCAACATCCGCTGAACTGGGCGCAGGGCAATGGGGAAGGCGTTTTCCTGACCTTCTGCCGGCTGCTGACTCGGCACTGAGGGAGTATCGGGAACCTGGAACTCCTGAACCGGACGCAGCAGCACCCCACTTCCCTCGGGGGTGGTGACGGATTCCACGAAACAAAGGGTTTCAGCGACTAATCCCGGCGCAATTTCCTGTCCAGGATAGACCAAGCTCTGTTCAGGAACGCTGAGTTTATTGTTGCTGCTGAGGTCCAGCAGGTGGAAGTCCCCAGCTTTAATGGAGATTTCCCGCAGAATGTCGTTTTTCTGGACGACTTCGACAATGCCACTGTTCTGACAGTAGATGTCTTTAACCACTTCTGTCCCGGCTTCGACAAAGTCCCCATCTTCAACTTCCAACAGAGAGATGTCTTTGTTGATTTCGTGGGTTTCCTCGGGAATCCAGACCATGGTTCCCCCTTTGGTGATCTCGTAGCCGGCTTTGCTGCCTTTGCCCCGTTTGGCAACTTCGATATCTCCGTATTTGAGAATCCCCCCGGTATGGGTTTTGTAGGTGTCGTCAATCAGTTCGGCCACCACTTGGCCATTGCGGACTTTGGTGCCGGGGGTAGCGGTGAGGGTAAATTCCTGCCCCTGTTGGGTCGAGACGATGTAATGGTCGCGCCCTTGACTGGTAACGGTGGTGACTTTGGCGCTGTCGAGACGCACCGAGGCGGTAATAATATCCACCTCTTTGGGAATGGTAGGTGCAGGGGCCAGGCTGGATTCTCCAGCATCCTCGGGGGAGGGGAGAGCGTCTTGAGGAATCCGCACAATCCCGCCAGTTTCGCTGGGGGTTTCGGTGACGGCTAAGACATCTCCGGCTACGACGGAATGGCCGTTTTTCACCACAGGGGTGGCACCGGGAGGCAGGTTATAGACTTCGCCTTTGAGTACCCACATCAGTCCACCGCGAGCGGCGATGATGGTGGTGTTGCCCTGACGGTCTTTTTTCTCTTCCGGGATGACCCCGGCATATTTGACTTCCCCGCCGATATCCGTAGCCACGTCTTTGGTGGCTTTCTCGGTGTTCTTACGGGTGCGGGCACTACCGATGGGAACCTCGGCGATGAATTGGTCGGCACTGACGCCGTCCCCATCACGGATGATTAGGGTTGAGCCTTGGGGTAGGGAAATGCTGTGGCGTTTACCTTTGCCGCTGGGTTCGATGATCAAGTCACCGGCTTGTTCGACCATGTAGGCTTCTTCCCCATGGCGCGTCCGGTAGGGACGCGCGGTGAGGTCTTTGCTGTAGCGCGCGGTTCCGTCAAAGGGGGCTTTGGCGGGTCGGGCGACTTCCCCGGTGAAGACTCCACCGGTGTGGAAGGTACGCATGGTGAGCTGGGTTCCCGGCTCGCCGATACTTTGGGCGGCGATAATGCCCACGGCTTCACCCAGGTCAACCAGTTCGGCGTGGGCCAAACTCCAGCCATAGCAATGTTGACAGACACTACGAGCTGACTCACAGGTGAGGGGCGATCGCACCCGCACTTCATTGAGACCCGCCGCGACAATAGCATCGGCCAGTTCTTGACACATCACCTGATTACGTCGAGATTCGATGACCTCTTCGCAATTTTCATGGCGATTGTGGACGGAGACGGAAATCAGTTCCCCGGTTTTCGGGTGATGGACATCTTCGGCCAAAACGCGACCCAAAAGACGGGTTTCGAGAGGAATCGAGACTCGTTCCCCGCTACGCATACTTTGCAGAGGAATGCTGCGCTGGGTTCCACAGTCGAGTTCCCGGACGATGGTGTCCTGAGACACGTCCACGAGACGACGGGTGAGATACCCTGAGTCAGCGGTCCGCAGGGCGGTATCGACGAGACCTTTACGGGCCCCGTAGGAGGAAATAATGTACTCGGTGACGGTCAGACCTTCCCGGAAGTTGGTTTTAATGGGTAAGTCGATGATTTCCCCTTGTGGGTTAGCCATCAAGCCCCGCATTCCCACCAACTGACGCACCTGGGAGATATTCCCCCGCGCCCCGGAAAAGGCCATCATATAAACGGAGTTGAGGGGGTCACTTTGTTTGAAGTTGGTGACCACGTCATCTTTGAGTTCTTCGCTGGTGGTACTCCAGGTGTCAATCACTTTCTGGAAACGCTCCACCTCAGTGATTTCCCCTCGGGTATAACGAGCCTCCGTGACATCAATTTCTTGTTGGGCGGTGGCCAGCAATTGCGGCTTGGAGGGCGGAATCTGTAAGTCCTCGATGCTGATGGACACCCCAGCTCGGGTAGCATAGCGAAAGCCCAGGTTTTTAAGGTGGTCGGCAATTTGGGCGGTTTTTGCGGTTCCATGATAGCTAAAGGACCAAGCGATCAGGGAGCGCAGTTGTTTTTTGTCGACGACTCGATTGTAAAAGAGCATAGTCTCTCAACGTTGACGGGTGTGATAGGGGGAAGACGAGATAACCCAGGGAGTGACACCCCCCTGGTGAGAACGGTCTCTAGGCTAGAGCTTCTCGGATGGCTTGGTTATAAATAACCCGGCCTGGGGTGGTATAGACATATTGGGCGATGAGTTTTCCATCGGCATCGAAGCGTTGACGGCTGTATTGGTAGCGTTTCACAACGCTGCCATCGTCGAGGGTTTGTTCGTCAATGAGGGGGTCGTCGCCTCCGGTCACAACCTTGTCATCAGGGCCGAGACGCACCCAGACGTACTTATGCAGATGAACTAATCCCCGTTCATGGGCAATAATCAGATCCTCGGGGTTCGCAAAGGTCTGTTCGTTCTTATCTTGAACCGTGGGGTTCTCAGCGGTGAGGTAGTAGCAGCCCAAGACCATGTCCTGACTGGGGGTAACAATGGGCTGTCCGGTGGCGGGGGAGAGGATGTTATTGCAGGCCAACATCAGCAACCGCGCTTCCGCTTGAGCTTCGAGAGATAGGGGAACGTGAACAGCCATTTGGTCCCCGTCAAAGTCAGCGTTAAAGGCCGGACAGACGAGGGGGTGCAGTTGGATGGCGCGACCATCGACCAGAATCGGCTCAAAGGCTTGAATCCCCAGACGGTGAAGGGTCGGCGCCCGGTTGAGCATGACGGGGTGGCCTTCGATGACTTCTTCGAGGACATCCCAGATATTGGGGTCGTTGCGAGAAATCAGTTTTTTGGCGGCTTTGATGTTGTTGACAATACCTTGACGAATCAGGCGGTGAATCACGAAGGGTTGGAACAATTCGATCGCCATCTCCCGAGGTAAGCCACATTGGTGGATTTCCAACTTAGGACCCACGACAATGACACTCCGTCCCGAGTAGTCCACCCGTTTTCCGAGCAAGTTCTGACGGAAACGTCCTTGTTTCCCTTCAATGATATCGCTGAGGGACTTCAGGGGGCGATTATTTGCACCCACCACCGTACGTCCCCGCCGTCCGTTGTCAATCAGGGCATCTACAGCTTCTTGCAACATCCGTTTTTCGTTACGGATGATAATTTCCGGGGCCAAAATCTCCTGTAAACGAGCTAGCCGGTTATTACGGTTAATCACCCGACGATAGAGGTCATTGAGGTCACTGGTGGCAAAACGACCCCCATCGAGTTGCACCATGGGGCGCAAATCGGGGGGAATCACGGGAATCGCATCGAGGACCATCCATTCAGGACGAGCGCCGGTGGCGATGAAGTTGTCAATCACCCGTAGCCGTTTGATGAGTTTGGCCCGTTTTTGCCCTTTGGAGTTGGAAATATCTTCCCGCAGCTTCTCGGCGACCACTTCGAGTTCCATATCCGCGAGCAGTTGCTGGATGGCTTCAGCCCCAATCCCCACTTCAATCCCTTCGAGTTGGGAGTCCTCGTCATACAGCTGTTCCTCGATTTCCATCCATTGGTCTTCGAGAAGCAGTTGTTTGTAGGCCAAATTATCGGCGTTGCCGGGATTCAGGACCACATAGGCGTTGAAATAGACGATTTGCTCCACATCTCGCAGGGGCATATCCAGCAAGATGGCCATGTAACTAGGAATCCCTTTGAGATACCAGACATGGGTCACCGGGGCCGCGAGTTTGATATAGCCCATGCGGTGACGACGCACGCGGGACTCGGTGACTTCTACGCCACAGCGTTCGCAGACAATGCCACGGTGACGCACTCGTTTATATTTGCCGCAGTGACATTCCCAGTCCTTGGCGGGGCCGAAAATGCGCTCACAGAATAAGCCGTCCATTTCCGGCTTCAGGGTGCGGTAGTTGATGGTTTCGGGTTTGGTGACTTCACCGACGACCTGGCCGTTGGGAAGAGTCCGTTCTCCCCAACCCCGAATCCGCTCCGGGGAGGCGATGGCGATTTTGACGTAATCAAAGCGCTGTTCGACTTTTGGCATCGTTTTGGGTACTCCGAAGGTTCTCTAGTCTGTGGGATGAGGGGGATATCGACCTCCGCTGACCTGGTGAGTCCCGAAACAGGGGACTGAGGACAGCGGAGGGGGGTCAGGGGTCGCAAGAGGATTAATCCTCGTCGTCTGAGCCTTTGGACATGGATTCGTAGGTGGGACGGTTGGGAGCGCGACGGCTGGAGACGTCGGACATTAAATCGACTTCAGCGTCAACGCTGTTGCCATCTTCGGCGGTTCCCACTTTATGGACAGCAATATCCAAGCAGAGGGATTGTAGTTCCCGCATTAGCACTTTGAAGGATTCGGGCGTTCCCGGACGAGGAATGGCTTTCCCTTTAACGATCGCATTCAAGGCTTCGTTACGTCCCTGCATATCGTCGGATTTGACGGTGAGCAGTTCTTGCAGGGTATAGGCGGCCCCGAAGGCTTCGAGGGCCCAAACTTCCATTTCCCCGAATCGCTGTCCCCCTTGTTGGGCTTTCCCACCGAGAGGCTGCTGCGTCACCAAGGAGTACGGTCCAGTGGAACGGGCGTGAATCTTGTCATCGACCAAGTGAACCAGTTTGAGCATATAGGCTTTCCCCACAGTCACGGGCTGGTCAAAGGGTTCACCGCTACGGCCGTCATAGACCTGAATTTTCCCGGCATTTTGGGGGTTATAGACCCAATCTTTACCGGTTTTATCCCGCGCCTGTTGCAGCTTGCGGTTGACGGTTTGCCGCGATTGGTCGGTTCCGTGCATTTCGTCGAAAGGAACCATCTTGAAGCGGGCGTTGAGGTTATCTCCAGCCCAGGCCAACATACATTCAAAGATTTGTCCCACGTTCATCCGCGAGGGAACCCCCAGGGGACTCAAGACGATGTCTAGGGGCGTCCCATCGGGGAGATAGGGCATATCTTCCTGGGGCAGAATCCGGGAAATAATCCCTTTGTTACCGTGGCGACCGGCCATTTTGTCCCCGACCTGGATTTTCCGTTTCAGGGCTACATAGACGCGCACCACCATGTTGGCGCCGGGGGGCAGTTCGTCGCCCTGTTCCCGAGTAAACACCCGCACATCGACGACACGACCTTTTTCACCGTTGGGAACCCGCAGGGAGTTATCCCGCACATCCCGCGCTTTTTCGCCGAAAATAGCCCGCAGCAGTTTTTCTTCGGGGGGTTGGTCGGATTCTCCTTTGGGGGTGACTTTCCCGACCAGGATTTCCCCGGATTCGACCCAAGCCCCAATGCGGATAATGCCGCTTTCGTCAAGGTGTCGTAATGAATCTTCACCAACGTTGGGAATTTCGCGGGTGATTTCTTCGGGTCCCAGTTTGGTTTGCCGGGCTTCGATTTCGTATTTCTCGATGTGGATACTGGTGTAGACATCATCGATGACCAGGCGCTCACTGATGAGGATGGAGTCCTCATAGTTGTAGCCTTCCCAGGGCATATAGGCCACGAGGATGTTTTGTCCCAGGGCCAGTTCTCCGCCTTCGGTGGCACTTCCGTCAGCCAGGACTTGTCCGGCTTCGACTTCGTCCCCTTCAAAGACGATGGGGCGTTGGTTGAGGCAGGTGTCTTGGTTGGAGCGTTGGTATTTTTGCAGTTCGTACTCGATGATTTGCGGTAAGCCGTTGCTGTCGCTTTCTTCGACGGTGGGACGCACCAAAATGCGCTCGGAGTCGACGTAGGTGACGACACCGGGGGTGCGGCTGACGATAACCATCCCCGAGTCACGGGCGGCTTGGGCTTCGAGTCCGGTTCCCACCAAGGGCCGTTCCGGGCGCAGTAGGGGAACCGCTTGACGCTGCATGTTCGACCCCATTAAGGCGCGGTTGGCGTCGTCATGCTCAATGAAGGGAATCAAGGAGGTGGCGACGGAGATAATTTGCACCGGGGAGACGGCCACAAAGTCCACTTGGTCCGGGGTGGTGGTGGTGAAGTCCTGACGGTAACGCACGGGAACCTGATCCCCTTGGATGTAGCCTTCGGGGTTGATGGGGATATCTCCCGGAGCGACGCGCAGGTCGTCTTCTTCGTCGGCGGTCATGTAGATGGGGGCGTTCTCCCGCATGACGCGGCCGTTTTCGACGCGGTAGTAGGGGGTTTCGATGAAGCCGTAGTTACTGACGCGGGCGTGGGTAGCTAGGGAGCCGATGAGTCCGGCGTTGGGACCTTCGGGGGTCTCGATGGGACAGATGCGTCCGTAGTGGGAGGGGTGAATGTCGCGCACGGCGAATCCGGCCCGCTCCCGTGTCAGTCCACCGGGACCGAGGGCGGAAATACGGCGTTTGTGGGTCAGCTCCGCGAGGGGGTTGGTCTGATCCATAAACTGGGAGAGTTGGCTAGAGCCGAAGAACTCTTTGATGGCCGCCACGAGGGGTTTGGGGTTGACGAGGGAGGCGGGGGTGAGGGTGTCGGCGTCGGAGACGGTCATGCGCTCTTTGATAATCCGTTCGAGACGGTTGAGGCCGACGCGGACTTGGTTTTGCAGCAGTTCGCCGACGGAACGCACGCGACGATTCCCCAGGTGGTCGATGTCGTCGATTTGCCCCATGTCAAATTCGAGGTTGATGAGGTAGTCGACGGCGGCGAGGATGTCGTCGGAGGTGAGGACGCGGGTGCTGTCGGGGACGTTGAGACGCAGTTTTTTGTTGAGTTTGTAGCGCCCGACGCGCCCGAGGTCGTAGCGTTTGGGGTCGAAGAAGCGGGACTCTAGGAGCGAGAGTCCACCGGAGACGGTGGGGGGTTCGCCGGGTCGCAGTTTGCGGTAGAGTTCCATGAGGGCGTCTTCTTCGCTGAATTGCCCTTCTTTTTCGATGGTTTTTTCGAAGAAGTCGTAGTGGCGGATGCGATCGCTAATCTCGGCGTCGGAGAGTCCTAGGGCTTTGAGCAGGACTTGGGCGGAGAGTTTGCGGGTTTTGTCGATGCGCACCCAGACGAGGCCGTTGCGGTCGGTTTCAAATTTCAGCCAAGCGCCTCGGTTGGGAATTAGGGAGGCGTTGTAGGTACGGCGACCGTTTTTGTCGACGTCGGATTTGTAGTAGACGCCGGGCGATCGCACGATTTGGTTGACGATCACTCGCTCGGCGCCGTTAATGATAAAGGTCCCCCGTTCGGTCATCAGGGGCAGATCGCCGATGAAGACTTCTTGTTCTTTGATTTCCCCGGTTTCTTTGTTAATCAGCCGGGTGGGGACGTACATCTGTACGGCGTAGCTGCTGTCGCGGCGTTTGGACTCGTCGACGCTATATTTGGGTTCTTTAAGTTTGTAGTTGTTACCGATAAAGTGAAGTTCTAGCTTTCCGGTATAGTCGGTAATGGGGGAGAAGCTGTTAAGTTCTTCGATTAAACCTTGTTCGAGAAACCAGCGAAAGCTCGATCGCTGAATGGCGACGAGGTCAGGCAGGTGAAAGACGGGGGCGGTGCTGGTGGTGGTCGTTTGTAGGTTAGTCATTCGTCTTCTTTGTCGGACTGTTGGGATGCGCTAAAGACGTGGAGTCTAGACCCCGGTTTGCCGCCTTAGGCGCAGCACGGCAAATCGAGGTTTCAGGGTGTGAAACCTCGGTCGAAGGTTGAGACAGGCGTTTGGCTGTCGCCTGGATTGTGAGTCCGTCGGACGTGGGATGCCGACGGCGGCTCGACTGGATGATGGACGATTCAAGTCAGGTCCAGGGCTTGGCATTCGTTTCGGGGTCTGCGGTTGCGCGTGCGATGGGATCGGGATCTATCATGGGCGGATAGATTGGCTCGGCTGGGCACTCGTCGGTCTAAACGGAATCGAGGCCAAAGCAGGCGATCGCATTCTGCCGGGTTTGCTCGGCCAGGTCATCGAAAGACACACCCCTAAGTTGGGCCAGGGTTTCAGCAACGTAGCGCACGAAGGCGGGTTCGTTGCGTTTGCCCCGTTTGGGGACGGGGGCGAGAAAGGGACAGTCGGTTTCAATCAAGAGGCGATCGTCGGGAACCCGTTTGGCTGATTCTTGCAAGGTTTGAGCATTTTTGAAGGTAACGATACCACTAAAACTAATATAAAACCCCAGATCCAGAAACGCTTGGGTTTCTTCGGGGGTTCCAGCCCAGCAGTGCATAACACCCCGAGGCTGACCGCCCAGTTCCCGAAACTGCTGCAATTCTTCCACTAGGGCGCTGGCTGCGTCACGACAGTGGATAATCACCGGCAAGTTGAGGGCTTGAGCGATCTTCAGTTGTCCCCGCAGGGCGGCGGTTTGCTGGGGGCGGTTGTCGGCTTTAAAAAAGTCCAACCCCGTCTCGCCAATGGCCACCACCCGGCGATCGTCTTGAGCCAAACGCTGGATCTCGCCGGCGAGGTCATCTGTCCAATCCTGAGCGTCGAGGGGATGTAACCCCACGGCTAAGGACAATTCCGGCACTTGATCGGCGATCGCCTGCGTCCGGGAAAATTCCTGAGGATGCACGCATGAGTGAATGAGTTGGCTCACTCCAGCGGCTCGCCAGCGATCGCGAACTTGCTCGAAGTCCGCCTCGAAACGGTCAAAGTTGACGTGAACGTGGGTGTCAATAAGCGTCATGCGATCGGCTCAATGGTCTGCGGCCGCAAGGATTAGGCAGCGGCGGTGTTATCTTGCTTCAGGGCTTTGGCCAGGCGGGCTTTCTTGCGAGCGCCGGTATTACTGTGCAACACACCTCGTTTTACGGCTTTGTCAATTTTGCTGTAGGCCAGGTTCATTGACTGTTGAACCTCCTCTAAGGCCTCGGGACTTGGATTACTTTGGTATGCGTCCACTGCAGCAAAGTACTTCTTCATCAGCGTCCGGATGGCTGACTTGTGAGACTTATTGCGTAAGCGGTTGCGCTCGTTGACTTGAATGCGTTTGATTGCAGACTTGATGTTTGCCACCGATTAACTCCCCTATTATACTTCAATTCTGTTAACGTTTGCTTGGGCGGTTCTTACCAGACATACTAATATAGCATCTCATTTGTGAGAAGTCGCGCTTTCTGAAAAAATCCGCGCTAAGCTGATAGGGTAATCAGTCTAAGCGAGATCGTTCCCTCCGGCTCCGAGGCGGGCGATCGCATCCCAGGACATCCTGGATATGTATTTGGGGCAGACACGCGCGGAGGCATTCTGTAACATCTCATGCTGCGAATCATCACTGAGCGATCTGAAGCCGAGTCCGAGTTACGGCGAATCATGAACCGCACCCAGTCTGACGGGGTGCTAGAACAAGAAGCAAGCGTCCGAACCATTCTCAATCGGGTTCGCCAGGAGGGGGATGCGGCTCTACTTCATTATACTAAGGAATTTGACGGTCAAACCCTAACGGCCTCACAGTTGCGAGTGAGCGGCTCGGAACTCGATGCGGCCTATCAACAAATCCCCAAAAAGCTCTTAGACGCGATTCAATTGGCGGTCAAACAAGTAGAAGCCTTCCACCGCCAACGGGTTCCCAAGAGTTGGGTCAATTTTGGCAAGGATGGCGTGGTTCTCGGGAAACGCTACACAGCGGTTGATCGGGCGGGACTTTATGTCCCCGGGGGTCGCGGTGCCTATCCCAGTACGGCGATTATGAATGCAGTTCCGGCGAAAGTGGCGGGGGTTGAAGAAATTGTCATGGTGACGCCACCGGGGGATGACTTACGCATTGCTCCGGCGGTGTTGGTGGCGGCTCAGGAAGCGGGAGTGCAAGAGATTTATCGGGTGGGTGGGGCCCAGGCGATCGCCGCGTTGGCCTACGGCAGCGATACCATTGCTCCGGTGGATGTGATCACCGGCCCGGGAAATATCTACGTCACCCTGGCCAAGAAAATGGTTTTTGGAACGGTGGGGATTGATTCGTTAGCGGGACCATCGGAAGTGTTGGTGATTGCCGATAGTCATGCTAATCCCAGTTACGTGGCGGCGGATTTACTGGCCCAGGCTGAACATGACCCCCTAGCGGCAGCGATTCTGCTCACCCCGGATTCGGCGTTGGCTCGTCAGGTGGTGGCGGAGGTGGAGGCGCAGTTGAGTGACCATCCACGACGGCTCTGGACCGAGAAGGCGATCGCCCATTATGGTTTAGTGGTGGTGGTCGATTCCCTAGAGGAAGCTGCGGAGCTGTCTAATCAGTTCGCCCCGGAACATTTAGAACTCGAAATTCTCGAACCCTGGGAGTTACTTCCCTTGATTCGTCACGCGGGGGCGATTTTCCTAGGCTATTCCACGCCGGAAGCCGTGGGGGATTACCTCGCCGGCCCGAACCATACCCTACCCACCTCGGGCGCGGCTCGCTACGCCTCGGCCCTGGGGACGGAAACCTTTATGAAGCATTCAAGTCTGATTGAGTATTCTCCCTCAGCTTTACAAAGCATGGGAGAAGCGATTCAAACCCTAGCGGAGGCGGAGGGGTTACATTCTCACCGGGAATCGGTGCGCTTACGGACGCAACCTCAGGCCCCCCCGGAGGATCCCACGTCTTAAACCCCCAGGAGACTCCCTCAGACTCAGCCCCCACCATCAGGTGTACTTCCAGCGAAGTGTGATGCGCAATCAACCATGGCTTAGACGGCTTAGATCCCTGCCCCTGCTGACGATCGCCTGGCTAGGCCTCGTCGGTCCGGCTCAGGCGGAGCAACGCTTGGCTCACGGCGAGGACGATGGGATGGAGGCGACGTATCAGGATTATGTGACCCGCTGTCAGAAGGGGGGCGATCGCCAGGCGGTGGTCGCCTGTGAGAAAGCCTTACGGCTGCGTCCTGATGATTTCATGACTTGGACGAATTTGGGGGTTCGCTTGGGCAACTTGGGGGACTATGAGGCGGCTCTGGAGGCTCACAATCGGGCCTTGCGGTTGCGTCCGAATTATTCCTTGGCGTTGGCGAATCGCTGCGCCGATCAGGTGGCCCTGAGTCGCTTTGTTGAGGCGATCGCCTCCTGTGAACGGGCCCTGCAAGGGGATGGTCGCTGGGGCGAGTTAAGTCCGGCGATCGCCTGGTATAATCTCGCCTTAGCCCAACAGGGACTCAACGGCTATGACCGCTCCCGTGCTTCTCTCAACCGGGCCCTAGAACTCGATCCAAGCTTGGCGGCGGCTTGGAATCGTCTCGGTTATGCTTGGGAGCGCCTGGGAGACTATGAAGAAGCGGTGAATGCCTATCGCCAGGCGGTGGAATTAGCCCCTAACGTCTCTGATTACCGTGAGAATCTCAATCTCGTGCAGCGACGCTTGCGGTTTTAGGGGTTCCAGGGGAAATATAAAGGGAAACAAAAAAAATCTCCAGCCCTGATAAAGCATGTTATGCTAGAACCAGAGATAGAAGAATTATCGGCCCTAGTGTTTGTTTTTTGTATTAACTGGTTTTCTCCCGTTTAGTCTGAGCAAGCTTCACTCCGAAATCTCCATCTCTGCACGCTGTTTGATTTTGGAGACCCTCGATGTCCGTTTACGTTGGAAATCTTTCTTATGAAGTCACCTCTGAGGATTTAAGTGACGTTTTCTCAGAATATGGGACGATTAAACGGATTCACGTCCCGACGGACCGTGAAACCGGTCGTATGCGGGGATTTGCCTTTGTGGAAATGGAGCAGGAATCCGAAGAAGCGGCCGCAATTGAAGCCCTGGATGGGGCGGAATGGATGGACCGTGTGATTCGGGTTAACCCTGCTAAGCCTCGCACTGACAAGCCTCGGTATAACCGCCGTTAGGTTAATTTAAAGTCTTGGATGGTTAGCATTTTCGCTGTGGATGGCACAGTGGACGCGCAGGCTGTATAATTGCACTGAGTAGTTACACGGCTAACCGCATCGTTGATGTCTAGCCGTCAGGTTAGGGCGAACAAGTTATCGCCCGAGGGCAATATCCATTAAGCGAGCCGTTAATTGAGGTTTCCTCATCCGGTTTGAGAGTTTGATGGTGAGCCTTTGTAAGAGGAACGGGAAAGTTTCCGAGCCTCTTTTTTTTCAAACTGTGAACTGTGAGTAGAAGGGAAGTGAATGACTCAAATTATCTTGGGTGATAGTGAACCCATCGAATCCGCATTACGTCGCTTCCGGCGCAAAGTCTCCCGCGCGGGACTGTTTTCGGATATGAAAAAAAATCGGTGTTTTGAGACTCCGGCGGAGAAACATAAACGCAAGGAGATTGCTCGTCACCGTGAGCGTCGGCGTTTCCGTAATCGTCGGAAATCCTATTAAGGTTGATTTGGGGGGTAAACAAACGTTTACTCCCCATTTTTTTGGCCCGTCGGCTCAGATTAAGAGCGGGGTCGTTTAAAATAACAAGCGGTGGTAGAACGCTGGCTGCGACGACTATCTGGCGCATGGACACAGGTAACCATCTCAAACCCTAAGTTTCCTAAGTCGCGAATTTGTTCGGTAAAGTTTTCAAACTCAGGGTCGTCTTCTTGGCTGGCGGACACCGAGCGATATTCCCAACGAATGGGTTGTCCGTTACGGTTGGGAGGGTTTCCTGGGGGTGAAAATTGGGCCGAGACGGGACTGAGGAACAGAAGCAGTCCCAGAAGACTGAGACAGACAACATTGACGACAACCAGCGACGACCAACGTTGACGATGTATTTGGCGATTCATAGAAATTGTCCCAAAACGATTGTAATGGTTCTGCTAACCCTAGATGATGCGTCGGTAATGTTCGATCGCCTGCTGTGCGATCGCCTGCCAACTATAATACTGAGTGGCATAGGTACGAGCATTGTTCCCGCGTCGTTGACAATCTTCGAGATTGGCTAAGGCGTCGATGAGGCGATCGCGAACCGACTCTAGCGAACAATCGGCCACCCAGCCAGACTCCGACGACGCCACCGCCTCACAAATCTGGACGCGATCGGAAATTAACACCGGTGTCCCCACTCCCATGGCTTCAGCCACAGCGATGCCGAAGTTCTCATAATAGGACGGTAGCACAAACAAATCAGCGCGGTGCAGTAGGGCCGCTTTCTTCTCGCCGCTGACAAAGCCGGTGATGCGAGTTTGTCCGTGAATCGAGGAATTGCGAAGGCGATCGCCAATCATCTGTTCATAGGCGGGATCTTGGGGATTACTCCCGGCTAAGACAAACTGAAACTCAACCCCCTCAGCGGCGATCGCCTCCAACGCCGGAATCAACAAATCTAGGCCTTTTTTCGGTTCCACCCGCGACATAAACAGAACTAAGGGCCGAGTTGCGTCAACTCCCAACGCCTGAACAATCTCTTGTATCCGAGGTGGGGAGTCTGGCGGCGTTACCCCTAGAGGAATGACCCAATCTTGAGTTTTTACCCCGAAGCGGTGAGAAATTTTGGCTTCTTCGGCGGTGGTGAAGTGCATGGCGGCGGCTTGGGCCAGGTTTTCCCGTTCTAAAACCCTGGCGTAGAGGTCTTTCAGGCGGGATTTTTTGCGTAAATCCGCCGGATCGAGGGTTCCTAAGGGTCGCAACACATAAGGAACCCCCCGTTGACGACAAATCCAAGCTGAGAGGCTACTGACGGGGGAGAAGAGTGCGTGAATATGGACCAAATCATAGTCCCTGGCGTGGTTCCACAGCCATTGAAACAGGGGAAGGGAGAATTTATAACGCCGGAAGGGAGAACAGCGACAATAGCGAATCTGGTAGCCATCTTGAGGAATAGCTTGATTGAGGGGAACGTCGAGGGGATCTTGTCCTGAGTCGCCGTTGGAGTCGGTGGTGAGGAGGGTGATGTCCACTCCTTGTGCGGCTAAGGCTTGGGAGAAGCCTAAAATCATTTGACTCGGACCGCCATAGACGAGGGAGACGGAGGGGACAATTTGCAAAACTTTCATGGCGATCGCCGTCTTGGGGATAGAGAGATGTCCTGTTCTAGGATAGTGGAAACTCTCCCCAACTGGGGAAGTGGGTCAGTCTAGGGCGACCGAGTCGCTAGTATGGGAAGATGTGGATGCGATCGAACCCGAACATCTGCTGCTTCTCACCCTCGTTAGCTATGGACGCTTTTAGATTTGCGATCGTCAGTGATTTACATATTGCCCTTCCCCATACCATTTGGGATAGTCCTAACCGGTTCCATTTGGTGGAAGTCTCGATTCCGGTTTTAGAGACGATTTTGGATCGCCTCAGCGGACTGGATTTAGAGTTTTTACTGATTCCCGGAGATTTGACGCAACATGGGGAACCGGAGAATCACCGCTGGTTAGCCAAACGCCTGGCGGAACTTCCCTATCCGGTGTATGTGATTCCCGGAAATCATGATATCCCGGTGGCGGTGGCCAATGACCATTCCATTGGGATGGCGGACTTTGCTGGCTATTATCCCCATTGTGGTTATGGCCAGCCTCAGGGGTTAGATTACACCGTTGAGTTGCGTCGGGGGTTACATCTGATTGGCTTAAACTCCAATCACTTCAACGCCGAAGGAAAGCAGGTGGGGAGGGTGTTGGAGTCACAGTTAGACTGGTTGGATGACCAATTGCAGCAACTTCGGGGGGAGGAGGTGTGGCTGATGGTGCATCATAATGTGATTGAACATCTCCCAGGCCAGTCTGAGAATGGTTTGGGACGACGCTATATGTTGGAGAATGCACCGCAGTTACGGACGTTGTTGCGATCGCATGGGGTGCAATTGGTGTTTACGGGCCATCTTCATGTCCAGGATATCGCCCAAGCAGGAGATCTCTATGACATTACCACCGGTTCGACGGTCTCGTATCCTCATCCTTATCGGGTTTTGGAATGTCTGCGGGATAATCAGGGACAGACTTGGCTGCAAATTGAGTCGGGGAGAGTTGATGGGGTGCAGGATTGGGAAAATCTGGGTCAACTCTCTCGCGACTGGATGGGAGATCGGGCCTATCCCTTTATGCTACGCTTACTGACCGATGCTCCTCTCCATCTCTCCCGAGAGGCGGCGGAACCCCTGATTCCCAGTTTGCGCTATTTTTGGGCCAATATCGCCGATGGGGATGCTCAATTAGAATTTTCCCATTTCCCCAGCCAACCGCGCCAGTTTTTTGAGTCGTTCTCCGCCATTCATCCAGAGGGACATTTGGCGTTAATTGATAATCATATCGCCCTCAAACTGACTTCGTTTCTCTAATGTCCTTGTCCTCTTCCCAGTTTCTCTTATTCCGCTGATGGTCTCTAACGCCAAACTCCGACGCTGGGCGATCGCCTTTCTGCTGGGACTTATTCTGGTAATGATTGGGGGAGAACTCCTAATTGAAAAAATCGCCATTTTTGGCTTTCACGATATTATTGAAATTGATAATCCCCGAAACCAACCGCCCCAACGACCAGAATTTAGCGCCGATTATAGCATCAATAAATTTGAAGCCTTTTTGCGAGAATTAGTAGCGCGCAATTATTGGTTTTTGTCCTCCCAAGACCTCTATAATTACTATTTTAAGACTCCCCCAGATCCGATTCCTGTCAATTACAAATCTCGTCCTAAAGTCATGGTTACCATTGATGATGGCTATCGGGAGGCTCATCTCAATGTTTTGCCGTTATTGGAGCAACTTCATCGAGAAACGGGGGAGAAACTGACGGTCGTTTGGTTTATAAACTCCTCTTTTATGGGAGTCCCCGGAAGCTATTTAGAACACGCCAGTTGTGAGGAGTTACGGGAGGGAGTGATTCGGGGCTATTATGATATTCAATCTCATGGGGCGAATCATGATAATCTGACCTTGATTTCCGAGGAGGAGGTGCATAAAGAAGTGGGGCGATCGCAACAGGAACTCAGAGACTGTTTAGCCGGGTTAGAGGGGACTGAAACTGTCGCAAATCATATTTCTTATCCCTTTGGGGCGATTGATGACAATGCTTTAGAGATTGTCAAACTCTATCATCAATCGGGCTATCTTTATAATACCCGAAGTCTGCGCCTCACTCCCTTTCGCGATCCCTATTTTATCCCCCGTCAAACGGTGAATCGAAATACCTCTGTTGGCCGGCTGCTACGTTTGGCGGCTGGGGGGTGGTTTTAGGGATTTGGTATCTAAGGCAACAAATTAAAGTGTCTAGTCTGACGACCCAGATGGATTAGAGTTGAGATCCATGAGAGTATAGAGTCTAGATTACCAACCTTTCTATCTCTACGCCGATGAACGAGTTGGACTTACAAGCCGAAGCTCGAAGAATACTCGATATGATTGCCTTGAGACCGTTTGAGCAATGCCAACCTTTAAGCCGTGAATTTTCTCATCTACCGGCTCGCCCCGGCGTCTATGCAATTCGGCATAAAACTGAGGGGTTGCTCTATATTGGCAAAACCAAAAGTCTACGAGGGCGCTTCAGGGGAGGGCATAAGGCTTTCCTATGGGCATGGCTCGATAAATATAGTGATGAGGATATACGGATTGCGTTGCAAGTTGTTCCCTATTGGGGAAACCCCGCGTTACTATTGGAGCTAGAAGCCATAATTCTAAGAGCAACTGAGCCTCCTTACAATGCCCAGATTCCAACTGAAAGGTGATATTATGCAAGCTAGGGTTCAAGAGCAACTGTCTCGTGCTGATGCTGAAGTGATTTTAGAGCGGTTGCCTGAGCGTATTCGTGCCGCGCTACTCGCTCGTGCTACTGAAATAGAGTATCCAGTTGAGGCGGTTGTCGAAATGGCAATTGCCAGTTTCCTCGATAGTGAGGCGCTCGGATTTGCTGATTGTAAGCCAGGGCGCGGACTCTAAGAAACATTCTAAGACGATGTTCTCGATGTCCTCGTGACTTGGCATTTCCTCGTGACTTGGCTCGAGCCAAGTCATGCCCTTGGAGAGGCTCTGCCTCCCGAGTACAGGCGGCAGAGCCGCCCAGGGTCCGTGTCATGGCTCCAGCCATTGCCATGACACGAGGAGGCGAGGAGGAAATGGTACGAAAGCCGGTCATTGAAAGCAACATCAACGCCAGGTTCACAACTGGATTCCCTATCCAAACCTTTTGACTCTATATCTTGCCACCTGCTTGGTCTTACTGTTAACATGAGGCTGTGCTGGCTTTATTTTCTTGGCTAATACATTTAGTTAAGCCTCTTCGTTTTTTTAATTAAAACTCCACGAACTTAGTGAACATAAATTATGAGTATTCATAAAAATAACGTACAGGAAATTTTTTGTGATGAATCGGGATTCACGGGACCTAATCTTCTGGACAGCACAGCTCCTTTCTTTACCTACTCGGCAGTAGCAGTAAGTAATGAAGAAGCCAAAGAATTTGTAGAAAAATTAATTAAAGATTACAAGATACAATCCGGCGAACTAAAAGCAAACAAAATGCGAAAGTCCAGTCCAGGTAGAAAAGCTATTACGCATATTTTGGAAAAATTTAGTACTCGTGCCAAAGTTGTTGTTCATGACAAAAAGTATAGTTTAGCTTGCAAATTTTATGAATACATATTTGAGCCTGCTTTAGCTAGCAAGAACTCCATTTTTTATGATATTGAATTTCATAATTTTGTATCTAATCTTCTTTATATCCATTTCAAAGAAGGTGGTAACTATGCTGAGTGTATTTTTAACGATTTCTATCAATTCATGAAAATGGATTATAATAATTTCTTTGATTCTCTCTCCTCACCCAAAATACCCCTAGGATTAAATGAGATAAAAGAATTTTGTATTCACCAACGAGAGATAATTAACTTGGAGCTAGACTCAATAAAAGGCACAAATGTAGGCAAATGGGTTTTAGATCTTAGCTCCTCTTCACTCTTTTCGCTTTTAGGGGAGTGGGGACAAGAGTCCTATCAACTAAAGGTATTTTGTGATAGCTCTAAGCCTTTGAAAGAACAATTAGAACTTTTCGAGGAAATGGTTAACAAAGAAGATAAAGAATTCATAGAAGTGGCTGGAAAGCAGCATCCGATTAGTTTCAATCTTATTGAGATACCTAAACTGGCAGACTCAAAAAAATTCCCTGGAATACAAATAGCTGATGTTTTTGCCGGTACTGCTGCCTTTGTATTTGGTGAAATTTCAAAAGATAAGCATAAGAGTTATCCCACAGAGTGGAAACAATATCTTGCTCCCTGTATTAGTTCCTACTCTGTCACTCCTTGTTATAAACATTTAGATTTTAATACAGTCAAGGTAAAACTTAATTCTTTAATACTCCAAGAATTAGCAAGGCGGAGTATTGAAAAACAACCTTTACTGGAAGGGATCGAAACACTTATCGAGAGGGACCAAGAAAGTATATATGTAAGCATTCAGGTGTAGGGGATTGACAAAATTCCCGGCTTAATCAGACCCCGGAATCAAAGACAGCTCGTGAGAGC